>NZ_JACBGN010000100.1 GCF_013401435.1 Streptomyces sp. BR123
GCACCCCCAGTGCCCACCCCCACGCGCCGCCTCCGAGGAGCAGCCCCACATCCGTCCTGAGCCCGCTCCCCACGAAGAACAGCGGCAGCAAGACCGGCACCGCGAACTCCCGCATCCGCTCCGCCGCCACCTCCACCACCCCCACCCGCGGCAGCACCGCCCCGAACACGAACGCCCCGAACAGCGCGTGCACCCCGACCGCTTCCGTGGCGTACGCGGCCAGGCACAGCCCGCTGCACAGCCCCACCACCGCGCCGGGCCCCGCGCCGGAGCCGCCCCACCGCTCCACCGCCCGGGCGAGCAGCGGCCGTACCCCCCACCACATCACCGCGAGGAACACGCCGGCGAGCGCAGCGGTCCCGACGACTTGCCGGCCGCTTGCCGCTCCCGCGGGGCCGGCCATGGCCGCCACCACCGCCAGCAGGCACCAGGCCACCACGTCGGCCACCGCCGCACACGCCATCGCCACCGCGCCCACCGGCGTCCCGTGCAGCCCCTGATCCGCCAGGATCCGCGCCAGCACCGGGAACGCGGTCACGCTCAGCGCGACGGCCACGAACAGCGTGAACTCCGCCCGCCCCGCCCCCTCCGGCGCGAACGACCCGTACATCGCCAGCGCCAGCAGGGCTCCCAGCGCCAACGGCACCCACAGGCTCGCCTGGCTGACGGCCACGACGGCCCGCCCCCGCCCCCGCAGCAGTCCGGGATCCAGCTCAAGCCCGACCAGAAACATGAAGACCAGCAGGCCCAAGTTCCCCAGGACCCCCAGATACGGGAGCACCTCCCCCGGCAGCAGCCACCGGCTTCCCTCCGGCCAGAGCCACCCGAACAACGACGGCCCGAGCACGATCCCCACCAGGATCTCCCCCACCACGGCCGGTTGCCCGAGCCTGCGCACCGCCGCGCCGGCGATCCCGCACGCGAGCACCACCACGGGTATGGCAACGAGTACTGCCTCAAGCGGTTCACGCATCGCCCCCACCGTCCCAGGCTTCCGCCCGCACCCCTGCGCGGCAACGAACACCCCCACACTTCCGGGGGTCGGCGTTAACGCCGTTAATGCTCGACCCGCCAGGCCGAAGGGACTGAGTGCTGCAGGAAGCGAACGATGCAGCGCATGCCGTGGTGAAGCGCGCGGAGATTCACCCTGACGGGCCGAAGTCAGTGATGCCAAACGCCGTCAGTCCCTGCCCGCTGCAACTACATTGGCGGCTACCCGGCATCCGACAAGCCCGGCAACCCCGACAAACAGGGGCGGCAAGCCACTCCCCCGCGGCAAAACCGGTGCGATCGGCGCGTCGAAGGCCGATACCGCGCCCAATCCGTTAGCAAAACCCAAGCGTGGCGCCCACATCCACCTCAGAACGTTAGTAAAGTCCCTCTCATGACTTCGCCTTCCACTCAGAGCGACCGCGAGAAGGTCGTCTCCAAGCTGCCGCCGTGGCTCCGCCAGGAGTTGAAAATCCGCACCGCCCAACTCCGGGTGGACATCCAGGACGCCGTCCACCAGGGCATCGCCCACTGGAGCGCGCTCGCGTCCGCCCCTTCCCCGGTCGACACCTCGGGCGCCGAGTCGTTCTCGACCTGGCTGCCGGTCGGCCAGTGGGAGTCCTTCCGCTCCGACGCCAAGGACCGCGGTGTCTCCCTCATCCAGGGGCTCGCCCAAGCCGTCCGCCTGTGGCTGGAGATGAACCCGGCGCCCACCGTCAAGCGCCCCTCGGTCGTACGCCGCATCGTCGTGTGCAACCAGAAGGGCGGCGTCGGCAAGACCGCCGTCACCGCCGGCACCGGCGAGGCGCTGGCAGAGGACCCCGACGTCCTCCACCCCGTCCGCGTGGCCCGCCAACTGGCCCGCCGCTCCTCCGAGGAGGACGCTCCCTTCCACCCGGACACCGCCACCCCGCCCCTGGACCTGGAAGACCTCCCGGGCCTCGGCATGCGCGTCCTGCTGGTCGACTTCGACCCCCAGGGCCACCTCACCAAGCAGCTCGGCCACCACCCGTTGCCCATCGGCGGCGACAGCCTCACCTGCCACATGGCCGGCGAGGCCAAGGGCCAGCTCGCCGATCTGATCGTCCCCATCGAGCACGACCGCTTCGGCGACCGCCTGCACCTCCTCCCGGCCTGCACGGACGCCTTCCTCCTCGACGTCCGCCTGTCCACCGTCCGCGCCCGCGAGGCCTCCCTCGAACGTGCCCTCGCCCCCGTCGAGTCCGACTACGACGTCATCCTCATCGACTGCCCTCCGAGCCTCGGCCTGAGCATGGACGCCGCCATCTACTACGGCCGGCGTCGTGAGACCGAGCAGCAGGGTGCGTCCGGCGCGCTGATCGTCGTCCAGGCGGAGGACTCCTCGGCCGACGCGTACGACCTCCTCACCTCCCAGATCAACGACCTCCGCGACGACCTCAGCCTCGACATCGACTACCTCGGCCTCGTCGTCAACCTGTACGACGGCCGACGCGGCTTCATCGCGACCTCCTCGCTCCAGGCCTGGTTGGACATAAAGGATCCGCGTGTCGTCGCCGTCGTACCGGACCTCAAGGAACAGCGCGAGGCCGTCCGGATGAAGCAGCCCCTCTTCGTCTACGCCCCCAAGGGCGACCAGGCAGTCGCCCTGCGCGCCCTCGCCCGGGAGATCTCATGAGCAGCAAGGCCGAAAAACTCGGAGTCTCCGCGTCCTTCGCACGGGCCCAGCCCGTGAGCGTCAGCTCCCGCCGGGCGGCCATCGCGGAGGCCACCGGAGCCCCCACCTCCGGTGTGCTCCCGCCCTCCGAGGTGCCGATCGAAGCCCTCGCCCACAACCCGTTCAACCTCCGCGAGGACCTGACCGAGCTCGACGAGCTGGCTCAGTCCCTCGCTTCCCGGGGCCAGCTGCAGCCCCTCGCGGTCGCCACCCGCATGGCCTTCATGGAGGCGCACCCGGGGCAGACGGAGGGCCTGGGCCGCGCCCCGTACGTGGTCATCGACGGCAACCGCCGGCTGGCCGCCGCCCACCTGGCGGGCCTGCGCACCCTGCACATCCACGTCAACGACGCCCTCGCAGCGTCGGCCGCGGACATCCTGGAATCGGCGCTCATCGCGAACGTGCACCGCGTCGACGTGGCTCCCATGGACCAGGCCCGTGCGCTCCAGGAGCTCGTGGAGGTGCACGGCTCCCAGGCCCAGGTCGCCAAGCGCCTCGGCAAGACCCCGGCCTGGGTCTCCCAGCGGCTGGCCCTGCTGAACCTGACCCCGGCCCTCCAGGAGAAGGTCGACACCGGCGAGCTGAAGGTGGAGCCCGCCCGCCGCATCGGCCGCCTCCCTCAGGAGCAGCAGGAGGCGGCGGCTTCGGAGTCCATCAACGCCCCCGCGCCGCCCCGCCAGCGCTCGACCCCGGCACCGCCGCCACCGTCGGCACCTGCACCCGCCCTCGCGCCGGAACCTGCACCCGCGCCGTCCCCGGCGCCCGCCTTCCCCACAGCCGCTTCGGTCCCTGCGACCTCCGCACCCCCCACCCCCCGCATCATGATCGCCACCGACTCGCCGGAAACGATCGCGGACGCCCTGACCGCCCACCTCACCCCGGACGACCTCAAGGCCGTGACGGAACTCCTGATCACCCGCATCTGAGACGGGGCGGAGGGAGCAGCAGCACCACGCCGGGGGCGCTGACGGCATTAACGCCGTTAACGCCCCCACGTGTGCGTGGCGGGGCGGATTCCCGCAGGGAGGCGTCGGCGTTAACGGCGTTAACGGTCGAGGGGAGGGACCGGGGGAGAACGGAGAGGAGCCCCCGAGGGACCGGGGGACCGGGGGAGACCCGGAGCGACCCGGGGGAGACCTGACCCGGGGGACCGGGGGAGACCCAGAGCGACCCAGAGGGACTCAGGGAGACCCGGCGGGACTCGGCCGGACGCACAGGGAAGCAGGACTCACAAGGGGGTCCGGAGGGACTCAGAGGGTCCGGAGGGACTGAAGGGACTGAAATTCGCCATTGCCTTCAAGCACTATCCGGCCACCCCGTACGGGCAGCCGGATGCGGCCCCCTGAAGCGGAACAGCACGCACACGCGGACGGCGACGCAGCACAGGAGCAGGCCGAGAAAACCGGAACCAGAGAGGGCCCGAAGGGACCGAAGGGACCGAATCAGGCAACTGTCGGCGCGGACGCGGACAGCCCACGCTGCGAGCGGACGGTCTTCTTGCCGACCTGCCGGGGCGCGATCGTGCGGGGGTCCACTGCCTCGCCCGGCGCACCTTCCTTGTACAGGCCGTGCGGCTCGGCGTCCCGGTCGTGCGGCAGCAGGTAGAAAACCCGCCGCTTCTGCAGGCCGCTGTCGGGGTCCGCTTCCGCGGTGTCGCCGAGCTCGGTGAAGCCGATCATGCGCCCGTCACGGTGGTAGCGGGGCTTCCCTCGGCGCCGAGGGGTCTTGTCCAGGGCCTGGCGGACGTAATCGAGCTCTGCGGGGTCCTCTAGCCACACCACTTTGTCCTCGTGGGTGAGATCGCTTGCCGTCAGTAGCGAGCTCATGGCCTGGATCCTTCCTCGTTCACGTCGGCCCTTCCGGGCCCTCGATTCCTCCACGCCGCGAGCGGCGCCGATGCCGATGGCGATATGCGGCAGGGCTCTGTGGGCCACTGCCGGATGGTGGGTCCGTTCATCTTCCTTGTCCATCGTAGGCGTGCCCACCCCGGGGAGGCAGCACACATCGGCCGATCACGTCGCGTTTGCCCGGTTTGCGTGGTGCGGTGTCTACTCCTCGTCGGCCAAGAGAGCCAGACCCGGGTAGAACTTCTGCCCGTTCGAGCGCAGCATCTCACTGGGTGAGGCCACACCGACCTCCGCGCGGATGCGTGTGGCGAACGCGCGGGTCGTGGCCGGGCGCAGGCCCTCGCCGTCCTGGCACCAGGCACTGTAAGCCCGGTAGAGGGCTCCCTGCTCCACTTTCAGATCACGTGCATCGGGCAGGTCCGCCCCGGTGGTGCAGCATTCCACAAGGAACCGCCCGATGTGGTCCTCGGTGGTGGCGTAGGCCTGGGTGGCGGTACGGACCACGCTGGGCCCGGTCAGGGCGGGCTTGGTCGCGAGGTAGGCCTTGGCTCCCTGGATCATCCAGTGGAGGATGCCCGGGCCCTCTTCCTGGACGAGTGCCTCCGCCAGGTTGTCGATCTTGCGGTGGTCGGGGACGACCCGCTCGAAGGGGATCAGCCGGATCCGCCGCCAGAAGGCGTGGCCGCCGGTGCCGACCTCCGGGCGGTGGTTGCCGAGCAGCCACAGCTTGTGGGTGGGCTCGAAGCTGAAGAAGTCCTGCCGCATGCGGCGTGCCTTGAGGCGGTCGCCGCCGGTGAGCAGTTTGACGCGGGCCTCGTCGAACTTGTCGTGCGGCTTGAGCTCGCTGCACACGAACAGGCGGCGTCCGTGGAGCTCCGTCAGCTCGGTGGAGTGCTCGTTGAACTTGCCGCGCTCCATGAGGAAGCCGGGCGGGGCGACGTCCGCATAGTCCCCGAGGATCTTGATGACGACGTCGAGGAGGGCCGACTTGCCGTTGGCGCCGACGCCGTACAGGAAGGGCAGGACCTGGCCGCCGACGTCGCCGGTGATGGAGTAGCCGAGAAGGAGATGCAGAAAATTGATCATCTCCTTGCCCTTGTCGTCGTCCCCGAAGGTCTGGTGGAGGAAGTCGTGGAACCTCGGGGTCTGCATGGCCTCGGGAGCCAGGTAGGTGGCGCGGGAGTGCAGGTCCCGGGTGGGGTCCGGCTTGTGCAGGTCGCCGGAGCGCAGGTCCACGACGCCCGCCGGGGTGCACAGGGCGTACTTGTCGCCGTCGAGGGAGTCCGGGTCCAGGGCGAGTTCGGGGGAGGCCTTGGCCTGGGCGAGCATGGCCTTCACGCCCGAGGTGGACATGGCGCGCTTGCGGTGCTGGGCCAGTTCCCGGTCGGTGAAGACGCCGCGCGGGTCGTGGCCGGGCAGCTCCTCCGCCATCTCGCCGGCGGCCCAGATCGCGGCCTTCTCTCCGCCGGTGCGCTTCCACCGGTACTCGTCCCACACGTACCAGCCCAGTCCCTCGACGTGGCGGAACCGGTCGTGGTGGAGGTGCGCGAACAGCTTGGCGTTGCCGCGGTCGGTGAGGTTGCGCAGCAGCCCGACGGCGATGAAGTCGCCCGCGCCGGCCGCCGCCGGGGCCGCTGTCTGCTGCGCGGGCAGGCGGCGCCGACCGCCCCGCCGACCGGGCTTGGCCGTGTCGGCGGGCGGGGGGTCGGCCCGGGTGTCGGCGGAGCCGTCCGTGGTGAACGCGGCGAGCTGTTCCGCCGCGGCCTGGGCGTTGAACCCCGTGCTTCCGGCGTTGCTCATGGGCGTTCCTCGGTGTGGATGGGTCGGTTGCTTCCGGCACGCAGCCCTGTGTCGACGATGAGGCAGTTCCGGCGCGGCTGATGGGGTCGTGCGTGGTCGGCGGCTTCGAGGAGCAGCCGACGGCACTCCTCCGGGTCGAGGTGGCCCGCGGCTGCGAGCCCACCCGCGGTGAACGCCGCCCGGTTGAGCTTCTCGCTGAACGCCGCTCCGGCAGGTCTGGCCGCGCAGGCCCGCACCTCGTCGACGAGCGGGGCCAGGACGCGTTCTCCCGCCCGCTCGCGGCCCTGAAGGCCCCTGGCATGCGGGGCCCTCTGACGGGCCGCCACAGGGCCGCCAGAGGGCTTTGAGGGGGCATCCTCGACCGAGTGCCCGGTGCGGGCGAGTTCGGCCGTCAGCCACAGCGGCAGGGGCGCGGGCAGCCGCGCTCCGGGCAGCGCCTCGTACACACCGGCGGACGTACGCGTCGCGGGCGCCACGATGTATCCGCCGACCGCCCGGACGTCGACCTGCCAGGCGAGCGCCACCTTGGGACTCGATCCGCTGGAAGACCGGAAGCGCGGACCGTCCTTGGCCGCCCGGTACCAGATGTGCATGCCTCCGGAGGGCGTACGGACGCGCAGCGTCGAGGTGTCCTCGCACGGGTTGGGCCGTGAGCGGTACGCCGCCAGCAGCGCCAGGGTGTCGAACCCGCTCCGCAGCCCGGTCAGGTCCACCCGGTCGTCGACGGGAATGCCCGGCAGCAGCCGCCCGCGCTCGGGCAGCGGGGCCGGGTGGGCGTCGACGTCGATGACCACGAGCCGGGCCGGGCCGCAGGAGACTCCTGCACCGAACCCGGGCTCCGCCTCCCACCACCGCAGCACCGTCGGCACGTCCGTGGTCGCGGCGTGGAAGCCGTGGCACCAGCGGCCCAGGGCGTGGCAGGGGCATTCCTGCGGGGGGTGCTGGCCACCGCGGCAGTCGGGGCAGTTCGGGGCGGGAGTCTTCGTCCCCGGCGCCAGCGGGTGCACGGGGTGACCCCTCCGCGCCAGCCAAACGGCCACGTCCCGCGCCGTCCTGCCACTCACATCGTGTGGCAGGCTCTGGGAATGGACGGGCACTGGCTCTTCCTTGACGCATTGTGAGCGGCGGCTGCTCCGATCCCGGGCTGTTCTCCGAGGAGCGCTTTGACCTGCGCCTCAGGGACCAGAGGGACTGAAGATTCACTATGCCGGAGACTACCCCAGAGACCGCCTCAGCCAGGGATGCAATCTCCGCTGTATCGAAAGTTCAGTCCCTTCAGTCCCTCAGTCCCTGACATTTTCCAACCGGTTTGTCCGGGTAGGACCTTCTCCGAAGCCAGTGCGCATCCGGGCGTGTCGCAACCCCACCCGCCTACAGGGCAGGGAGTGGTGCCCCACCTCCCCGGCGCCGCCCGTCGTCGCGAGGTCCTCGCGGCCAACCTTCAGACAGACCTGCCGGGTGGTGGTCGTCCCTTCTGTGTTCGGTCCCCCTGCGGCAGTCGGAGCCACAGTCCCTCGGTGTCCGTCGGTGCCGCTCGGTCCCTTTCGGTCCCTGCGCCGCACGTTCCCTTTCAGGCGGCCCCGGAACCGGCCCCTCCGCTCCAGGGTCTGAATCTGCCGGATTCGCGTTCAGTCCCTGCTCGTTCAGTCCCTGGAGAAAACCGCAGGTCACAGCCCTTTGGATCGAGCCTCAGGGACTGAAGGGACTCAGAATCACTATTTCCAGCCTTTACGTGCGTGCGTGTATGCGCGCCCGTATGTAATCAGTAGGTATTACTGGAGTAGCGTGAGCAGCTCATAACTAGAGATTTGAGTCCCTTCAGTCCCTCTCAGTCCCTGCCCGAGCCGCTGACCTGCAGGTTTCTTTAGTGACCGAAGGGACAGGGACTGAAGCGCGCCCACCGGGCTTCAGTCCCCCGAGCCGGGGGGAGGGAGTACAGCGGGAGGGGGGCGATCCACGTCCCCGAAGATCGGGACAGGGACTGAAACCCCTGCCGTGGATTCCTCCGGAGTATTCGCCGAGGGCCGGGATCAGGCGATCGGGCGCAAAACACCGGGAGGGGCAAGATCATTTGTTCCCCGTCCAGGGCACGGCCTGCCGGGAGTCCTGAGCATGACCACCCAGCGAAGGCACGGGCGCTGACCGCGCCGCAGCCGGGCGCCGATTTCGTCCGGCCGGACGAAGCCCGGCCCGCCTGCCCGGAGGGCAGGGCAGGCGGGCCCACCGGTTCTGTCCTACAGCTCGAACTCGACGTGTTCCAGGTCGGTGTACTCGACCAGCAGGCCCTGGGCCCGGCGCCCGCGGTCCTTGAAGTACGTCTCCTGCAGGCCCTCGGCGGCGATCTGCCGGAGCCGCTGCTCGGTGGCCCCGGCCTCCTGCGCGTCGAAGAGGCGTCCGGCGAACTCCGGCGGGAGCGCCACGGTGAGGTGCCGCAGGCGGGCGTCGTCGGTGGTGCCGGGGGCCGCGGTGTAGCCGAACCGGGCACGCGTGTCGATCATGATGCCGGCGGTGGTGGCCGCGGCCTTCCTCGCCCGGGCCCGGACCTGCGGCTGCCACCGCTTGCGCACCTCCCGCTCCATGCGGGCGGCGAGTTCCGGCCGGGGCTGCCTGATCTCGTCCTTCACGTACCGTTCGACGGTCCGCTGGCTGATGCCGAGCAGCCGGGCGACCTCCTTCGTACGGCCCTTGTGCTGCTTGACGAGGTAGCGCATCTGCGCGCCGGCGCTTTTGGGGACGGGGCGGGTGAACGCCCGCTGCAGCGCTTCCTCGAGTCCTTCGCCGACCGTGGCCATCGGGATCCGCCTACTCTCCGCTGTCCTGGGCCGAGACCTGGCCGTCCTTGATGTAGCGGGCCAGGTTGAGGTCGCTTCCGTACTCCTCGCGGAGGCCTTCGGCCCACAGTACGGTCTGGGTGCCCTCGTGCTTCACCATGCCCGGGGAGACGCCCAGCTGGAAGGCGCCCTTGAGGGGTTTGCCGTCCTCGTGGGGCAGGACGTCGAGCGGGCCGGGCCCGTCGGAGGCGTACACGACGCAGTCGGACAGCACGGCGACCGGGAAGCGGCCGGTGGCGGCGGCGAGTCTGAGCATCTTGCGGTGCATGTTCGTCCGCGTCCGGGAGATGACGGCGGCGCGGATGTCCGGGCGCCAGGTCGGACGCAGCAGCGCCGGCCAGGGCTGGCCCGGACGCCAGCCGCCGCCCCGGGGCCGTTCGCGGAGCTTGCCGATGCCGCCCTTCACGGTCGCCTTGATCGCGGACAGGACCAGCGCGAGGTCCGGGTCGACCTCCCGGTGCCGCGCCATCGCCTCCAGGAAGGCCTGCGGCTCCATGCCGGTGGTGACGCCGAGGTCGGCCATGGTGGCGACGTAGGCGTCACGCAGCCGCTGGTACCAGGCGTCCAGGTACCGGCCGCTCTCCCTGCGCAGGTAGCCCTCGGCAGGCCGGACGTCGTACCCGAGCTCCACCGCGTAGGCGACGGTCGGGGTGGCGTACCAGGCCGGCCCCCCGGGGCGCTCGCCGGTCGGTGTGAACGGCGACGGCAGCCGCGGGTCGAGCTCCACGTGCGAGAGATCGACCAGCCAGCAGCCGGGCACCTTCGGGTCGAACGCGGGACGGGTGACATGAGTGGGCGCGCCGAGTCCGACGACGGCGCCGTTCGCGCCCGCGGCGAAGGCCATGTTCACGTCGACGCCCACCACGTACGGCTTGAGGCACTCCTCGTCGGTGAGCGGCCGGGCCCAGTCGTACGCCTCCTCCAGCAGGACCTCGGCGGGCCCGCGCTGGTGGAACCGGGGCAGGTGCGCGAGGAGCGGGTGCCCGTCCGGGGCCTCCGGCGGGGCGCAGTCCACGGGCCGCGAGCCGAGGGAGCCGGGGTTGTACTCGCTGTGGCGGCGGCCGTCGGCGTCGGGCCGGCCGGCCCGCGTCGGCGGGTGCAGGGCGGTCATCAGTTCCAGGCCGTTGACCGCGGTGGTCCCGCGCGGGGTGATGACCCGGTCGGCATACGTGCCCAGCAGCCGGGCGAGCTCGGCGGGCGGCAGCTGCGCGGCGTGGCCCCAGGAACGGCTGTCGAGGGCGCCCCAGCCCGGGATGCACAGCTGGACGCTGGACCGCTTGCCGCCCTGCGCGGGCCGGTAGATCCACGCCCACGGGCCGAGTCCGCGCCGCGTCA
Organism: Streptomyces sp. BR123; assembly: GCF_013401435.1. GTDB lineage: Bacteria > Actinomycetota > Actinomycetes > Streptomycetales > Streptomycetaceae > Streptomyces. The sequence continues at coordinate 10,500 of NZ_JACBGN010000100.1, forward strand.
GCTGCCACTGTGCCTTCGTGAGCTGCCTGACGGCCTTGTGGTCGTCCGGCAGCCGCCCGGTGTGCCGCTCCTCCTCGGACAGCCGGGAAGGCAGCCCGTACCGCTCGGCGGCGGCATCGGTCAGCACGAGCACCGGATCGGCGTCCCATCCGTTGGGGTTGAGCCGAGCGGCACCGAGCCCGGCCTCCGTGAGCGCCCACTCGACCAGCGCCGGGAGGGACTTGGCGGGTACGTCCAGAACGAGCCCGCCGACGCAGTACGCGACGACCTGCCGGTCGGCATCGGCGTCGAGGACGGCCAGCGGCCCGTGCGGATACCGCGCATCGGCCGCCACCGGGGAACCGGACGCCTCGCGCACGCCCCGCGACGGCGGGGGAGACGCCGCCGCGGGACGAGCGGCAGGCGCCGGGCGGCGGTCGACGGACGGCGGGGATGCCGGGGACACCGGGGGCGCCGGCGGTGCCACTTCCGCGGCCGCGGCGACAGGAGCGGCGGGGGAGGGGGCAGTGGCGGCGCTCTCCGCATCGGGGAAGCGCTCGGCCAGACCCTCCAGCAGCCGGGCGTACGCGGCACGCTTCGGCGGGCGCGGCTCGGTCCGGCCGGCCTCCCAGCCGCTCACGGTCTCCCGCCGGGTCTGCAGCGCGGCCGCGATCTGGTCCTGGCTCAGCCCGGCGGCCTCGCGCAGCCGCTTGCGCTCGGCCGGCAGCGGCAGGGGATCCTGGGAAACCCGTTCAAGTAGCGCGTCCACCGCGCTGAACAGCTCTTTCTCCGTGGACACAGAGGTCACCTCCACCTGGCATCCTAGCTCAAACGCACGCAGAAAGCACGGTGAATCGCACGCGAATCGCATATCGATGCCCTGGCGGATCCTCAGGCGGGGGAGTGTGGAGGGCTGATCAGCGCGATCGGAGCGAGTGCCGGTGGCCCGTTCCTCCGCTGAGGGCACGGGCCACCGGGCTCGGGGCGCGGGGACTGCGTTCAGGGCAGCGGCCGGTGCCCCCTCCGCACCGGCGCACCGCCGCCTGCACCGGCTCCGGCGGCGCCCGGGAGCGGTTCGTCCCCCGCGCCCCGGCTCCTGCCGGTCAGTGCGATCCGGTAGATCTGGGCCAGGACCCCCCACGGCGTGTGCATCGGAGCGTCACCCACCTCGGCGGCCCAGCCGGTGTCCGCGTGTGCCACGACGGTCAGCCGCGACGGACGGTCAACGGGAGCGAGCGGGCGCCGAACAGCCCCTCGCGGTGGAAGTCGTACGGCGCGTCCGGAGTGATCCTGATGTCCGCGAACCGGTCCAGCAGCATCTCCAGCGCGATCCGGCCCTCCAGGCGGGCCAGCGGTCCGCCGAGGCAGTAGTGGATGCCGTGGCCGAAAGCCAGCTGCGGGTTGGGGCTGCGCTTGGGGTCGAAGACCTCCGGGTCCGGGACGTGCCGTTCGTCATGGTTGGCCGAAAGCAGGGAGGCCATGACCATCCGGTCCTTCGGGATGGTCACCCCGCCGACGACGACCTCCCGGGTGGTGACCCGGGCCGCGACCGTGATCGGGGGCCGCATCCGCAGGACCTCCTCGAGGACGCCGGAGACCAAGGAGCGGTCGGCCCGCAGCGCGGCGGCGGTCTCGGGGTTCTCCTCCAGGCAGAGCACCGTGTTGCCGAGCAGCATCGACGTCGAGACGTGGCCGGCCATCAGCAGCAGCGCACCGAACTCGACTATCTGGCGGTCCGTCAGCCTCTCGCCGGCGATCTCCGCGGTCACCAGCCGGGACAGCAGGTCGTCGCCCGGCGTCTCGCGGCGGGCGTCGACGTGCCGCTGCAGGTAGGCGTGCATTTCCTTGAGCGGCTCCTTGACCAGCCGCTCGTAGTCCTCGCCCGCCTCGTCCCCGAACTGCATCTCGACGGCGTCGTCGACCTGCATCGAGAGCATCCGGTCGGACCAGCCGCGGAACAGCTCGCGGTCCTCGGCCGGGACGCCCAGCAGCTCGGCGATCACGATCACCGGAAGCGGGTAGGCGAAGTCGCCGACCAGGTCGAACTCGCTGCCCTCGACCTTCTCCAGCAGCTGGCCGGCGAGTTCGGTGACCCGGGGCTCCAGGTCGGCCACGGTGCGCAGGGTGAACGCCTGGCTGACGAGGCTGCGCAGCTTGCGGTGGAGCGGCGGGTCGATGACGGAGAGGATCTCCTCGCTGAGCGCGCTGGAGTCCGGGCGCAGCCGGCTCAGGTCGGAGGAGAAGACGGCGGGGTCGGAGGTCACCGCCAGGACGTCGCTGTGGCGGTAGACGTGGAACACGCCGTACTGGTCCTCGTGGACGGGGTGTTCGTCACGCATGGTCCGCAGCCAGGCGAGCATCGCCTTGCCGCCGTCCGCCATGGACGGGGGTGCGGGAGGGGTCTGCTGGGCCATTGTCGGCTCCTTCGGTGCAGGGGGCTGGCGGTGCGGTGGGGAATGGGGGCACGGGGCACGGGACTGCGGTGGGCTGCCCGGTACGGGCCGGGCGGGGCCGGCGCAGGGCCGGCGCAGGGCGGGCCCGGTTGCGGGGCACGGTCCGCGGGGGTGCGGTCCCGCGGCTGCTCAGGCGCGGTCGACGGCCATGGCGGCAGTGTTCGCCGCGGTCTGCGCCGCGGTGACGGCGTCCGGGTGGGCGCCGGTCAGGGCGTACGGGTCGAGGGCGTCGGCGGGGTGGTGCTCGATCTGGAGCCGCAGGCCGAGGTCGTGCTCGGCCGCGATCTCCAGCAGCACCTCCATCGCCAGGTGGTCCTCCAGCGCGAAGCCGGTCGAGTCGAAGACCGTCAGCCCGCCGCGCAGCGCGTCGGCGGCCGAGGGGTCGGCGCAGAGCTCGCCGAGGCTGAGCCCGATCTCGTGCGGCGCCAGCCGCTGGCACTCGCCCTCGTGCCGGGCCTGTTCGGGGTGGTCGGGGCTGACGTAGGCCCGGCGCAGCAGGTCGAGCGGGAGCTCGGTCTTGCCGACCAGGTCGGCGCCGATGGCGTTGACGTGCAGGTGGGGTCGGAACACGGCGTCGGCCGGGAGGACGGGCCCGCCGCCGACCGGGACGGTGGTGGCGGTGCAGATGATGTCGGCCTCGGCCGCGATCCGGTGCGGTTCGGCGACCTGCACGTCGAGGCCGAGGAACGCCACCCGGTCGGCGAGGCTCGCCGCGTGCGACGGATCGGTGTCCCAGGTGAGCACGCGCTCGATCGGGAAGACGCGGGTGAGGGCGTGGAGCTGGGTCACCGACTGGGCGCCGGCCCCTATCAGTCCGACCACGCGGCTGTCCGGTGCGGCCAGCAGCCGGCTGGCGACGGCGCTCGCGGCGCCCGTACGGATCGCGGTGAGCAGTACGCCGTCGATCAGCGCGGTCAGCGAGCCGGTCGTGTCGTCGAAGCGGGCGACCGTGCCGATGATGGTCGGCAGCCCGAACCGCCCCGGGTTGGCGGGGCTGTAGCCGACGGTCTTCAGGGTGATGCTGTCGCCGGCTTCGCGGTGCGGCATCCACTCCCAGATGCCGGGGACCGGTTCCTCGCGGGTGAATCCGCCGCGCTGCGGGGAGAGCGCGCGGCGGCCCCGGCCGACCTCGGCGAGGCCCTCGGTGAGGCGGTCGATGACGCGGTCCATCAGGGCGTCGCGGCCCACGCTCTCCACAGCCCGCGTCACGTCGCGCTCGCTCAGGACCCAGGTCTCCATCAAACGCTCCCAGAGTTTGTCGTTGGCCGGTGCTTCCGGCGCCGGCCGGAGGCTGAGCGGACATCGTCGGAGGGCCCCTTGACACGCGCCTGATGCCGCTGACGGGGCGTACGGCGGCCCCTGCGGCGCCGTCAGCCGACTCAGCGCCGTGTCAACGGGCCCTCACAGACTCGCCGGGCACCCGTGCCGTCGCCCGCCCGAGGGCGCCGGACCCTTGGTGAGCACGACGGAAGGACGAGCGATGCTGGATGGATGCGTGCCGTGGCCCCCGGAGGTCGCCGAGCGCTACCGCGAGGCCGGGTACTGGCGCGGTGAGACGCTCGGTGCCCTGCTGCGCGGCTGGGCGGCGCGGTACGGGGACCGGGTCGCCCTGGTGGGTGACGACGGCACCCGGGTGACGTACCGCGAACTGGACCTGTGGTGCGACCGGCTGGCCGCCGGTTTCGCCGGGCAGGGTGTGGCGCCGCGTGAGCGGGTGCTGGTGCAGCTGCCGAACACCCCGTCGTTCGTGGCGGTCTGTTTCGCCCTGTTCCGGGTGGGCGCGGTGCCGGTCTTCGCGCTGCCGTCGTACCGCAGTGCGGAGCTGCGGCACCTGGCGGAGCTGTCGGGTGCCGTCGCGATGGTGATCCCGGACGAGGTCAGGGGGTTCGACCACCGTGCGCTCGTGCGCGGCCTGCTGCCGGAACTCCCGCACGTGGCCCGGGTCTTCGTGGCGGGCGATCCGGGCGGTGGGGAGGACGGCCTGGTCGCCCTGGCGGCCCTGGAGCGGGATCCGGTCGCACTGCCCGGGCCGGACGCCTCCGACGTGGCGTTCTTCCTGCTGTCCGGCGGTACGACCGCGCTGCCGAAGATGATCCCCCGCACCCACGACGACTACGCGTACCAGACCCGGATCACCGCCGGCATCTGTGAACTCGGCGAGGACACCGTCTACCTGGCGGTGCTGCCGGTGGAGTTCAACTTCCCGTGGGGCTGCCCCGGCATCATCGGCGTGCTGGGCACCGGCGGCCGGGTGGTGTTCGCCCCGGATCCGACCCCGCAGACCTGCTTCCCGCTGATCGAGCGGGAGCGGGTCACCATGACCTCGGTCATCCCGACCATCGTGCACCTGTGGCTGGACGCGGCCGGGCGCACCGGCCACGACCTGTCCAGCCTGGACGTCGTACAGGTCGGCAGTTCCAAGCTGCACGACGAGGTGGCCGCCCGGATCGAGCCCGAGCTCGGGGTGCGGCTCCAGCAGGTGTTCGGCATGGCGGAGGGGCTGCTGACCTTCACCCGACTCGACGACCTGCGGCAGGTCGTCCTGACCACCCAGGGCCGGCCGGTGTCGCCGGCCGACGAGATCAGGGTGGTTGACGGCGACGACCGGGAGGTGCCGGACGGCACGGTCGGCGAGCTGCTGACCCGCGGCCCGTACACACTGCGCGGCTACTACCGCGCTCCGGAGCACAACGCCTCGGCGTTCACCGCGGACGGCTTCTACCGCAGCGGCGACCTGGTCCGCCGGACCCCCACGGGTGAGATCGTGGTCGAGGGCCGGATCAAGGACGTGGTGATCCGCGGCGGCGACAAGGTGTCCGCGACGGAGGTCGAGGGCCATCTGACGGCGCACCCGGGCGTGCAGCAGGCCGCGGTGGTCGCGATGCCCGACCCCGTGCTGGGCGAGAAGACCTGCGCGTACGTGGTCGCCGACCGGGACGGGCCGGCGCCCACCCTGCCGGAGCTGCGCCGGCTGCTGCGCGCCCGCGGCCTGGCCGACTTCAAACTGCCGGACCGGCTGGAGGTGGTGGAGGACTTCCCGCTCACCGGTCTCAACAAGGTGGACAAGAAGGTCCTGGCGGCGCGGGCCGCGACCCTGGCCGGGGCCGGGGCCGGGGCCGGGGCCGGGGCCAGGGCCAGGGCCGGGGCCGTGCCGGCTGGCGCCGGTGCGGGCCGAGGGGGTGCGCGGTGACGGGGGCGCAGCGCTACCTGGTGCCGTTCCAGCGCCGGGGCAGCATCGTGGGCCGGGCCGACCTGGCGGCGCTCGCCGAGGTCGTGCACTCGACGGAGCCGCTGTCGGCGGGGGTGTGGCGCGAGCGGTTCGAGCAGCGCTTCCGGGAGGTCACCGGGGCCCGCCACGCGCTGACGGTGACCAGCGGGACGGTGGCCCTGGAGCTGGCCGTCCGGCTGCTCGACCTGCAGCCCGGCGACGAGGTGATCGCCACCCCGCAGACGTTCCAGGCGACGGTTCAGCCGTTGCTCGACCACGACGTCACCGTCCGGTTCTGCGACGTCGACCCGGACACCCTGAACATGGACCCGCAGGTCCTGGATTCGCTGATCACCGACCGGACGAAGGCCATTCTGCTGGTGCACTACGGCGGCCTTCCGGCGGACATGGCGGCCATCCTGGCCCGGGCCCGCCGCGCGGGCGTCGTGGTGGTGGAGGACTGCGCGCACGCGCTGGGCGCCTCCTACCGCGGGGGCAGCCCCGGCGCGCTCGGCGACATCGGGTGCTTCAGCTTCCACTCGACGAAGAACATCACCACGCTCGGCGAGGGCGGCATGATCACGCTGAACCGGCCCGACTGGGCCGAGCGGGTCGAGCGGCTGCGGGGCAACGAGGTGGACGGGGTGTTCGCCCCGGTGCCCGGTTTCGCGGACGACGAGCCGGCGCTGCTGCCGTGGATGCGGTTCTCCGCCGACGTCTACCGCCGCCGGGCGGTCGGCATCCGGGGGGCGGGCACCAACGCCACCATGTCGGAGGCCGCCGCGGCGGTCGGGCTGGTCCAGCTGGACGCGCTGGAGCGCTTCACCGAGCGCCGGCGGTGGATCGCGGCCCGGCTGGACGCCGCCGTCTCGGCGTTCCCCGGGACCCGCCTCCAGCGCACGCCGGAGGGCAGCACCCACGCCTACCACCTGTACACGTTCTTCGTCACGGCCGGCCGCGAGGTGCGCGAGCACTTCGTGCGCGCCCTGGACCGCATGGGCGTGGAGGTCCAGCTGCGGTACTTCCCGCTGCACCTGCTGCCCGAGTGGCGGCTGCGCGGCCACGGTCCGGGCGAGTGCCCGCAGGCCGAGCGGGTCTGGTTCGACGAGCACCTGAACCTGCCCTGCCATCCCGGGCTCACCGACGAGCAGGTCGACCACCTCGTCGAGTCGGTCACCGCCGCGCTGCACGAGGCCACGGCCCTCGCCGGGACGGGCCGGCCGCTGGCGGTCCGATGACGGCCCGGCGGTCCGCCGGGCCGCCCGAGGATCCCCGCCCCCTGTCTACCGACCAGACCCGAAACGGACCCGAGAAAGGTTCCTGACGTGCCCTTCATCGACGTGAAGATCTACGAGCGCCGCCTGGACGAGCGGACCGAGCGCGAGCTCGTCGAGCGGATCACCCAGGCCGTGGTGGACGTCTTCGACGAGTCCATCCGGCCGCAGACCTGGGTGGCGCTGACGGGCGTCGAGCCGCGCCGCTGGGGGATCGGCGGTGTCACCGGCAGCTGACCGGCTCCTGCGGTGCGGGCCTGTGGGACTCAGTCCGACAGGCCCGCACACATGCCGGCGATCAGCCAGTCGAGGGCGCGGTCGAAGTCGCGGTCGCGCATCTCGCCGAGGCTGAGTCCGGAGCGGCGTTCCATCAGCCCGCCGCCGGCCGCGATCTCGGGGGCCTGCGCGATGCTTCCGGCGACCTCCTCCAGGAACTCGTCGGCCGTGCGGCCCGCTTCCTTGCCGTACTCCAGCCAGCGGCTCTCCATCGAGGTGAAGCCGTACACGTACTGGAAGACGGCCGACAGCGCGGCGGGCCGTTCGGCCTCGGGCAGCGGCGACCGGGCGACGACCGCCTGCGCGCAGGCGGAGAACTGCATGCTGTGCGGCCCGATGTTGAGGTACTCGCCGTACGAGCGGATCGCCCACGGGTGGCCCACCATGGTGCGCCGCCAGGAGAGCGCCAGCGCACGCAGGTCCTCCCGCCAGTCCCGGCCGGCCGCCGGGTCGGGGAGCTCTATCTCCGCGGCCACGGCGTCGAGCGCCAGCTCCATCAGGTCGTCCTTGTTCGCGATGTACCAGTAGACCGACATCGGGGTGACGCCCAGTTCCGTGGCCAGCACGCGCATCGTGAACTTGGCGTCGCCCTGCTCGTCGAGCAGCCGCACCGCGGTGGCGACGATCCTCTCCCGGTCCAGGCTGCCCGCTCCGGAACCGCGTTCGGGACCCCGGCGTCCGCGGGTCGTCGGCTCCGGGGTGAGCCACACGCTGCTCTTCGGCTGCGAGGCGCGCTTGGCGGCCACGTTCGTCCTCCCGGGGGTCGTCCTTCGGCTGCGGGCTGTACAAAGGTACGCGGCCGGGTGCGAGCAGGCTCGCACCCGGCCGTCGGCGGGGATCAGGCGGCGGCCGGGTCCGCGGCGGTGGCCGCGGAGGCTTCCGCCGCGGCGGCCTCGGCGCGCGCCGCGCGGTGGAGCAGCAGGCCGGCCAGCAGGCCGCCCGCGAACACCGCCGCGGCGCCGATCAGCTGGCTGGTGCCGACCCCGGAAGCGAACGCGTCCCGGATCTGGTCCTGCACGTCCGCAGAGGAGTTGGCGGCGAGCGCCTCGTGCAGCGACCCGGCCGTGCCGGCCGCGACGGTGGCCGGGAGCAGCGCCGCGAAGCGGGAGTTCAGCACGGCACCGAGGACCGCGACGCCGAGGCCGCCGCCGAATTCGGTGATCGTTCCCTGGACGCCCGCACCGACACCGGCCTTCTCCGGCGGGATGGAGCCCATGATGGCGTTGGCCATCGCGGGCATCGCCAGGGCGATGCCGGAGCCCATCAGCACCAGGCCGACCAGCATGCCGCCGTAGCCGAGGCTGCCGCCGACGGCGGCCACCGCCGCGAGCCCGCCGGCGAGCAGGGTCATGCCGGAGGCGATGGTCCCGGCGGCCCCGAGCTTCGGCAGCACCTTCGCGCCGACACCCGCCAGGTTGAGCCCGACGATGGTCAGGGCGAGCGGGGCCATCCGCAGACCGGCTTCCAACGGGCTGTAGTTCAGCACGAGTTGGAGGTGCTGCGTGAGCAGGAACAGCGAGCCGGCCATGCCGAACGCGACGAGGATGCCGCCCGCCACGGCGCCGTTGAAGCGCCGGTTGCGGAAGAAGCTCATGTCGAGCATCGGCGCCGGGACGTGCAGCTCCCAGCGGACGAAGGCGGTGAGGCCCGCCAGGCCGACCAGGGCCGGGACCAGCACGGTGGCGGACGTCCAGCCGTGCTCCGGGCCGGAGATGATCGCGAAGACCACGCCGACCATGCCGACCGTGGAGAGTGCGGCGCCGACCAGGTCCGGGCGCTTGCCCAGCGGGTTCTTGCTCTCCGGGACGAGCTTGGCGACGGCCAGGCCGCCGATCAGCGCCACCGGAATGTTGATCAGGAAGATCGAGCCCCACCAGAAGTGGGCCAGCAGAACGCCGCCCAGCAGCGGGCCGCCGGCGAAGCCGAGCGAGCTGACGGCACCCCACAGGCCGATCGCCTTCGGCAGTTCCTCACCGTCGAACACCTGCATGATCACCGCCAGGGTGGTGGTCATCAGCAGGGCGCCGCCGACGCCCATGCCCGCGCGGGCGGCGATCAGCTGGCCGGACGACGCGCTGAAGGCCGCGGCCGTCGAGCACAGGCCGAACAGGATCAGACCCGTCATCAGCGCCTTCTTGCGGCCGTACCGGTCGCTGAGGCTTCCGGCGGTGAGCAGCAGGCCGGACTGGACCAGCGCATAGGCGTTGATCATCCACTGGATGTCCGCCGTGCTCGCGCCCAGGTCTTCGGTGAGCGCGGGGATCGCGAGGTTCAGCACCGTGTTGTCCAGGAGGACCACGAGCTGGGCGAGGCAGATGACGCCGAGGATCACCCAGCGCCTGGGGTTGCGGGCCGTTACAGGCGCCGCCGTGATCTGTGTGTCTTGCAAGGAGACCTCCCAGGAGTGAGTGAGGAACTGTTCTACAACGTATATGAGAGCTATACGTTGTACAAGTCAATTGCGGGTGAAGCCTGCCCGGGGCGCGTGAAGTGCGACCCGGACACGGAAAGGAGCCGTCCGGTCGGGGACGGCGGGGGCGGGGCCGGTTATCGGACGGCGGTCGCGCGCGAGGCGCCGGGCGGGGCGGCGGGCTCGCAGTCCAGTTCGCCGCGCTCGACCGGACCGGCCGCGATCAGGGGCAGCATCAGCTTCCAGAATCCGGAGAGGGAGCCGGAGGCGAGCCAGGCGGAGTCGAACCTCGCCAGCACGCCGAAGCCGAGGACCGTGGCCGTCACGACCCCGGCGACGTCGGAGGGCGCCACGGCCGAGGACAGCGAGCCGTCCCGGCCGGCCTGCTCCAGCAGCCGCGCGACACTCTGGCGCCACTGCTCCGGGAGACCGTGAGCGGCCTGCCGGGCCGCGTCGCCGCTGAGCCGGAACCCCGCGCGCACCACCACGTCCTCGCGCAGGCGGAGCATGATGGCGTGGCTGGTGTCGACCAGGGCCTGGAGCGCGGAGGCGCCCTTCCGGGCCGCTCCCTCGACGATCGCGCGCACCCGCTCGGCGGCCTCCGCTTCGACCGCGGCGGCGAGGGCCTCCTTGCTCTCGAAGTGGAAGTGCAGGGCCCCGTTGCTGACACCGGCGCTGTTGCTGATGGCGGTGAGCGAGGCCACCGCGAAGCCCTGCCGGTCGAAGGCCTCAGCCGCCGAGAGCACCAGCCGGGTGCGGGTGCGGACGGCGCGTTCCTGTTTGGGCGTCAAGGGAACTCCTGGCGTGCACCGTCCGGCTGTGGGCAAACGAACCGTTCGGTTCGCTGAACGGTTCGCGTGCTGCCGACGGGCGTGATTCGGATGCGGGCAGGTCGGGGCCGCGTGGAGGGCGGCCGAGCCTCCCGGGTGAAGGGAAGGCGGCCCGCTGTACGCACCCGATGCCGAGGCGCCCGGTGCGAGTTGCGGCGCTGCGGCATCACGATACAAACCGTCAGACCCGATTGCCAAGCCAAAGCAGACCGCTTGCCTTGTTTTTGGCCGAAGTTCCCGCCGGCGTGCCGTCCGGTGGTCGTTTTCCGGGCAGGGGGGGGCGGACGCAGTCGTGCCGGGCACCCCGCGGGCACCCGGCACGACCTGATGTCGGTGTTCCTACTCGGCGGCGGCGGCCTCAGTGGCCTCGGCCGACGCGGCGGCCTCCGCAGCCGCGGCGGCCGCGACCTTCTCGATCCGCCCCTCGCCGGTGTCGATCCAGGTCAGCATGGACGCCGGCACGATGCTGGGCAGCACGTGGTTCCACATCACCGAGATCCGGTGGCCGAGGTCCTGGCGGTCGGAGGCGACCCGGGAGACCGCCTGGAGTCCGGTGAAGCAGCCCACGATGAAGTCGCCGGTCTCCTTCGGGTTCACGTGCGGAAGCACTTCCCCGCGCTCCTGGGCCTCCGCCAGCAGCCGGGCGCAGATGTCGCCCCATGCCCCGAAGGGGTTGGCGTCGGAGAAGTCCACCGCCCCCTGGTCCAGCGAGAGCCGCGTGCCCGCCCGCAGGATCGGATCGTGCAGCATGCCGTGGGCGACCAGCATGGTGAGGTCGACCAGCTCCTGCGCCTTGGACCCCGACTCCGGCACCGCCACGTGCAGGGTCTGCTCGTCCAGCACGCCGCGGGCCAGCTCTTCCTTGGAAGCGAAGTGGAAGTACATCGCGCCCTTGGTGACCGAGGCCCGCGACAGGATCTCGGCCACCGAGGCGGCCTCGAACCCGTACTCGTCGAAGACCGAGGCGGCTGCCCGCACGATCGCCTGCCGCGTGCGGACGGCCCGTTCCTGTCGCACTGCCACCCGTTCCTGTCGCACTGCCATAGGGCTACTCCTGTCATACATCCGCCGCTGTCGGGCGACCCGGCCAGTCAGCCTAGATAGATCAACATCCGGCTATCAAAAGAACCGGTTGGTATGTATCTTATCGGCAAGGGGGACGGCAGAAGTGCCCGTCCCGCGACATCGGCTTTTCTGGGGGATTTCCATGTCTGTTGTGATGCTTCAGCACGAAACCGCGCCCGTGGCGATTCCGGCCCAGCGGGCCGCGTCCCAGACCCGTCGACCGGCCCACGCCCCTGCCATGACCAGCACGGTTCCGCGGCAGCTGGTCCACCGGGCGGCGGTCGCCGAAGTGTTCCTGACGGGCTGGAGCCGGACGGCGGAGAACCGGTTCGCCCTCACCGCCCAGTGGCCCAGGGCGCACAGCTACTTCACCCCGGTGAACGGCTGCTACGACCCGCTGCTCGCCTCCGAAACCATCCGACAGGTCGGTACCCTGCTCTCCCACGCGGAGTTCGACGTCCCCTTCGGGGACCAGTTCCTGATGTGGGACCTGCACCACAGCGTCAGGCCCGAGCGGGCGGGCGTCGGTGCCGCGCCGGCCGACCTCGAACTGGACGTCATCTGCTCCGACATCCGCCGCCGCGGCCGCCGCCTGGCGGGCATGCGATACGAGGTCACCCTCTACTGCGCAGGCCAGGTGATCGCCACCGGCGGCGCCGCCTTCGACTGCACCAGCCCCGCCGTCTACCGGCGGGTCCGCGGCGACAGGGTCGGCGCCACCGGCCTGCGGCCCCTGCCGCAGGCGCTCGCCCCCGCGTCGGTCGGCCGCTTCCTCACCACGGACGTCGTCCTGTCCGCCACCGAGCGTCCGCTGGAGTGGCAGCTGCGCGTGGACGACCAGCACCCCGTCCTGTTCGACCACCCGGTCGACCACGTTCCCGGCATGGTGCTGATGGAGTCCGCCCGCCAGGCCGCCCAGGCCATCGACCCGTCCCGGCCGTTCCTGCCGACCACGATGCGCTCCGAGTTCAGCCGGTACGCCGAACTCGACAGCCCCTGCTGGATACAGGCGGAGCCGCTGCCCACGGCCGGAAACGGTGACCGCCAGGTCCGCGTCACCGGCCACCAGGAAGGCAACACCGTCTTCAGCTGCCTGATCGGGGCCCCGGGCGCGGCCGAGTGAGTCGGC
>NZ_JACBGN010000101.1 GCF_013401435.1 Streptomyces sp. BR123
GGGCTGGGGCTCGGGGTGGGACGCAGGCTGCTGACCATTCTCCTCAGGGCTCCTCTACTCGGCCGGTGTGCGGTACCGCGCCCCCGCAGGGGCGCGGGGAACTGCGCGACCCGCCCCCACCGGCCCGCGGTGTCATGACGACGGCGGTCGGGCCCCTGCAGGGGCGCGGGGAACTGCGCGACCGGCCCCCACCGGCCCGCGGACGGTCGCCGGACCAAGCCGCACCTCCCGCGGAGCGCGAGCGCTCAGCCGGTCTTGCGGTCGAGCACGAGGTCGTGCCCGACGATGTACGCGGCGGCGTCGGAGCAGAGCCAGACGACGGTGTCGGCGATCTCCTCGACGCCGGCGCCCCGGCCGAGCGGGCAGGGGCTGATGGCGTTGATGCGGATGGCCCGGGAGACGTACTCCCGGGCCGCGGTGCGGGTCAGGGCGGAGACCGCGGCCGTGGACGCGGCGTAGGCGCCGAGGCCGGGCAGCATGCCCTGCGCGCCGATGTTGCTGGCGGTGTTGACGATGACACCGCCGCCGGCGCTCTCCATGTGGGCGATCTCGTGCTTCATCGAGAGCCAGACGCCCGTCAGGTTCGAGGTCAGCGTGTGGGCCCAGACCGTCTCGTCGATGTCGGCGACGGGCTGGTGCGGGCCCAGTTCGGTGGTGTTGTTGAAGGCCACGTTCAGGGCGCCGTGGCGGCGGACCGTCTCGGCGACGACGTACGCGGCCCCGGTGCCGCGGGTGTCGTCGCCCGTGGTGTCGGAGACGTCGGCGACGATGCAGTCGGCCTGCCCGCCCGCGTCGCGGATCAGCTTGGCCGTCCCTTCCAGCGTCTCCGGGTGGCGGCCCGCGACCACCACGAGGGCTCCGAGCCGGGCGAAGGCAACCGCCGCTGCCCGGCCGATGCCTTCGCCTCCTCCGGTGACGAGGACGACCTGGCCGTCGAACCGTTCAGACATCAGCGTTCTCCTGATTCTCCGCATCGGATTTATCGGGAAGGCGCTCCGCGGAACGCCACCGACCAACCCTCACCCTGCAAGAGAAGGCTCCCTTCCGGCAGTTCGTCCGGTTCACTCCGTCAGGTCATCGGAGCAGTTGACGTAATTCCACGACCGCCTTTGACACGGTCGGCCACCCGACCGATGCTGCACGCCGGCCCACCGGCGGAAAAGGGAGATCAATGCTGACGCTTTCATGGACGCGCCCGGTTGTCGATGCAGGCCAGAAGGGGTGTCCGGCTCCCACGAGGGGGAGTCTGTGGCAGGCTCTGCTCCACAAGGCGGAGTTCCCTACGGGTTATGTTCCGGCCATTACCGAATGCCGGATCAAAGAGCGCTACGCCGATGGATTCCTACGGGAAATCCGGCGCGGCGACCTGACATTCCTGCAGCGGGTGACCCCGCAGGAGAGGACCGGGCGCATTACCTACCGGCACCTGGACGACACCGACATCGCGGAGATACGCAACGAGATCGGCGAGGACGGCGAGGGCCGGCTCACGCTCACGCTGAGCATCACCCTCACCGACCGCCCCGCGGCGACGGTCCTCGCGCAGAACCCCTGGCTGCGGGACCTGGACACCGACTTCCACGGCACGCTCGACGCCATGACGGAGGTCCTGCACCGCGTGAGCACCCGCTCGGCCACGACGACGGCCCCCCACGCCCCCGAAGGGCCGTGAGGGGCCGTACGCGTGCCGCTCAGACTGCCGGGATCAGGCCGAGGCCCGGCAGTACGGGCATGCCGTGCGCGCCCTCGACCGTCGCCTCGACGTCGAACACCGTGTACTGCACGGGGGTGCGTCCGATGAGCTCGGCGGCCCGCGGGGCCAGGGGCTGCGCCGCCGCCTCCGCGGACTCCCACAGCATCACGGCGCCCCACCGCTCGGTCGCCGGGTCCGCGATCCAGAACTTCAGCCGCAGCCCCTCGACGGCGGCGAACCGGTCCACGGCCTCCTCGCGCAGGTACGCCCGCAGCGACTCGATGCTGTGCCCGGACCCCTCCAGTTCCCACCAGGCCACGGTCGCCCTCATACGAGGGACTCGCTGAGCAGGCCGGACAGTGCTTCGCCGACGATGCGGATGCCGTCCTCGGTGAGCACCGACTCGGCGTGGAACTGCATCGAGCGGAAGCCGGGCCCCCGCAGCGCGTGCACCTCGCCGGTCTCCGCCTCGCGGCACACCTCGACGGTGCCGGTGCCGGGCACCTCGACGGCGTCCGCGCCGCTCTGCGCGGCGAAGGTGTTGTAGAAGCCGACGCGCTCGCGCCGCCCGAACAGATCGATCTCGCGCTGCACGCCCTGGTTGGGATGTTCGCGGCGCCGGAGGGGGAAGCCGAGCTTCGTGCTGAGCACCTGGTGGCTCAGGCACACGGCGAGGAAGGGCCGCCGCTCCGCGAGGAGGGTGTCGATCGCCGCGTGCAGGTGCGCGATCTTCGGGTGGCCCAGCTCGCGCGGGTCGCCCGGGCCCGGCCCCATCACGACGAGGTCGTACGGGGCGAAGCTGTACGGCTCGTCGAAGCGGCAGACGGTGACGTCGGCCTCCATGGCCCGCAGTTGGTGCTCGATCATCGCGGTGAAGGTGTCCTCCGCGTCGACGACGAGCACCTTGCGGCCGACCAGCAGCGGCACGGGCCGGGTCCGGGCGGAGTCGTCGTCCAGCCAGAAGCCCGCGATGGTGGCGTTGCGCCGGCTCAGGGCCGCCCGCACCTCGGGGTGGTCGCCGAAGCGGCGCGGCCCCGGCTGCTCGAACACGGCGAGCAGGCCGGATGCCTTGGCCCGGGTCTCGGCCACCTCGGACAGCGGGTCGGAGTGGCGTACGAGGGTGGCGCCGACGCCGATGCTCATGCGGCCGCGGCTGTCGATGTCGGCGGTGCGGATCAGGATCGCCGAGTCCAGGGTGCGCTCGCTCTGCTCGTCCTGGCCGATCAGGGCCAGGACGCCGCTGTAGTAGCCGCGGCCCCGGGGCTCGTACTTCTTGATGACCTTGCCGGCGCTCTCCAGCGGGGAGCCGGTCACGGTCGGGGCGAACAGGGTCTCGTGGAGGATGTCGCGGGGGTCGCGGGAGGTGCGGCCCTCGATGAAGTACTCGGTGTGGGCGAGGCGGGCCATCTCCTTGAGGTACGGGCCCACGACGCGGCCGCCGGACTCGCAGATCCGGGCCATCATCTTCAGTTCCTCGTCGACGACCATGTACAGCTCGTCGGCCTCCTTGCGGTCGGCGAGGAAGTCCATGACGCCGGGCAGCTCCGGGCCGGAGGGCGGGAAGCGGTAGGTGCCGCTGATGGGGTTCATCACGGCGCGGCCGCCGGAGACGCTCACGTGCCGCTCGGGGGAGGCCCCGACGAGGGTGCGGTCGCCGGTGTGGACGACGAACGTCCAGTAGGCGCCGGTCTCGCGCTCCAGCAGCCGGCGGAAGAAGCGCAGGGCCGCGCCGACCGACCAGTCGCTGATGTCGGCGACGAAGGAGCGCTTCATCACGAAGTTCGCGCCCTCGCCGGTGCCGATCTCGTCCGCGATCACGCGGCGAACCGTTTCGGCGTAGGTGTCGTCGTCGATGTCGAAGTCGCCGCCCGGCACGAGCTGCACGGGCCCGTCGGGGATCCGGTCCAGCACCGTCCCGAGCGGCACCTGCGCCTGCTCGGCGATGGTCATGGCGAGCAGCGGGGTGCCGTCGTCGGGCGCGGCGAAGCCGCGCTCGGCGAGCTGCCGGTACGGGACGAGGGCCAGCACGTCCTGGCGGGCGCCGGCGCCGGCCTCGACGTCGGCGAGGGGGATGTCGGCGAGGGCGGCCGCCTCGGTGAACTCGCCCGTGAACAGGTCGAGGGTGGGGCCGACGGTGGTCTCCGGGCGGTGGATGAGGGCGAAGGCCGGGGGCCGGTCGGCGAGGATCCGACCCAGCAGGTCCTCGGTCATGCGGATTCCCTTCCCGCGTACGCGGCCACCCGGTCCGGGAGGGCCGTCAGCAGTTCCTTGGTGGTGGTCAGGCGCGCGCAGCGGCCGGCGGCGTACTCCAGCGCCATCCGGTGCTCCTCCCAGCTGAAGTCGGCGACGGCGTCGGCGACCAGGAAGGGCTGGATGTCGTTGGTGAACGCGTCGACGGCGGTCATCAGGACGCCGACGTGCGCGTATACACCGCAGACGATCAGCTGGTCGCGGCCGGCGGCGCGCATCCGCTCCAGCAGGTCGGTCTTGAAGAAGGCGCTGTAGCGCCACTTGGTCAGCAGCCAGTCGCCCTCGGCGGGCGCCACGGGCTCGATGACCTGGCGGTGCTCGGCGCTGGGCTGCATGCCCGGCCCCCAGAAGTCCTTCAGCAGGCCCCGCTCCTCGGGGGTCATGCCGCCGGGCTGGGCGGTGTAGGCGACGGGGATGCCGAGCTCGGCCGCGCGGGTGCGCAGCGCTCCGGCGTTGCGGGCCAGGTCCACGACGGGCTGCTCGCCCTGCGGGAACGCGGCCAGGAAGTACTTCTGCAGGTCGTGCACCAGCAGGACGGCGCGGTCGGGATCGACGTCCCAGTCGACGGCGGAGGCGGGCAGGTCGGCCGCCTCCGGCATCGGGTAGGGGGTGATCGCAGGTATGCCTGCCATTCCCTTCTTCCTCTCGTTCACGGTCTCGTTCACGGTTCGCTGGCTGCTCGCACCGGTCTCAGACACCGAGCGCCGCCCCGCCGTCCACGGTGAGGTCGTGCATGGTGATGTGGGACGCCTTGTCGGAGAGGAGGAAGACGACCGCCTCGGCGACGTCCTCGGGGCGGGCCAGCCTGCCCAGCGGGATGCCGACGCGGTAGGCGTCCGGGACGCCGTCGATGGAGGCCCGCGCGCTGCTCTCGTCCTGCCACATGGAGTTGAGCATCGGGGTGTCGGTGGAGCCGGGTGCGACGAGGTTCGCGCGGATGCCGTACTTGGCGACCTCCAGGCCCAGGCACTTGGTGAACATGGTCGCGGCCGCCTTGGAGGCGGCGTACGCGGACATCTCGGTACGGGCGGTGCCGGCGGCGTTGGAGGCGATCGTGACGATCGCACCGCGGCGGCGCGGCACCATGCGGTTGACGACGGCCCGGGAGACGAAGAAGACCCCCGTGGTGTTGACCGCGAACGTCGTGCTCCACTCCTGGTCGGTCAGCATGCGCGCCTCGCCGAGCCGCAGTACGCCGGCGGCGTTGACGAGGAAGTCGAGCGGGCCGACGAGCGCCTCGACGTCGTCGACGAGCGCCTCGACGTCCGCGCTGGCGGTGACGTCCCCGGGGAACGGCTCCACGCGGGCCCCGCCGTCCTCCTCGACGGCCTTGGCCAGCTTGCGCAGGCGGTCGCCGTCCCGGTCGACGGCGGCCACGCGGACGCCCCGGGAGGCCAGCGCGCGCACGATGGCCTCGCCTATGCCCCCGGCCGCTCCGGTGACCAGAGCGATCTTTCCTTCCATGATGGAGTAACCCCCTTGGGTGTCAGCCTCAGCCGCGCCATGCCGAGGCGACTTCGATTGCCTGGTCGGAATTGAGGCGCGGGTCGCAGAACGAGGTGTACTTTTCGCCGAGCTCGTCGACGTGGAATTCGTCGGTGACACATTCGTGCACCTGGTCGGGGGTGGTCTCCAGGTGGAGTCCGGCCGCGATTCCGCCGTTTTCCACCACGGCCCGCTGGAATTCCTCGACCTCGCGCGCGACGGTTTCGACATAACGGGTCTTGACACCGCCGGGTGCGGTGACGGTGTTTCCGTGCATCGGGTCGCACATCCACAGCACCGGGTGGCCGGCCTCGTGGACCGCGCGGACCAGCGCGGGCAGCTTCTCGGCGGCCCTGCCCTGGCCCATCCGGGATATGAGGGTGAGCCGGCCCGGCTCCCGCCGCGGGTCGAGGCGGGAGCACAGCCCGACGAGCCCCTCCGGGCTGATGGTCGGGCCGACCTTGGTGGCGACCGGGTTGGCGATGGCCGCGAACAGCTCCACGTGGGCGCCGTCCAGGGCGCGGGTGCGCTCGCCCATCCACGGCCAGTGGGTGGAGGTGAGCAGCACCGAGCCGTCGTCCTGGGTGCGCAGCATGGGGCCCTCGTAGTCGAGGAGCAGGGCCTCGTGGCTGGTCCACACCGGCGCCTCGGCCGGGGAGGGGCGGCCCTCGCCGTGCCAGCCGAGGGCGGCCATGGCGCCGGCGGCCGCCCTGTAGCCCGTGACCAGGCGCCGCGGGTCGGGGCGGCGCAGCTCGGGGTCGGGCTCCGGGCTGTTGACCATGTGCCCGCGGTAGACCGGGAGCTCCACGCCGGCCACGGTCTCGGTGGGACTGGAACGGGGCTTGCCGAACTGTCCGGCGAGCCGGCCCACGCGGATGACGGGCTTGAGCGAGCGGGCCTTCATGACACCGGCCAGGACGTCCAGGAGCGCCGCCTTGCGGGCCACGTAGCCGGGGGTGCACTCGGCCGGGTCCTCGGCGCAGTCGCCGCTCTGGATGATGTGCAGTTCGCCCCGGGCTGCCGCGGCGAGCAGGGTCCGCAGGTGGTCGACGTCCTCACGGCGTACCAGCGCGGGAGATCCCGCGAGTTCGGCCCTGGCGCCCGCCAGGGCCTCTTCGTCCGGCCATACGGGCTGCTGGCCCGCGGGCAATCTATTCCAGCGTGCAACACCGTGCATGCGGCACCTCCCAGTGCTGTACGTACCTGCCGTGACATCGGATGCAGCGAGAAGTCTGTGAAACAGGGAATCACGTGAACCACCAGACATTTCTCACTTCGTCATGTGGCACACATTCGGTCAGGTCGAATAGGCGACTCCGAAACAAACCTGACGCATCAGCCGCCGGCATAACGGCGGCGGCCTGAAAACCATTTAAGGTCCGCGCTCCCGGCGGGGCGGTCGGCTGCGAGCACTTGACACACCATCACCGCATTGTTTCCGGGTTATGCCGGGACGTTCTAAGGTGCGCAGCGTGGTGAGTCAAGGAGCTGGAGCGCTGCTGAAGCAGCTGGTGTCGGAGGGTGTGTCCCCGTGGCTGAGCGCGCGGGATCCCGCCGACTTCGCCACCGGGGCCCGGTATCCGACGCTGGGAGGCCACTTCCACAACGCCCTCGCGCCGGCGGGCAGTACGCCGTCCCAGGCGCAGCGCGCCTGCGATCTGCTGATGCCCCTGTTCGAGGCGGGCAAGGGGACGGTGGGCCATGTCTCCGTGCCGGTGCCGGCCCGCTGGGCGCACGACGCGCGGGCGCTGGCCGCGGCGGCCCGCGCCCTGCACGGTGCGGTGGCGCGGCCCAACGCGCTGATGCGCATGCCGATGACCCCGGCGGGGGTCGAGGCGCTGGCCGGCTGCCTCGCCGACGGGGTAGGGGTGCACGCGGCGCTGGTCTTCTCGGCCGAGCGGTACGCCGAGGTGCTCGACGCGTACGTGGCCGGGCTGGAGCGGTCCCTCGCGTCGGGCCGGCCGCTGGACGGCGCCCCGATGGTGGCCTCGTTCCCCGTGGGCCTGTTCGACCGGGAGGTCGCGGCCCGGCTGGACCGGCTGGGGGTGCCCGCGGACGACGAGGTGCGCGGCGCCGCGGGCCTGGCGGTGGCCCGGCGGATGTACCGGCTGCGCGAGGAGCGGCTGTCCGGGGACTGGTGGCGGGTGCTGCGGGCCAACGGCGCGCTGCAGCCGCGGCTGCTGTGGGGCGCCGGCGCGGACGGCGGCGTGGGCGCCCTCGTGGGCTGGAACACGGCGCTCGCCCTGTCCGTGGAGACGCTGGAGGCCGCCGCCCGGGAACCGGCGCTGACCGGCGACACCCTGCTGAACGCCGACGCCGAGGCGGCGTGCGCGCTGCGCGCGCTGGAGCGGCTGGGGGTGCGCGCCGGTGAGGTGGGGGCCGTGCTGGAGGCGGCGGAGCTCGCGCGCCTCCGGCACGGCCGGGCGGTCAGGACGGGATCCGTGCCGGCCTCCGGTCCGGGAACCGGGTTCGCGTCAGCGCCAGCAGCGGAGCTGCCTTGACGGCGGTCTCCTCGTACTCGGCGTCCGGGTCGGACAGGGCGACCACGGCCCCGCCCACTCCGTAGGCGACGCGGTCGGCGGTGACGGTGGCGGTGCGGATCACGATGCTCAGGTCCGCGGCACCGGAGAGCGAGAAGTAGCCGATCGCACCGGAGTAGACCCCGCGCGGGCCCGCTTCGAGCCGGTCGATGATCTGCATGGTGCGGATCTTCGGGGCGCCGGTCATCGACCCGCCGGGGAAGGCGGCGCGGACGCAGTCCACGGCCGTCAGCTCCGGGCGCAGCCTGGCCCGTACGGTGCTCACGAGCTGGTGGACGGTGGCGTAACTCTCGATGCGGAACAGCTCCTCGGCCTCGACGCTGCCGGGGACCGCGCAGCGGCCGAGGTCGTTGCGGACCAGGTCGACGATCATGAGGTTCTCGGAGCGGTCCTTCTCGTCGCCCCGCAGGTCCTCGGCGAGGGCCGCGTCCTCCTCGGCGGTGGCGCCGCGCGGCCGGGTGCCCTTGATCGGCGAGGACTCGATCACGCCGTCCGGGGAGACGCGCAGGAACCGCTCGGGCGAGGTGCTGAGCACGTTCAGCCCCCCGAACTGCAGGAGTGCTGCGAACGGCGCCGGGCTGGTGCGGCGCAGGGTGCGGTACGCCGCCCAGGGGTCGAGGGCGGTCTCGGCCTCGGCCATGTTGGTGAGGCAGACCTCGTACGTCTCCCCGGCGGAGATCTCCTCCAGGCAGGTGTCGATCAGGTCCAGATAGGCGCGGCGGTCGTGGCGCAGCCGTATCTCGCCGCCGCCCTCCTGCGGGCGGGGGGCCGGCAGCTTGGACCCGGCGAGGCCGCCGAGGCGTTCGGCGGTGCCGGCCAGCCAGGCGTCGGCCGCGGCGGCGGACGCCTCCGCGGCGTCCTCCGCACCGTCCTCGGCGAGGGCCAGCAGCCAGGTGGTCCCCTCGGTGTGGTCGAAGACCAGGGCGCGGTCGGCGAAGACCATCGTGGCGTCGGCGGCGGGCGAGCGGTGCACGAGGTCGCCGCCGCACTCCGCCTTGAGCTCGTAGCCCAGGTAGCCGACCCAGCCGAGGGTGAAGTCGAAGGGGAGGACACGGTGTCCGGGCAGCTCGGGGAGCACGGTGCGCAGGGAGCGCAGGTCGCGGTCGATCCACTCCAGGAAGGGGGCGGCGACCAGCTCGCTGCGGCCGTCCGCCGAGTCGACGGTGACGACCTTGCTCCACACGTCGGCGGAGGCGACCCGGGCGAGCGGGCCGGTGGCGTCGCCCATGACCGAGAAGCGGCCGCGGTCGGTCCCGGGCAGGCTGCTGTCCAGCCAGTAGGCGTGGTCGTTGCCGCGGAAGAGCTGGTCGTAGACGGTCTCGGCGTCCCAGCGGGTGGGCAGCGTGCGGGCGACGACCCGCAGCCGGCGCACCGGCGCCGCGGCGGCGGGCCCAACGGCGGGCGCCGGCTGCACGGCGGCGGCCGACTGCACGGCGGACGGCTGCACGGCGGACGGCTGCACGGCGGGCGCGGCGGCGGTCGTGCGGCAGCGGGCCGCGGGGTGCCCGGAGTGCTGCCGGGCCTGGTGGGCGCGGGTCAGATCGGCGAAGTTTGCAAGCAGCCTGGTTCCGTACTGACTGCAAATGGACTCGGGATGGAACTGCACCCCCCACTGCGGCCGGGTGCGGTGCCGCAGGCCCATCAGGACGCCGTCCGGGGTCCACGCGGTGGCCTCGAGGGCGGCGGGCAGGTCCGTCACGGTGAGCGAGTGGTAGCGGACCACCTCCAGCGGCGAGGGCACTCCGGCGAACAGGCCCGTTCCGTCGTGCAGGACCGGCGAGGTGCGGCCGTGGCGGGGCTCGGGGGCGCGGTCGACGGTGGCGCCGTGTACGTGGCCGATCCCCTGGTGGCCGAGGCAGATGCCGAACAAGGGCAGGTCAGAGCGCTCGATGAGCTCCGTGCAGAGGCCGAAGTCGGCGGACCGCCGCGGAGTTCCGGGACCGGGTGAGACGACGACGTTGTCGAACGCCGAGAGGTATGCGATCTTCCAGTTCGGGTCGTCATTTCGGACGACCTCCGGCTCCCGCCCATTCACCTCGGCCAGATAGTGGAAGAGGTTATACGTAAACGAGTCGTAATTGTCGACAAGTAGCGTACGCACGACGAAATATCCCCCCGTTCAAATCAAGCCGCGAGTGGCCTGATCTCGATCAGCATGTGCTCGACCATGTCTTCTCCGTACTCCCCCTCACGCACCCGCCGGCTGGCCACGGTCTCCAGCTCGCGCCCGCAGGCGTCGGCGATCCGGTACAGCGCCTCCGTGTCGCCGCGGTCGCTGAAGTGGAGCAGGACCCGGCCTCCGGGTGCGGTCCAGTGGACGGACTGCTCCAGGAACCGGCGGTGCGCCTGGTAGCCGGTGTCCACGTACGCCCGCTCGTGCACCGACTTGTACTCGTAACTCTCGGGTCCCATCACGTAGTTGGAGCTCCAGAAGACCGTGTCGAAACGTTCCTGCTCGCGCAGTCCGGAGAACAGGTCGCTGTGGAAGGACTGCAGGCGCCCCGTCACCCCGTGCCGCTCCGCGTTGACAGCCGTGTTCTCCACGGCCGAGGGGTTGATGTCGGCCGCGACGACCCGGTCGTATCCGGCCAGGGCGGCGGTCACGGCGATCACGCCCGCGCCGCAGCCGATCTCCAGGAACGAGCCCGAACCGGCTTCGGTGTCAACGCCGTTGAGCCCGAGGAGCTCCAGGGCCACCGTCGTCGAGGGGGAGTACACCGGTGCGAAGACCTCGTCGAACAGGTCCCACTCGCGGCCCGCCAGGGTGAACACCCGCGGACGGTCCGACCTGGTCAGGGACAGCCTGCTGCGCAGCAGCGACCGCTCGTAGCTCTGGAGCTGAGACAGCTGGGTCAGCTGGGTCATGCGAACTCCTCAAGGAAGCACCGTGGCTGAGGGCACCCCAGTGGTGGTGACGCCACCGGGACGCTCGGTGATCAGCCTGCCCCCCAGTGGACCCCGACCAGAAGGTGCCCAGATGACAGCGTCCCTCTCGGGGTGTGGTGATCGGGCCACCCTCGGGGCGTCTGACCTGGAGCGCATCTCAAGCGATTCTTGACCGGTTCTTGCCCCAAGAGATACTTTCTGGCGGGCCATGTGGGATTGCTTGCACCCAAGTTCGTGCAAACGTGAACGGCTCAATGGGGGTCGGGGGGAAAATCATGGTCGACCACGCTTACGAAATGCTGGAACTGCTGAACAGAGAGGCGCCCGCAGCCGCCTTCGACGAGGTGGTCCGCAAAGCGCGCGAGTCAGGCCTGTCCGGAGAAGACCTCGTCCAGCTCACCAGGGCCCGGGACCAGAGCCTCGGCATCCGCGCCCTCTTCGTACGACGCCAGCAGCGCGAGGCCGGACTCGCCGCTCTCGTCGACACCGCCCGCGACCTCACCCTGCCCTACGACCTGGACGAACTGCTGAAGGTCATCACCCGGCGGGCCCGGCTCCTGCTCGGCCTCGACATGGCCTGGGTGAGCTTCGACGACCTGGAGGAGGGCTGTTCCCGGGTGCGCTCGGCCGACGGCCACGCCTCCGCCCTGACCATCGGCTTCGCCATCCCCCTCACCGGCGGCGGCGTCGGCCGGCGCGCCGCCGAGGGCTCGGCCCCGTTCTGGTCGGCCGACTACATGAACGACGCGAGCTTCCACCACAGCCCGATCATCGACGAGGTGGTGCAGGCGGAGGGGCTGCACGCCGTCATGGCCGTCCCGCTGCGGCACGCCGGCGCCAGCCTCGGCGCCCTCTACGTCGCCGACCGCAACGTCCGGCACTTCACCCCGGACGAGGTCTCGCTGATGAGTTCGCTCGCCGACCTCGCAACCGTTGCAATCGAGAAGGCACGCCTGCTGGAGCAGACCCGGTACGAGGTCGAGGAGCTGGAGCAGGACACCTCGCGCGCCCTGGACTCCTCCACCACCGCCCGCCAGCTGCGGGAGACCCACGGCCGCCTCCTCGACCTCGTCCTCCAGGGCGTGGGCCTCGGCAGCCTGGCCGCCGAGGCCGTCAAGGGACTCGACGGCACCCTCGTCGTCCGCGACGCCGCCGGCCGGACCCTGGCCTGCCCCGCCGGCGAGCCTCCCGACCTGGACGAGGCGGAGATCCGCACCGTCCTGCTCGACGCGCACACCGACCGCCAGCCCCGCAGCACCTCCGGCGGCGTCTGGGTCGCCTCGATCGCCGCCGGCGACGAGATGCTGGGCACCCTCGTCCTCACCCCCAGGGAGCCGGCCTCCTACCTCCAGGTCCAGCTCCTCGCCCTCACCGCCCAGGTGACCGCGGTGGTCCTGCTGATGGAGCAGGGCATGGCCGCCGCCGAGGGCCACATGCGGGACGAGTTCTTCCAGGACCTGCTGCGCGGCACCTCGCTGTCCCCGGTGCAGATCGCCGAGCAGAGCCGCCGGCTCGCCCTCAACCTCGACGAGCCCCACGTCATCGTCATCGCCCGGCCCGAGGGCGGGGTCCAGGGCCGCGTCGCCGCCTGGGCCGCCTCGTACGCCAACCGCCACCACGGCCTCAAGAGCGTCGACGGCGACGGCGTGGTGCTGCTGCTCCCCGGCACCGAGGCCGGCGCCATCGCCCGCGCGGCGTCCAAAGAACTCACCGAGGTGCTCGGTCGGCCCGTCACCGCCGGATCGGCCGGACCGGTCGACAACCCGTCGGACGTCGCCCGCATGCGCCAGGAGGCCCGCCGCTGCCTGGACGCGGTGACCGCGCTCACCGGTGCCGGAAGCACCGCCTCCCCCGAGGAGCTGGGATTCCTCGGTGTCCTCCTCTCCGAGAAGCCGAACATCGACCGGTTCATCAGCGACACCATCGGCCCGGTCCTCGACTACGACGACCAGCAGTACACCGAGCTGATCCGCACCATGGAGGCGTACTTCGCCTCCGCCAACAGCCCCTCCCGGGCCGCCGAGTCCCTGCACGTCCACCCCAACACGGTCTCCCGCAGGCTGGAGCGGATCACCGAGATCCTCGGCGAGGACTGGCAGAAGCCCACCCAGGCCCTCCAGGTCCAGCTCGCCCTCCAGCTCCAGCGGACCCGCCAGGCCCTCAGTCCGGGCCGCCGCACCACCGCACCCCGCCACACGATCGGCTGAGCCGGCGCCGCAGGGGCGGGGAGCTACCGCTCGCCGCCCCTGCGCTCCGTGAGCATCCGCACCGCGTGTGCGGCCGACGCCAGCGTGGTGTGCCGGTGCCAGCCGCCGAAGGACCTCCCGCCGAAGTCGGTCATCCCCACGTTCTGCGAGACGGTCGCGAAGTCGTGCTCCACGTTCCGGGACCGCTTCGCCAGCCGCAGCAGCGCCCCGGGAGGCGCCTGGGTCATGTCGCTGACCCAGCACCGCTCGGGCCAGCCGCGCGGGTCGGTCCACTCGCCGAACAGCAGCACCGCAGACGGCGCCTGCGGCAGCTCCACCCGCACCCCGACGACCAGCGAGGTGCGCGGCCGCAGGGTCACCGGGTCCAGCCAGGTCACCGGCCGGCGCAGCGTACGTGCCATCAGCAGCAGCTGGTGAGCGGTCAGTTCGCGGTTCCCGCTGGTCGGCAGCACCGGGTCGGCGCACCGCACCCGCATCGAGCCGCGGGCCGTGGCCACGAAGTGCAGGCCGGCCGGGCCGAAGCGCCGGGCCACCGCCGCCGGATCGACGTCGGGCAGGTCGAACACCACCGGCCGGTGCGGCTGCCCCACCCAGTCCCGCAGCTCCTCCACGGCCCCGGCCGCGCATTCCAGCGGGCTCGTCGCCAGCTCCGACCGGTGCACGTTCGGCGAGAGCGGGCCGACGCTGTCGCGCCACCTCTCGGTGAGCGCCAGCCGCCAGTTGACGGGGCAGCTCTGCTCCTCCGCGACGGACCACACCCCGAACGCCACCTGGCTGTTGACCATCTGCCCGCGCTCCGGGACGAAGCGGCGGGCGACGCCCACCGACTCGGTCCCCGCCTTGGAGATGACCACCGGCTGGACCACCCAGGCGCGGGGCCGCAGGGCGCGTTCGAGGTACCGGGCGAGGGCGGCCCGTACGGGACCCCAGTCCCAGGTGGAGGACACGACGAAGTGGTGGAGACTCTGCTCGGCCGCCCGGTCGCCGACATGGGCCGCGATGTTCCGTATCGACTTGCGGCCCTCGGCCTTGAGCAGCCCGCGCAGGTACACCTCGCCCTTGCGGCGCTGGTCGCTGCGCGGCAGCGAGGCGAACAGCTCGGCGCAGAGCTCGTCGACGACCAGGTCCGGTACGAACCGGCTGCTCAGCGTCTCCAGTCGTTCGAGACTTGGTGCGCTCATGATGCATCCATCCCTTCCCCCGGCTTCCTCCTCATCGCTTCAACCCTGGGGCTGGGCGAGTTGCCGGAACAGGTGGAGCCGTCACACACATTCGCCCGCCCGTGCAGGGCGGACCATCACGCCGAACGGACCGCGCGGGCCGCGTGAGCACCGGGGGGCGGGCCACCGGTGCCCTTGGCCAGGGGAGAGGCGGATCGGGTGCTCCTCGAAGGGGGCGGAAGGCGTGCCGGACCACCGGCCCCGACCGCCCCACCAGGCCTGATGCGCCACGGGACGGTGGCCACGCCACCATCGCGGAGTCCGCACACGGTGGCGGGACCACCATCCGCGCGCTCGCACGCAGCCCAAGTGGAAGGTCTCCCTCCCGTGTTGGCCCACGACCGCACGCACCGCCCGCGCAGCCTCCGACTGCCGTCCGGCCGAGGCCGGTTCCCACACACCACCACGCTTTCGACACCGGGTACGAACCACCCCGGGGGCGCCGTGGTGCAGCACGCCGACATGAACCGCCCGTAGCGCACGAACGGCCGGCCGGCCGTGGTGGAGGGGCTGGCCGGCCCTCCACCACGCTGCCCCGCCTGCGGCCGAACCCCCGCCCGCCGACCGGACCGTACGGGCCGGTCCGCGGGCGGCAAAGGCCCCCGTTAGGGTTCTCCCACATGGGCACCTGGAACGCGCCGAGCATCATCGAACGACAGCTGTACGAGGCCAAGACCGCCAACGACTGGCCCGCCTACTTCGACGCCCTCGCCCGCGCCGAGCTGTTCGTCCCGCAGTCCCGCGCCTACCTGGACCAGCACCCGAACGCCGTGTACCTCCAACCCGTCCGCTTCCCGCAGGCCGGGGCCGCCCCCTGCTACGTCGCCTACACGGCCGGCATGCTCCCCGCCCCCACCGGCGACCAGGTGTTCTCCCGCCACAGCCTCCGCTGGTTCGCGCACCGCATGGACCTCGGCGACCCCCCGTACCTCGCGATCAACCCCGGCAGCCCGTGCGAGGCCTTCCTCCCGTCCTCGCCCGCCGACCGCGAGGTGTGGAAGTTCCACTGGAACCAGGCCACCGAGTACGGCATGAAGCAGAACACCGTCCACGCCCTGCACGTCGGCGGCCCGCTGCACGGGGCCGCCGCCTTCGGGCTCGCCTGCGGCGCACACCTCTCCGTACACAACGGCCTGTTCTGGAACGCCCTCGGCTACCACGGCGAGGGCTACCTCAAGGAGCGCGAGAAGCTCCGGGACTGGTGGGGGGTCACCACCCGCGAACAGTGGCTCGCCACCACCGAGCGCCTGCTGGCCGCCGACATGGTCAGCTCGGTGTGGGAGTTCACGCTGCGGATCCGCGTCGCACTCGCGAAGGAGTTCGCCGGGCCGGTCGACATCGAGCACTGGCGGCACGCCACCGAGGCCACCCTCCGCGCCAACGCCGAACGCGCCGCCGAACCCCGGCTCACCCCCGACGGCGTCACCACCGCCCGGCCGCGCTCGACCGCGGAGATCGAGGGGGAGATCGCGGGCGTCCAGCGGGTCATCGGCCGGATCGCCCGCTACGAGCAGCGCTTCCGCGCCGACGGGATCCTCGGCGAGGGCAGGTACGTCCGCTCCGTCGAGGCCTGGGACTACGGACGGGCCTCACAGATGGCCCGCTGGGGCCTCGGTGCCCGCTTCGGCACGGTCGAGGAGGCCGAGGACGCCGTCGTCCGCGCCGGCCGCGTGTGCCGGCTCGCCTACCGCTCCTGGGAGGACCTCTCGGCGGGCTTCATCCTCGGGCGCTGCCTCCAGTTCGACGAGGAGGAGTACGGGCACTGGTACACGGACATGGTCGCCGTCCACCAGGCCCTGACCACCGACCCCGGCAGCCCCTGGCTCAACATCCCCTGGAACCCGACCGACCGCTAGCGCCGGCCGGATGCGCGGACCGAGCCGGTGGTGGTACCGGTGGGGACGCCCACGCAGCAGATGACCTCGCGGCCACGCCTGCCGTGACGGACGCCGGGCGACCCGGCGGCCGGCTCCGCCGCCCGACCACCGGGAGTCGGGGCGAGTTGCTGTACGGACATGCCGGGACCCACCTAGCCTCGCGGACATGACGATTGCACTGAACGACGCCGTACGCAGCCTGCTCGACGCGCCGCACCCGGCGGTCCTGTCGACCCTCAACCCGGACGGCAGCCCGCAGAGTTCGGTGGTGTGGGTCTCCCGCGACGGCGGCGAGCTGCTGATCTCCACCGAGCAGGGGCGGCGCAAGGAGCGGAACATCCTGCGCGACCCGCGGGTCGGCCTGACCGTTTTCGACCTGGCCAACCCCTACCTCTACGCGGAGATCCGCGGCACGGCCACCGTGACCGAGGACACCGGCCGTGAGGTCGCGGTCCGCATCGCGGAGGAGTACCTCGGCCCGGGAGGCGGCAAGGAGTACCGGGAGGCGCCGGCGGAGGACGTCCGCGTGGTCGTCCGCATCACCCCGACCAAGATCCTCGGCAACGCCGCCAAAGCCGGCTAGGAGCTGTCCGGCCGATCACCGCCGCCGGTCAGACCGACCGGGGCATCTCGGTGGACCCCACCATCGTGCGCGCACAGCAGCACGCGGCAGACGCGCGCACGGAGCCACCGCCGAAGCAAGTGGACAGTCAGTGAGCCGAACCGCTCAAGCGTCCGAGAGCCTTGACGCTTGACCAGGCACTGCCGAGGATCACGAGCCCTCCGATGACGAACGCCACGTTTGCGCTCGTCGAGTTGCCGGCTTTCTGCTCGTCCAGGTTCTTGCTCCCGGTCTGGTGGCCGCCCGAGTAGCTGACGCAGGTGTCGCCCGCCGACATCGTCTCGCCGCCGCAGTCGCCAGACGAACCCTTGACCTGGAATCCGACGAAGACGATCGCCGCGCCGAGGGCAAGGAAGAAGAGACTCGCCAAGAGGTCCTGCCCCGGGGTGTTCCGCCTGGCTGCTGAGGTCATGACCGCCAGCCTTCCACGAACTCCGCCGGAAGAACACAGGTGTTCCTGCCGAGCGCGCCCCGGGCAGGCCACGCCCCGGGGCCGCGCACGGCGCAGGTGCCCGCCCCCTCGGCCAGAGCTGACCAAGCTGCTCCGAGGAGAACCGCCCCGCAGCAAGCTCAAGCACCCGGAGCCGCCGCAACCCGAGACCACACATGGGATACGTCCACCTCGGGACCGTCAGTGCGAGCTGCCGTCCGAGGCGGGGCAGGTTCCTGCAGCCGCGGCAGTGGCGGCTGAGCAGGCCGGGAAGGACGAATGGGTGATGCAGGCGGCGACGCGCTCGTTCCGCCGGGCATCGGCGCCTTTCCGTGTGTACTTTTGGCGACCGTCTACTTGCACCAGGTAGTCGAGCGTGCTCACAAAGCAAGGCACGGAGGGTAAGTATTCATGCACAAGCTCCAGCAGGCCGTGATCGCCACTGTGGCGGTCGCGAGTCTGGCGGCCGTCGGCGCGGGAAGTGCTCACGCCGCTGATGCAAGTGGCCGCGCTTCCCACGTCGCACCGGTCGCCCCGAAGGTTTCCGTGTTCCCGGGACTGCCCCAGCTCCCGCAATTTCCGCAACTCCCGAAGCTCCCGCAGCTCCCGAAGCTCCCGAGCATTTCCGTTCCGAATACGCCCTACGCGCCCTACGCGCCGTACGCGCCCTACGCGCCGTATTCCGCGTACGCGCCCTACGCCCCGTACGCTGTCAACTCTCCGGACACCCCCAACACGCCGAACACCCCGAATACGCCGAATACGCCGAACACCCCGGGCGGCGGCACACCCAACACGCCGAACACCCCGAACACCCCGAATACGCCGAACACCCCGGGCGGCGGCAACACCCCGAACACGCCCAATACGCCCAACACCCCGAACACCCCGGGCAGCGCACCGTAGGCGTATCGAAGACCTAAGCCCCATAGGCCCTTCACATCACATGACGGCGCCGCGCAGTGAATTCACTGCGCGGCGCCGTCATGTGTTCAGTGCGTGCATCACCTCAGTTGGGGGTGTTGGGCGTGTTGGGGGTGTTGGGGGTGTTCGGAGTGTTACCACCGTCACCCGGGGAGTTCGGGGTGTTCGGCGTGTTCGGCGTGTTCGGAGTGTTACCACCGTCACCCGGCGAGTTCGGGGTGTTGGGCGTGTTGGGCGTGTTCGGAGTGTTACCACCGTCACCCGGGGAGTTCGGGGTGTTCGGCGTGTTGGGCGTGTTCGGAGTGTTACCGCCACCACCCGGGGAATTCGGGGTGTTCGGCGTGTTGGGCGTGTTCGGAGTGTTACCGCCACCACCCGGGGAATTCGGGGTATTCGGCGTGTTCGGCGTGTTCGGAGTGTTACCGCCACCACCCGGGGAATTCGGGGTGTTCGGCGTGTTGGGCGTGTTCGGAGTGTTACCGCCACCACCCGGGGAATTCGGGGTATTCGGGGTGTTGGGCGTGTTCGGCGTGTTCGGCGCCTTCTTGCCGGCACCCGGGGTGTTCGGAGTGTTCGGGGTGTTGGGCGTGTTCGGCGTGTTCGGCGCCTTCTTGCCGGCACCCGGGGTGTTCGGAGTGTTCGGGGTGTTGGGCGTGTTCGGCGTGTTCGGCGCCTTCTTGCCGGCACCCGGGGTATTCGGGGTATTGGGCGTGTTCGGCGTGTTCGGGGTGTTGCCGCCACCGCCCGGGGCATTCGGGGTGTTCGGAGTGTTGGGGGTGTTCGGGGTGTGCTCGGTGACCACCATCTGCGGCGCCGGTGCGGCCATCGCCGTGGCCGGGAGTGCGATACCTCCAGCCATTGCCATGGAAGCGGCAGCCAGCATGATCTTCCGGGAAATGTTCATCATCGGTCTTCTCCATTCCATGCTGCGGGGATTCCTGATACCACCCGCGACAATTCGGGATTTCTTGAGGCCTCGCATTCTTCTCCGGGTTTCCCCGGTGAGGACCTGCTTCAAATAAACCCGAAGGAGAGGAAAGGGTCATGTCCCATGAATACGTGGCTTGACGCCGGGAACCGGTGGTGGTAAATGCGAGCCAGTGCCCGGGCGGGCAGGAGCCCGGGGGGCGGCCCGTCAGTGGCCGGACGCGGAGAAGGAGTCCACCGCCGTGCCGAAGACGCCGCGGGCCTCCTTGGACCGGCCGACCGGGGCGGACACCCACACGTCGTACAGCGTCCCGTTCTGCTCCCAGGCGAGGTCGTACGTATGCCGGGCGCCCTCGGCGGCGGAGAAGCCGTCCCAGGTGAACTCCCAGAACGCGGCGGGCAGTCCGCGGTGCGTGGTGGCCGTGACCCGGTTGTCGCGGTAGCCCTGGTTGTTCACCGGGCCCCGCTCGTCGGCGGCCAGCATCGACCCCATCGCCCCGCCGGGCGGCAGCGTCCCGAACTTGATGCCGACCCTGACGGCCCCGTCGGCCGTGATGTAGAAGGTCCGCTCGCCGTCCGTGGAGCGGACCGCCCCCTGGGGCACGTTCAAGCTGAACCCGCGCAGGTCCTGGACCTTCGTGTACCCGGTCGGCACGCCCCCGGGCTGCTGCGGCGCCGGAGACGCCGGCGAAGGCGCCGGCCCGGACACCGACCCGCCCGGCGAGGGCACCGGGTCCGTGGGCGAGGGGGTCGAGGGGGCCGAGGGGGACGGCGCGGGCGGAGCGGTCGACGCGGCGGCGGAGCCCGACGGGGCGGGAACGGCCGGGGCCGAGGCCGCCAAGCCGCCCGGGCCCTTCGGCGCCCGGCCGTCGAGCAGCGTCACCGCCGTCACCGCACCCGCGCAGGCCGCGACGGCCCCGGCCACGACCAGCGCCGCCCGAGCACCCCGCAGTCGCGGCCGGCCCTCCCGGCCCGCGGGTGGGTCCCGGTCGATGCGGTTCTCCCGCCCGTCTCCGTGGTCCACCGGGTCCGGAGCCCGGTCCACCTGCTCGGTGGGCGTGTACGCGGCCCCCGCGCCGGAAGCCGTCTCCTCGTCCGCCGGGCCGTGGTCACCCGCCGCGCACGCCGCCAGCAGCCGCCGCGCCTCCGCGGCCCCCATCCGCCGCTCCGGGTCCCGCTCCAGCAGGCCGCGGACCACCGGCAGGAGCGGCCCCAGCCGGGCCGTGGGCCGGATCTCCTCGTACACGACGGCGTGCAGGACGGCACCGAGCGAATCCCGGCGGAACGGCGACTCGCCCGCCACCGCCGCGCACAGCAGCGCGCCCAGCGACCACAGGTCCGACGCCGGGCCGCCGGCGGCGCCCTGCATCCGCTCCGGCGCCGAGTACTCGGGCGTGCCCGCGAACATCCCGGTCCCGCTGATCGTCGTCGTCCCGGGAAGGCTCGCGATGCCGAAGTCGGTGAGCACCGCCCGGCCCGTACCGGCCTCCAGCAGCACGTTCGCCGGCTTCACGTCCCGGTGCAGCACGCCGTGGGCGTGGCCGGCGGACAGGGCTCCGAGCAGGTCGAGCCCCACACCGGCGGCCTCCCTCGGGGAGAACGTCCCCTCCGGGGCGGACAGCCGGTCGGCGAGCGACCCGCCCTCGACCAGCTCCATCACGATGACGGGCTGCCCCTCGTGCTCGACCACGTCGTGGACCACGATCACGTGGGGATGCCGGATCTGCGCCACGGCCCGCGCCTCGCGCAGCGCGCCCGCCGGATCGGCCCCCGTGTCGAGGGACAGCGCCTTGACCGCGACCGAACGCCCGAGCAGTTCGTCGGTGGCCCGCCACACGACACCCATGCCGCCCCGGCCGAGCCTCTCCTGCAGCCGGTAGCGCCCGGCGATCACCGTGTGGCCGCCGGCCTCCGGCCCGTCGTGCAGCGACACCCGCTCCCCCGTCCCCGTTCACAGACCACGGCCATGATGCCGCACGCAGGCCAACGCCACGCCGGGGATGCACGTTGACGGAGGTTCAGGGCAGCACCGCCCGCACACCTGCCCAGGCGTCCACGGCCCGCGCGGTGTCCGGGGCCCCGGTGAGGTGGGGCCGGACCGCGGCCATGCTGTTCAGCAGGAGCTTGATGCGGCGCAGGTGGCGGATGCGGCGGCGCGGCAGGTCCCGCCAGGCCAGGCCCTCCGCGGCCGCCTGAGCCGGGGTCAGGTCGATCAGGTCCAGCAACTCGCGGCACAGTCCGGCGGGGTCGCCGCCGAGGCCCGGACCGGGGCCGAACTGCCGGATGAGGTAGGCCCGTACGCCGGCGCGGTCGATCGCGTGGTCCAGCGGATGCCGTTCCGCCCACGCGGCGGTGCGGTCCACCGCGGCCAGCGCCACCCGGCCCCAGCGCAGCCGCATCCCGTCGGGCAGGGCGTCGTCCTGCATACCGGACACGCCGTGGGAGCGCAGGGTCAGCGGGTGCGGCTCGTCGGCCAGCGGCGGGTCGGTGGCCAGCCAGGCCTCCAGGTCGGCCAGCGCGTGGCCGCCGGGCGGCACCGCGGTCAGCACCTGCCCGCGGGTCAGCAGCGCGGTCATGGCGCCGGTGAGGCGGACGCGTGCCGCCTGGCCCGCGCGGAGGGAGGTCACCCGGTTCCCGTGCCGCTCGATGTCGCGCAGCCCGAGGCGCGCGTCCCCGGCGGCGTACACCTGACCGGTCCGGACGACACCCCCGATGCACCGGACGGCACACAGACCGCCCGCGGCATCGGCCTCCTCGACGGAGTAGACCTGGAACTCGGCGATGGACACCCGGCACGCCCCCCTTCGGCCCGGAAGGCTACCTTCCCCCAGTCCCCGCCCGCCGCTCAAGTCGCCCTCCGGCCCCGCGGCCAGGCCCCGGATCGCGGCGACTCGGCCTCGGGGCCGCCGGACCGGAGCAGCAGGGCGGCCGGCTCCAAGGGCGGTCGCGCAACCGGCCCTGTTCGTCCGCGAGCGCCGTCGTCGCGGGCCGGAAGCCGCCGAGGTCCCGGATGCCGTCCAGGATCCGGTCCAGTGCGGCCCGGAGGCGTCCTGGAAGGAACTCCCCCACCGCCACCGTCCGCCCCGCGAGCACCGCCCCGATTCGGCGAGGCCGCCGGGCGGCCCGGAGGCGGCGGCCTCGGCAGCCCTGCCCGGGTCAGACGCGCTCGGGGGCCTCCAGGACCAGGCGGATCTCGGAGACCTCGTAGCCCGCGCGGGCGAAGGCGGCGGCCATCGGGGCGTTGACGGTGTCCGTCGTCGCGGTGATGCGGTCGGCGCCCGCGGCGGCGTGGAAGCGGGTGATCTCGGCCAGGACCTCGTCGATCAGGCCCTGCCCGCGCTGCTCGGGCACGACGCCCAGGTAGCCGACGTTGCGGTGGTACGGGGTCGCCGACGGGACGGCCAGGCCGGCGAGGGTGCCGTCCGGCAGTTCGGCGAGGCGCCACCAGGATCGCTCGCCCGGGCAGTCCAGGTAGAACTCCATGTCCTCGCGGGCCAGCTGCTCGGGGGTCTTCGCACGCAGCTCGCTCTGCGTGGCCAGGTCGAGGCTGCCGTCGCAGACCCGGACGAAGGCGTCGAGGAACTCCTCGTCGGTGCCTTCCCGGAAGGCCAGCCGCCCGGTCGGCGCGGCGGTCCCGGCGGGCGGGGTCCACTCGAAGCGCAGCCGCTCGATCTCACGGGTCAGGCCCGCCCGGTACGCGGCCTCCCGGCGCCAGGCGACCGCCCCGACCAGGTCCGGGCGGGTCCGCCAGTCCGCGGGGAGGGAGATGTTGTAGAGCGGGAGGGCGCCGAAGGCCTCGTGCCCGGCGGCCAGAAGCCCGGCGGCGAGGGCGGCCGGGTCGGCGACCGAGGACCGGACCTGGAGGCAGTCCAGGGCTATGGGCCGCTCGCTGTCGGCGCGGCCCCACCACAGGGCCCGGGCCAGGACCCGGCCGTCCGCGTCCTCGGCGAACCAGGTCCACTCGGGGCGGAAGCGGTGGGCGGCGAACTCCTCGCGGACCTTCCCGGCGGGGAGGGCGGGGAG
>NZ_JACBGN010000102.1 GCF_013401435.1 Streptomyces sp. BR123
CCACCCCGGCACCCGCTCCACCGGCAGATCCCCCCGCCTCCTCACCCGGCGGGGGCGGCGGCCGGGTCAAGGGGCGGGAGGCGCGCCGTGAAGACGCATCCGGAGACGCACCGTGGCGGGCGGTGGTCCTGGGGTGGGACGCTCGACGCGGCCGGGTGCCGTATGGGCGCAACGGGCTCCACGGTCACCGGGCTCCACGGCATCAGGGAGGCGAGGATGAGCGGCGGAGCCGATCCGGGGCTCTACGGGCCCGCTTCCGTCACCTGGCAGTGCCACGGCGATCCGGTCATGTGGATCGCCGGGGTGCGCGCTCTCTGGCTCCAGGCCCTGCACCCGCGCGCCGTGCACGCCGTTCTGGCCAATTCCGACTTCCGCAACGACGCCTGGGGGCGGCTGCTGCGCACCGCCGACTTCGTCGGCACCGTCACCTACGGCACCACCGCGGCCGCCGAAGCCGCCGGTGCACGGGTCCGCCGGATCCACGGGGCACTGTCCGCCACCGACCCCGCCACCGGAGAGCGGTTCCGCGTCGACGACCCCGAGCTGCTGCTGTGGGTGCACTGCGCACAGATCGACAGCTTTCTGCACGTCCTGCGCCGCTCCGGGGTCCCCCTGACCCCCGCCCAGGCCGACCGCTACGTCGACGAGAACCGGGTGAGCGCCCGCCTCGTCGGCCTGGACCCGGATGCCGTCCCCGCCGACACGCACGGGCTTGCCGCGTACTTCGAGCAGGTCCGGCCGGTGCTCGCCGCCGGGGCCGACGCCCGTGCCGTGGACGATTTCCTGCGCAGTCCGCCCGTCCCCGCCGTCTTCCTCCCTGGCCGAAAACTGCTGTGGACCCCGCTCGCCGCACTCGCGTACGGCACCCTCCCCGGCCACGCTCACCGGCTGTACGGCAGGCCCGCGCCGCCCCCGCGGACCGTGACTCGGCGCCTGCGCCTCACCGGTACCCTGCTGCGCAGCGTTCCCGCAGGTCTGCGCTGGCAGCTGCCTCCAGGTCACATCTTGAACGCGATGCGGCGCATGGGCCCCGGGAGCCGTCCCTCGGCGTACACACTGCGTGCATCAGCGGCCATACTTGACCGGCCGGGGAGGGCGTAGGACGTAGCACGACAACGGGGGCGGCTTTAAGACATGGCGGAGTCCAGACTGATCCAGGGCCGGTACCGGTCACTCGATCTGATCGGGCGCGGCGGCATGGGCGAAGTGTGGCGCGCCCGGGACGAGTCGCTCGGCCGGCACGTCGCGGTCAAATGTCTCAAACCGCTCGGTGCGGAACGGGACAACCACTTCACCCAGGTCCTGCGCGAGCGCTTCCGCCGCGAGGCCCGCGTCGCCGCCTCCCTCCAGCACCGCGGTGTCACCGTCATCCACGACTTCGGCGACGACAGCGCCGCCGGGGGCCCGCTCTACCTGGTCATGGAGCTCCTCGACGGCCGCAACCTCAGCCAGCTCATGGAGGAGAACCAGGCGAGCCCGCTCCCCGTGGACGTGGTCGTCGACATCGCCGAGCAGCTGGCCGCAGCCCTCGGGTACACCCACGCCCAGGGTGTCGTGCACCGCGACCTCAAGCCCGCCAACATCATGCGGCTCACCGACGGCACGGTGAAGATCTGCGACTTCGGCATCGCCCGCCTCGCCCACGACATCGGGTTCACCGCCAAGCTCACCGGCGGCGGCATGGCCATGGGCACCCCGCACTACATGTCGCCCGAGCAGATCGCCGGCGGCGAGCTCGACCACCGCAGCGACCTGTACTCCCTCGGCTGCGTCCTGTACGAGATCGCGACCGGGGCCCCGCCGTTCGACCTCGGCGACTCCTGGTCGGTGCTGGTCGGGCACCGGGACAACGTGCCCGTGCCGCCGCGCCGGCACCGCCCGGAGCTGCCCGAGTACTTCGAGCAGGTCGTGCTGGAGCTGCTGGCCAAGTGCCCCGACGACCGGCCCGGCGACGCCCGCGACCTGCACCGCCGGCTCGTGGAGGACCGCCTCCACGCCGGCATGCCGTCGTCCGGCCACGCCCCGCCGCTGCCCGTCTGGGCGCAGGACATGACCGCGGGCCGCAAGGCCGGCATCGACGCCCGTCCCGCGAGCGACGAATGGGCCGTGCTGACCGGCTCCTGGACGGCGGCGCGCCCGAGCGGCGGGCACCGGATCCTGCGCCCGGCCGCCTCGGAGGACCCGCGGCTCACCGCACCGTACGGGGTGCCCCGCGCCACCGTCTTCGACGGCTCCGGCGCGGGCACCGCCACGGGCATCGGCATCGGCACGGGGCTCGACGCGCTCGGTGCCGACGGCTTCGACTCCGACACCGGCTCCGCGGCTGCGCTCGCCGCCGGCCACGCCCGGGCCTTCGCCCTCAGCCGGGCCGGCCGTCCAGAGGAGGCGCTGGCCACGTACGAGGCCGTGGCCCACGGCCGCACACGGCTCCTCGGCGCGGACCACCCCGACACCCTGGCCGCGCGCCAGGAGGCCGCGTACGAGCTGGGCAGGCTGGGCCGCCACCAGGAGGCGTTCGACGTGTACCGGGCGGTGCTCGTCGGCCGCGAACGCAGCATGGGCCCGCTCCACCGCGACACCCTGCACTGCCGCCACAACCTGGCCTGCGCCCTCGGGGCGCTGGGCCGGTACGCCGAGGCGCACCACGCCGCCGCCGAGACGGCCGCCGACCGGGCGGTCGTCCTGGGCGCCGAGCACCCGGACACGCTGCTGACCCGGTACGAGGCGGCGTACGCGCTGGGCCGTCTCGAACGCTGGGAGGAGGCCCTCCAAGGCTTCCGTGAGGTGGC
Organism: Streptomyces sp. BR123; assembly: GCF_013401435.1. Taxonomy (GTDB): domain Bacteria; phylum Actinomycetota; class Actinomycetes; order Streptomycetales; family Streptomycetaceae; genus Streptomyces. The sequence continues at coordinate 2,790 of NZ_JACBGN010000102.1, forward strand.
CGCCGCCCGGGAACGGGTGATCGGCCGCGACCATCCCGACACGCTCGCCGCCCGCTACGAGGTCGGCATCGCGCTCGCCCGCACCGGCCGAGTCGCCCAGGCCCTGGACCTGTTCCGGGGCCTGGTCCGCGACCGCACCCGGGCGTACGGCGCCGCCGATCCGGAGACGCTCCGCGCCCGGCACGTCCTCGGCGTCAACCTGGGCCGGCTCGACCGCTGGGAGGAGGCGGTCGACGAGGCCCGGCAGGTGGCCGGGGCCCGGGCGCGGGCGCTCGGCGCCGAACACCCCGACACCCTGGTCAGCCTGCGCGAGCTCGCCGTCGGCCTCGGCCGGCTGGGCCGCTGGGACGAAGCGCTGCCCCTCTACCGGGAGATCTCCGGTGTCCGCGAGCGCTCCCTCGGCGACGACCACCCGGAGACGGTCGCGGCCCATGCCGACGAGGCCCACTGTCTGGAGCGGCTCGCCCAGGTGTGCTACCAAGAGCCATGACGACCTTCGGGCGGGACGCGCACGGCGACGGCGGCAACGGCAGGGGCGGCGAGGGCGACGGCGGCGGTGGTCTCCGCCGGGACGTGTACGACGACGTGATCGTGGGCGGCGGGCACAACGGCCTGGTCGCCGCCGCGTACCTGGCCCGGGCGGGCCGTTCGGTGCTGGTCCTGGAACGGCTCGGCCACACCGGCGGGGCCGCGGTCTCCACCCGCCCCTTCGCGGGGGTCGACGCCCGCCTGTCGCGCTATTCCTACCTCGTGTCGCTGCTCCCGGCGAAGATCGTGCGCGATCTGGGGCTGGACTTCGCGGTCCGCCGGCGCGCGGTGTCCTCGTACACGCCGGCCGAGCGCGGCGGCCGCCCCGGCGGGCTGCTCGTCGGTGCCGACGAGGGCCGCACCCGGGAGTCCTTCGCGCGGCTGACCGGCTCGGAGCGGGAGTACGACAGCTGGCGGGCCTTCTACGGGACGGTCCGGCAGGTCGCCGGGAAGGTCTTCCCCACCCTGACCGAGCCGCTGCCCACACGGGCGCAGCTGCGGGACCGGATCGGCGACGAAGAGGCCTGGCGAATGCTGTTCGAGGAGCCCCTCGGGCGGGCCGTCGAGGAGCACTTCGCGGACGACCTGGTGCGGGGCGTGGTCCTCACCGACGGCCTCATCGGCACCTTCGCGGACGCCCACGCCCCCTCCCTCGCCCAGAACCGCTGCTTCCTCTACCACGTCATCGGCGGCGGCACGGGCGACTGGGACGTCCCCGTCGGCGGCATGGGCGCCCTCACCGATGCGCTGGCCGGGGCCGCACGGGCCGCCGGCGCGCACATCGCGACCGGGCACGAGGTCCTGCGCATCGACACCGACGGCACCGGGACCGAACCCGCCGAGGTGGTCTTCCGCACGGCGACCGGCGAGGGGCGGGTCGCCGCGCGCACGGTGCTGGTCAACGCCTCCCCGCGGGCGCTGGCCGAACTCCTCGGCCAGGAGCCGCTGTCGCCGCCCGCCGAGGGCGCCCAGCTGAAGGTGAACATGCTGCTGCGGCGGCTGCCCCGGCTCCGGGACACCTCCGTCGACCCCCGCGAGGCCTTCGGCGGCACCTTCCACATCGCCGAGGGGTACGCCGAACTGGCGCGGGCCCACGCCGAGGCCGCGGCAGGGGAGCTGCCGTCCGTGCCGCCCTCGGAGATCTACTGCCATTCGCTGACCGACCCGACGATCCTCGGCCCGGAGCTGGTGGAGCAGGGCTACCAGACGCTGACGCTGTTCGGCCTGCACACGCCCGCGCGGCTGTTCGAGAAGGACAACCAGGGCACCCGGGAAGTGCTGCTGACCGCCACTCTCGCCCAGCTCGACGCGCACCTCGCCGAGCCGATCACCGACTGCCTCGCCTTCGACGCGGACGGCCGGCCCTGCATCGAGGCCAAGACCCCGCTCGACCTGGAGCGCGAACTGCGGCTGCCCGGCGGGAACATCTTCCACCGGGAGCTGTCCTGGCCCTACCGGGACGCGGACGCCGGGGACGCCGGCGCCTTCGGCACGGGCCGGTGGGGCGTGGAGACCCCGTACCCGAACGTCCTGCTGTGCGGGGCCGGCGCCGTGCGCGGCGGCGGTGTGAGCGGCGTCCCCGGCCACAACGCCGCGATGGCGGCGCTGGGGCGCTGAGCCGCGGGGTGTGCCGCCGCTACCGGGCGGGAGCGTCCGCCGGTTCGATGACGACGATCGGGATCTCGCGCTCGGTGCTGCGCTGGTAGTCGTCGTACGCGGGCCAGTGCCCGACCATGACCGGCCAGTACGCGGCGCGTTCCTCGGGCGTGGCCGTACGGGCCCTGCCCTGCATGACCTTCGGGCCGACCTGGATGCGCACCTCGGGGTGGGCGACCAGGTTCCGGTACCAGAGCGGGTGCTCGACGGAGCCGCCCCGCGACGCGACGACGAGGTAGGCGCCGTCGGCCTCGCCGTAGATGAGCGGGGTGCGCACCGGGTCTCCGGAGACCCGGCCGAGGGTGGTGAGGAGGAGCGTCTGGGTGCCCCGCCAGAACTGGCCCTCCGCCCCCTTCGACTCGACGTACTGCCTGACGTGGTCGAGCTGCCAGCCCGGCCGGGGGTCCTTCGGGTTGTCCCAGTCGATGTCCGTGCTCGTCATGTGCTCCTGCCTGCCTTCGCTGCGGGTGCGGCCATGGATCAACACGGGTGTCAACGGCGGCGGGGGCGGTCTTATGCCGGGACGGGCACCCCCGGAAGGGTGAACCCGTCGAACAGGTCGTCCATCGCCCGCTGCCGGGCGCGCTCCGGGACGACCCGGACGGCGAGGTCGCGGGCGGCCACCGCGAGGGGGTGGGCCTGGGCGGCCACCCGGCCGGCGCGCCGGGACCGGACCCGGATCGCGTCCGTACGGGCGCACCGGGCCGCACTGTAGGCGGCGAGCGCAGCGGGGATCCCGGCTTCCGATCCGGCCGCCGCGTCGAGGAGGTGCGCCAGGACGACGGCGTCCTCGACGGCCTGGCAGCCGCCCTGGCCGAGATTGGGGGTCATGGCGTGCGCGGCGTCGCCGAGCCAGGCGATCCGGCCGTGGTGGAAGCGGGGGAGCGGGGCGGCCAGGTCGTACAGGTCGTGCTGGAGGACGGCCGCGGGGTCGATCCGCCCGATCAGCGCGGGGATCGGGTCGTGCCAGGTGCCGTAGCGGCGCAGGAGTTCGGCGCGGACGTCCGCGGGCCGGTACCCCTCGGGGACGACGGCGGTGGCGTACAGGTACGCGCCGCCGTCGCCGAGCGGGACGATGCCGAAGCGCTCGCCTCGGCCCCAGGTCTCGGCGGTGGCCGGCAGGGGCGCCGGGATCTCGGCGGCCGGCAGCACGGTGCGCCAGGCGGTCTCCCCGCTGTACCGCAGGCCGGGGTGGTCCGGGAAGTACCGGCGGCGCAGCGCGCTGTGGATGCCGTCGGCGGCGAGGACCACATCGGCGCGGAGGTCGCCGGCGGTGGTACGGACGAGCGGGGCGCCGTCGGGGCCGTCGACCCCGGTGACGGCGGCCCCGTACCGGATCACCCCCGCCGGGAGTTCGGCGGCCAGCCCGGCGGCGAGGGCCGGGCGGTACACGGCGAGCGGGGGCCGGCCGTAGCGGGCCGTCAGCGCGGCCGTGCCGGAGCGGCTGAGCCAGCGGCCCCCCTGCCGGCGCAGCCCCATCGCGGCCGGGACGGCCCGTCCGGCGGCGCGGCCGGCGTCGAATCCGACGGTGTCGAAGGCGCGCAGGGCGTTGGGCGCGAGGACGATCCCGGCACCGGCGGCGGACGGCCCCGGTGCCCGCTCGCACAGGGTGACCCGCCAGCCGCGGCGGTGCAGGGCCACCGCCGCCGTGAGCCCGCCGATCCCCGCACCCGCCACGACCGCATGACGCTGAGGCATGCCCGTCCCCTCCCGGTCCGAACGCCGTATCCGGCACCTGCCCTCTACATCCGTAGAGGGTCCTGCGGATCCACTCTACATCTGTAGAGTGGATCCATGTCCACCCCTGACGCCGGCCCGTCCTCCGCAAGCTCCGACCCCCGCCCGGGAGCCGCGGACCGCAGAACGCTGATCGCCGACACCGCGATCGAGCTCGTGGCCGCCGCCGGCCTGCGCGGCCTGACCCACCGGGCCGTCGACGGCGCCGCGCAGCTGCCGCCGGGCAGCACCTCGTACTACTTCCGCACCCGCACCGCCCTGATCGGCGCCTGCTACCAGCGCCTCGCCGAACTGGACGTGGCGGACTACGGGCGTGCGGACCGCCCCGCACCGGCCGGCCGGGACGAGGTGGCCGCGGCCTCCGCCGCGCTGCTGCACCGGTGGCTGACCACCGGCCGGTCCCGGCAGCTGGCCCGCTTCGAACTCAGCCTGGAAGCCGCCCGCAACCCCGAACTGGAACCGGAGTTCGCGCGCGCCGGCCGGGCCGTCCGCGCTTGGGCGGCCGCGATCCTCGGCGAGCTGGGCGCACCCCGGCCCCAGGAGGCCGCCGAACTCCTGGTCGCCTGGACCGACGGACTCCTCCACGACCGGCTCGTCGGCGCCCTCGCCCGCTCCCGACCGGTCCCCGACCAGGCCGAACTGGCCGCCGTCGTACGCCGGATGCTCGACGCAGCCCTCGACTGACGCGCCGGCGCCCCGGGATCGGGGCGTGATCGCCGAACTGCAGTGCGTGGCGCCGGACAGCCCCCGCCGCAGTCCCCGGCGGCCGCCGCCGTGCTGCCGCACGCAGGCGGTGCGCCCCCCGCACGACGGGAAGTTGCTCTGGTGGCGCCGCCGCGGCATCTCCTACCATCGGAACAGCCGACGGGGGAGGAGGCGTGCATGGCAGCACCAGTGGGGCGGCTGGAGCGCTTGGTGGCGTGGGTGCTGCGCAACGCCGACGTCGTGGTCGCCCTCTGCGTCGCCATGGGCGTCGGGTTCCTGGAGATCTTCGGTGACGTCGTCAGCGACGACGTCTCCTCCGGAGCCACGCTGGTCGTCCTGGGCCTGCTCGCGACCGGGTCGATCGTGGAGCGCGTACGCCGCCCCGCCGCCATCCAGGACGCGATGCTCGGCACCCGGCGGGCCCTGGAGGACCTCGCCATGGTGCGCTCGCTCTCCGGCAACGAGGTCGGCGAGGCACTGCGCAAGGCCCGCCAGCGCACCAACCTCTGGTATTTCAAGGGCGGCACCGGGACCTACCTGCGGGCCGTCACCCTGCCCCTGTGCGTGGCCGCGGCCAAGGAGCAGCGGTCCCAGCTCAACGTGAAGATCGACATCGTCAACCCGGCCGACGAGCGGGCCTGCTCCGCGTACGCCCGGTTCCGGCAGATGTTCGGCGGGCAGCGCCGCGGCGACGAACCGTGGACCACCGACCGGGTCCGCCGGGAATCGTACGCGACCGTCCTCGCCGCCTGCTGGTACCAGCGGCAGCTGACCACGCTGGAGATCAGCGTGCACCTCTCGTCCGCCGTGCCCACGCTGCGCTTCGACTTGTCCGAAACCTGCCTCGTCATCACCCAGGACGACCAGTCCAGGGTCAACCTGCTCGTGGAGCGGGGGCAGCCGCTCTACGACTACTACGTGACCGAGCTGCACCAGAGCCGGGAGCAGGCCACGGTGCTCGACCTGCGCGTCGCGTCACCGCTCGGCCAGGAGCCCACCGTCGACGAGGTGCGCACCCTCTTCGACGAACTGCGGCTCCCGCTTCCGCGCGTGTTCACCGACAGCGACATCGGCAAGATCATCGAGAAGGCCCTGCACGCGGAGGACCCCTACAGGAGGTGAGGCGCTCCGGCGCGCCCCCATGGACCACGAGCTCGAAAGGACACTCGTCACCCTGGAGGAGATCGCCTCCGGGGAAAGGCAGTTACGTGCGGTTCGCCACCCCCTCGGATTCCTCTGCCTCCCCCTGCTCAGAGAGGATCCCCGCGGCATCTGCGTGCACCTCTTCGAGGCGGGCGACCGCGCCGAGCCGGGCGCGTCCCCGCTGCACGCCCACAGCTGGGAACTCCGCAGCCGCGTGCTGTACGGGCGGGTGGCCAACCTTCCCGTACACGTGCGGTCGGTCGGCGACGGGGAGGAAGACGCCACCCACCGCGTGTTCGAGGTGCACAGCCGCAGCGACGGCGTCGACGAGATCCGCCCCACCCCGCTCCTCGTGCGCAGCGAGCTCGGCCCTGCCCACATCACCTCCCGGGGCGAGACGTACACCCTGACCGCGGGCGAGTTCCACGCCACCGCCCTGGAGGGCCCGGAACCCGCGGCCACCCTGGTCCACGGGCTGTCCGTACCCGGACAGGCCGACCTCTCGCTCGGGCCGGTCGACGGCCGCGCCCGCCGCACGACCCGTCGGCTGTGCGACACCGAACTGACCGTGCGCAGCGTCCACGCCGTCCTCAGGAGGATCCATGCCGAACAGCGGGCTGCCTGACTTCGACCACGAACGGCAGGTCGCCGTCGCCGCGGCGGAGGAGGCGGGCGGCCTGCTGCGGAGCCGCTTCGGCACGGCGCGGTGCCTGCGGACCAAGGGCGACAGCGGCGACGTACAGGTCGACCTCGACCTCGCCGCCGAGGAACTCGTCCTCAGCCGCATCCAGCACCACTTCCCGCACGACCGGATCCTCTCGGAGGAGGCGGGTCTCCTCGAGGCCGCCGGCGAACGCACCTGGCTGGTCGATCCGTTGGACGGCAGCAACAACGTCGCGATCGGACTGCCCGCGTTCGTGGTGGGCATCGGCCTGTGCCTCGGCAGCACCCCCGTCATGGGCGTCGTGCACGAACCGGTCACGGGGGAGACCTGGCACGCGGTCAGGGGCCACGGGGCGCACGGGCCGTCGGGGCCACTGCCGGGCCCCAGCCCCATCCTCCCGCGCACCGGGCCCGTCGTCGCCTGGACCCAGGGATACGCCGTGGGCCGCGGCGACGCCACCGCCAAGGCGCTGCGCGGGGCGCTCGAACCGGGCTGCCGGCGCGTCCTGCAGCTGTGGGCGCCGCTGCTCGGCTGGAGCCTGCTGGCGCGCGGCACGATCGACGCCTTCGTCGGATACCGCGCCGAGGGCGTGGACCTGCCGACCGGCGCGCTGCTCGCGGCCGAGGCGGGCGTCGACCTGCGCACCCTGTCCGGGGCGGAGTTCCGGCCCGGCTTCGCCGGCGACGACACCGGGCGCAGCTTCGTGGCCGCGCGCGGCGGGACCCTCGCGTACCTGCTGCGGGAGGTGGGGGCCGCGGTGGAGCGGACGTCAGGCTGACCCCGCCGCACCGGACCGTGCGGACCGTGGCGCTGCCAGCCCGGCCCGGTGCGCCCGCTGAACCGTGCGACGGGCCCGAACGGCGGGCCGTCGGGGCGGACCTAGGCGGTGGCCGCGAGGGCCACCGTCGCCGCCAGCGTGCCCGACACGGCCAACACCAGTCCCGTGCCGAGGAAGCGGCCCAGGTCGATCCGCGTCCCGTGCCAGCGGCACCGTTCGAACCACAGCAGCGTGGCCAGTGAGGCCCACGGCGTGACGACGGGGCCCACGTTGACACCGATCAGTTGGGCCAGCAGCTGCTGGTGATTGGCCTCGGGGATCGCGGCCTCGCCCGCCATGTAGGCCGGGAGGTTGTTCAGTATGTTGGAGAAGCCGGCGCCGACCGCGGCGGACCTCAGCATCCCCACGGGGCCGTTGTCGGAGCCGATCGCCGTCGCCAGTATCTCCTGCAGCCCGTGCGTGCTGGCCGTCTCCACGACCAGGAACATGCCCGGTACGAGGACGAGGAGCCGCCAGGGGATCAAGGAGAGGCGGAGCGTGTCCCGGCTGCGCACCGCGAAGGCCGCCACCACCACCAGTGCGGCGGTGAGCGACGCCGCCCACAGCGGCACGTCGGCGAGGATGGCCAGCAGGAATCCGGCGCACGCCACCGCGCACACCCGGAACAGGACCCGGTCCGCCGGACTCGGTGGCGACGGCGGCTCGTAGCGGAGCTCGCCGCGGGCGCCCAGGCGCCAGTAGAAGCCCCACAGACAGGCCATCGTGACCGTTATGGCCGCCAGCTGCGGCGCCCACATGGCGGCGGCCATCTCCGACGGGGCCAGCGCCACCCGGTCCGCGGCCAGCAGGTTCGTCAGGTTCGACACGGGCAGCAGCAGGCTCGCCGTGTTCGCCAGCCACACCGTGGTCATCGCCAGCGGTACGGACGCGATGCCCACCCGGGTCGCGAGCGCCAGCATCACCGGGGTCAGCAGCACCGCCGTGGTGTCCAGGTTGAGGGTGATGGTGGTGAGGGACGCGAACGCCACGCACAGCCCGAACAGGAGGGGGTAGTTCCCCCGGCCCGCGCGCGCCACCCAGGTGGCGAGCACGTCGAAGACCTCCGCCTTGCCCGTCAGTTCGGCGAGGACGATGACCGTGGCGAGGAAGACCAGCAGGGGGCCGATGCGTTCGACCACGTTCCCGGCCGGGCCCGCGGGGAGGAGGCCCGTGGCAACGCAGAGCACGCCGAGCGCGAGCAGCCCGCCGGCCAGCCAGTCGAGTCCATGCAGACGTCTGAGGAAAGACACGGCGAACAGACTCGCACACACACGCGCAGGACCGTCAGACGGCCGTGGGCGGAACAGGGCGGACGGCCCCGGCGGCCGTCGGGGGTGCTCGGGCCGTCCTTGCCGGAACAAGGTCGACTGCGGCCGCCCGGCCCTACCATGGATCCATGATGACGGACGGGCAATTCGGCGCTCCCGCAAGAGAGTTCGACTTCTTCATCAGCTACTCGCCGGCAGACGAACCATGGGCCGCCTGGATCGCCTGGACCCTGGAGGAAGCCGGCTACCGGACGGTCGTCCAGGCCTGGGACTTCGTGCCGGGAACCAACTTCATCGACTTCATGGACCGCGGGGTCAGCGAGTCCGTGGCGGTCGTCGCCGTCCTGTCCCGCCACTACGAGCGCTCCACCTACGGCCGCATGGAATGGCAGGCCGCCCTCCGCGCCTCGCCCGAGTCGCCCGAGCGGCGCCTGCTCACCGTGCGCGTGGACGAGATGCCCGTAGAAGGGCTCCTCGCCACCATCACCTACGTCGACCTCGTCGGCGTCGCCGACCCCGACGCCGCCCGCTCCCTGCTGCTCACCAGGGTCGAGCAGGCAGTCGACGGGCACGCCCGCCCGGGCCGCCGGCCCGGCTACCCGGGCGGCGCGACCACCCCCGCCCGGCACCCGGAACAGCCCAACCCGGCCCGGCCGCAGCCGAGCGCGCTCGCAGGCCCCGGCTGGCCCGGGCGCCGCCGCCCGGCCAGGGCGCCGCTCTACCCGCAGGCCTCGCCGGCCGGCGGCAGCACCCGGGACGCCGTCACCGTCCTGCACCTGGCCGGGCCCGACTTCGGGCGCGGCCGCGAGCCCGACTCGCTCAGCCGGCAGATCCGCGGCGACCTCATCATGCTCAGGGACGCCGGAGCACCCGCCCCCGACCTGATGGTCGTCACCGGGGACCTCACCGCGTCCGGCAGCCCCCGCGAATGCGACCAGGCCCTCAGCTTCCTCACCACCCTGCGCTCCCAGCTCGACCTGTCCCCCCAGCGGGTGATGGTGGTGCCCGGCGCGCAGGACGTGAACCAGGCCGCCTCCCAGGCCTACTTCCACACCTGCGAGGCCGACGAGGTCGCGCCGCAGCCGCCGTACTGGCCGAAATGGCGCCACTACACCCGGCTCTTCCGCGGTCTCTACCAGGGCCTGGACACCGTCTTCGACAGCGACCAGCCGTGGACCCTCTTCCCCGTCCCCGAACTGAGCACCGTCGTCGCCGGCTTCAACTCCACGATCGCCTACAGCCACCGCCCCGAGGAGCAGTACGGGTTCATCGGCCGCGACCAGGCCGCCTGGTTCGCCGAGGCCATGCGCACGTACGAGGAAGAGGGCTGGCTCCGCATCGGCGCCCTCCGCCACCCCCTCACCGACGGCCGCCGCCCCGGAGACGCCGTCGGCGGCCCCGGCGGGCTGAAGGACGCCGACACCCTCGCCCGGCTCGCCGCCCCCCGGCTGCACCTGCTCCTGCACGGCCCGACCGGCGGCCCCCGCAGCACCACCGCCGACCCCGGCCGCTCCCGGCTCGCCGGCCCCGCCGGCGGGCTCCCGCTGTTCGGCTCCGCCGCCCCCGCCCGGTTCCAACTGCTCCAGGTCACCGCCGACGGCGTCACACGCTGGGACGACCGGATCACCGGCGCCGGCGAGCACTTCCCCGCCGAGTGGCGGCAGACCCGCCGCGTCTTCCCCGTCCCCGAACTCCCCGCCGTCATCCACGTCGAACGCAACCGGGGCCGGGCACCCCTCGACGACCCGGCCGCCTCGCTCGCCGAGCGCGTCAAGGAGGTCTGCCGGGTCCGCAGGGAAGGCGTGCGGCTGCGCGACATACCGCGCCGCGAACCGGGCGACATGGTGCAGATCATGGCCACCTGGCGGGAAGCCGACGACGGCGTCGTCCGGCAGCAGCGCATAGCCGTCCACCCGGGCACCCCCGCCGAGGACGAACTCGACCGGTTCATCACCCAGGTCCACGCCACCGACCCCGGCTCCGAGGCCGTCCTCGTCTACGGCGGCGAGGCACCGAACGGCGCCCTGCGCCAGCGGGCGGCCCGCCACGGCGTACAGGTCAGGGTACGCAGCTTCATCGAGTTCCAGGGCCTGCTCGACCTGCGCGGCTACGTCGCCGCCCAGACCGCCCGGCTCGTCGCCAGCGAGCAGTACCCGCCCTCCCTCTACCTCCCCCAGCGCTACCGCGACGCCGATCGCCCCGACGGCCAGGAACGCGACGGCCTCGTCGAGGAGCTGCTGGAACTCCTCGAATCCGACCACGGCCGGTTCGTCCTGCTGCTCGGCGACTTCGGACACGGCAAGACCTTCGCCCTGCGGGAACTGGCCCGCCGCATCGCCGGACAGCTCCCGCACCTGACCCCGCTGCTCATCCCGCTCAACACCCTCGACCGGGCCCACAGCCTCGAAGGCCTGGTCGCCGCCCACCTCGCCGGCCACGAAGTCGACACCATCGACCTGCGGGCACTGCGCTACATGCTCGCCCAGGGCCGCGTCGTCCTCCTCTTCGACGGCTTCGACGAACTCGTCCACCGCGTCAGCTACGACCGCGCAGCCGACCACCTCCAGGTCCTCCTCGACGCCGCCGTCGACAGCGCCAAGATCGTCGTCAGCAGCCGCACCCAGCACTTCAAATCGCACGCCCAGGTCCTCACCGCCCTCGGCGAACGCGTCGGACTGCTGCCCCAGCGCCGCATCCTGTCCGTCGAGGGCTTCACCCCGGCGCAGATCCGCTCCTACCTCGGCCGCAGCTACGGGGACGAGCACGCCGCCGACCACCGCTACCGGCTCCTGCGGAACATCCCCGACCTGCTGATGCTCTGCCGCAACCCCAGGCTCCTCTCCTTCGTCGCCGGCCTGAGCCAGGACCAGCTCAGGGCCGTCGCCGGAGCGGGGCGCGCGCTCAGCCCGGCCCGCCTGTACGAGGACGTGTTCACCGCCTGGCTGGAATACGAGGAGGCGCGCGGCCAGGGCGGGCCCGGCGCCCCGCCCGGGCTCACCCTCACCGAGCTGTGGGCCGCGGTCACCGCACTGGCCTGGCGGCTGTGGGAGACCGGCCGCACCGCCCTCCGTCTGGACGAGCTCACCGAAACCGTGGCCGCCACCCTCAGCGAGCTCACCGAGTCCCCGCTCACCCCCGCCGAACGCGCCCAGGCCGTCGGCGCGGGCAGCCTGCTCGTACGCAGCGACGACGGCGTCTTCCAGTTCATCCACGGATCCGTCATCGAATGGCTGGTGGCGCGGGAAGCCGCACGCCAGCTCGGCCGCGGGCAGCACGCCCTGCTCTCCGCCCGCCCGCTCAGCCAGCTCGCCGTCGAGTTCTTCTGCGACCTCGCCGACCACGAGCAGTGCGCCCGCTGGGTCCGCGAGGTCCTCGACTCACCCGGACGCGGGGTCAGCGACGCCGCCCGCGCCAACGCCGTCCGCATCAGCGACCGCCTCCGGGTGCCCGCCAACGCCGACCTCCGCGGCGCCCGGCTGGCCGGCGAGGACCTCTCGCACCGCGACTTCTCCGGAGTCGACCTCACCGACGCCGACCTGACCGACGCCCGACTGATCGGCGCCAACCTGTCCGGCGCCCTGCTGCGGGGCACCCTGCTCGCCGGCGCCCGCCTCGACCGCGCCGACCTGAGCCGGGCCGACCTGACCGGCGCCAACCTCAGCCGGGCCCGGCTCACCCGCGCCGACCTGCGGGGCGCCCGGCTGGCGGGCAGCCGCTGGCACCGGGCCGCGCTCATCGACGTGACCATGGACGACGACGTGCGGGCCGTCCCCGAACTCGGAACCGCCGCGATCGCCCCCGGCATGCCCGTCGACGCGGGCCTGCGTCCCTCGGCGGTCGGCGTCCCGTACGGCTTCGGCATCCGCACCAGCCGCCTCCCCGAACCCATCGCGTACAGTCCCGACGGCGAACTCCTCGCCGTCGGCAGCGAGGACGGCTCCATCCTGGTCTGCGGCGGCGACGACGGCCGCGCGGTGCGCACCCTCCAGGGCCACGAAGGCCGCGTGTACGCCGTGAAGTTCCGCGCGAACGTCATCGCCACCGGCGGTTCCGACGGCGTCGTCCGGCTCTGGGACCCGGTGACCGGGGCCTGCCGCCACCGCCTGGACATCCACCCCGACGGGGTGTGGCCGCTCTCCCTCGACCCGGACGGCACCCTGCTGGCCACCGGCGACGGCGAGGGCCTCGTCACCGTCTGGGACGTGGCCACAGGCGCGCCCGTGCACCGGCTGCCCGGCCACACCGCCCCCGTCTACACAGCCGTCCACGGCCCCGGCGGCACCCTGCTCACCGGCGACGCCAACGCCCGGGTGCGCCTCTGGGACCTCGCCACCGGCCGGTGCGTCCGGGAGATCGGCGGCCATGAAGGGGCCGTCTACCGCGCCCGGTTCAGCCCCGACGGCACGCTCTTCGCCACCGCCGACCGGGGCGCGGCCGGGCAGGGAGGCACGGTCCGGGTCTGGCGCACGGCCGACGCGCGGCTGCTGCACGAGTTCACCGGACACACCGGCCGCGTGTACGTCCTCGACTTCCACCCCGACGGAAACCTCCTGGCCAGCGGCGACACCGACGGCCAGGTGCGGCTGTGGGACCCCGTCGTCGGCACCCCCGCCGGAACCCTCGAACGCAGCACCGGCGCCGTCTACCAGGTGCTGTTCGCAGACGACGGCAGGCTCCTCGCCGCCTGCGACAGCAACGGCACGGTCCGGCTGTGGACGGTCGCCAACCGCCCGCACGGGTACACGGTCGCCCTCCACCCCCAGCAACCCACCGAGCACCGCGGCACCGCCTGGGCCTGCGCCTTCCGTCCCGGCGACAGCCAGCTGCTCAGCATCGGCAACGACGGCGGCGCACAGATCTGGGACGCCGCCACCGGCCAGGGCAAGCGCATCCTGCGCGGCCACGGCCGCCGGATCAGCGGGGTCGCCTTCAGCGCGGACGGCGCGCAGCTGGCGACCGCCGGCAACGACGGCGTCGTACGGCTGTGGGAAACCCGCAGCGGACGGCGCACCCAAGAGCTCCTCGGGCGCGGTGACCGGCTGGTCTCGGCCGCGTTCAGCCCCGTCGAACCCCTCCTGGCCACCGCCAGCAACGACGGCGACATCTACCTGTGGGACCCGGCGGGCGGCACCTACATGCGCGAACTCGACGCCGAGACCGAGCACGTCTGGGCGGAGGCCTTCAACGCCGACGGCACCCTCCTCGCCACCGCCAACGACGACGACTCCGTCCGGGTCTGGTTCCGCCCCACCGGCTCCCCCGTCTCCACCCTGGACGCGCACCGGGGCCGGGTCCGCTCGATCGCCTTCCGCTCGGACGGCGACACCCTGGCCACCGGCTGCGACGACAGCTTCGTCCGCGTGTGGGACGCCAGGAGCGGCCGGCTCACGGCGGAGCTCGGGGGGAGCGGCGGTGCCGGGCACGCCGACCGCGTGTACGGCGTCGCGTACGGGCAGGGGAGCGGCGGCTGGCTGGCGAGCGCGAGCTGGGACGGCACCGTCATCGTCTGGCGCGACGGGCAGCCGGCCCTGCGCCTGCGCGGGCGCGGGGGCCGGCTGTGGGCCGTGGCCGCCCATCCGGCCCGGCCGCTGTTGGCCGCCGCGGGCGACGACCGCAGCGTCTGCCTGTGGGACGCCGGGACCGGCGAGCACGTCGCCGACCTCGTCGGCCACACCGGCCGGGTGCTCTCGCTCGCCTTCTCCCCGGACGGCACCAGCCTCGCCAGCGGCGCCGAGGACGGCACGGTGCGGCTGTGGAACCTCCCGGCAGCGGGAGCGGAAGCGCCGTCGCTGCGCGCCACCCTGATGGGGCTGGCGGGCGGCTGGGCGACGCTCACCCCGTCGGGCGGCTACAAGTACGAAGGCGACGTGGCCGGCGAGTTCTGGCACGTCGTCGGAATGTCCCGGTTCACCCCGGGAGAGCTGGACGACTACCTGCCGAGCATCCGGCGGCTTCCGCTGGGGGAGGAGCTGTGAGCGGGTGTGCGGGGCAAGGGCGGGGCCTGCCCGCCGCGTGATCCGGTGCGGCGGCGCCCCCGGGGGCCGGGGGCGCCGCCTGCGTGTCAGTCCGCCGAGCGGGTCCAGCCGACCGCGCGGACGGTGGAGGCATCGGTCGGGCGGTCCTCCGAGAACAGCAGCCGGGCCCGTTCCGCCACCCGTACGACGTCCACGTACACCCCCCGCCCCACATGGCGGCCGGTCGCGGCGTGCCGGAAGCGCAGGTGCACCGGCCGGCCCGCCCAGGCCGTGAGGGGCGCCTCCAGGCGGTGCCAGATGCGGCCCGACCAGCCGTCGGCACGGCCTTGCGGCCACTGCTCCGGGGAGCCGCCCGTGGTGCGGACCGTGCTGAACGGCAGCGGCTCCCAGACCGTGCCGTCCGCCGAGGCCTCCAGGTGGAAGGCGCCCTCGCCGGGCACGGTGTCCCACCACACGGCGCAGCGCAGCCTGGCCTCGGCGGTGGCCGGGGTGAGCGGGGGCAACGTCAGGGTGCCGGAGGCGCCGGGCTCCATACCGGAGAACCAGGCCGCGCCGCCGTGCCGGGTCCGGACGGGGACGGCACGGGCGAAGCGGTTGCCGACCGCGACCCGTGGGGCACTGCCGGCCCGCCAGGTGCGGACGGGGTGTACGGAGTTGCCGAGCAGGACGAGGAAGGAGTCGGTGGAGGGGTCCAGGACGAGGGAGGTGCCGGTGAATCCGGTGTGGCCGGCGGAGTGCGGGGTGGCCATCGCGCCCATGTACCAGTGCTGGTAGAGCTCGAAGCCGAGGCCGTGGTCGTCACCGGGGAAGGCGGTGTTGAAGTCGGTGAAGAGCAGTTCGACGGAGGCGGGGCGCAGGATGCGCTTGCCGGCGTGGATCCCGCCGTCGAGGAGGGTGCGGGCGAGGACGGCGAGGTCCCAGGCCGTGCCGAAGATGCCGGCGTGGCCGGCGACGCCGCCGAGGGCGTGCGCGTTCTCGTCGTGGACCCGGCCCCAGACCAGTCCGCGGTCGAGGCCGGACCAGGGCGGGCGCTGGACCTCGGTGGCGGCCGTGACGCGGCGCCAGGAGAGCGGTGGGTTGTAACGGGTGCGGTGCATCCCGAGGGGGCCGGTGATCTCGTCGTGGAGCAGGAGATCCAGAGTGTGGCCGGTGATCCGTTCCAGGAGCAGCTGGAGCGTGATGAGGTTGAGGTCCGAGTAGCGGTACACCGACCCGGGCGGCTCCTGCGGTCGCACGGACCACAGCAGCCGCAACTGCCCCGCACGGTCGGGCTCCTTGTAGAACGGCGCCCACGAGCGCAGCCCCGAGGTGTGGGTGAGCAGCTGCCGGACCGTGATCAGCTCCTTGCCGCCGCCGGTGAACTCGGGCAGGTACCGGTCCACCGGAGCCTCCAGCTCCAGCCGGCCGCGCTCCATCTGCTGCACCGCGAGCAGCGAGGTGAACAGCTTGGTCAGCGATGCCAGGTCGAAGACGGTGTCCTCCGCCATCGCGATGCGCTGCGCCGCCGGGAACTCCCGGGCGAGGTCGGTCCGGCCGTCGTAGTCCTCGTACCGCACGGCGCAGCCCATCGCCCGGTGCAGGGCGATGGTCCGGCCACGGCCCGCGAGGACCACTGCCCCGGCGTAGTAGGGGTGCAGGGGGGACGGGTCGAGGAACCGCCGGGCCTCCTCCGCCACCTGCTCCAGGTGCCGCTCCAGCAGCCCGGCCTGGCGCGCGGACCCGTACCGCAGGCGCAGCCCCTGGAGCGCCCGCCGCTCGGCCGGGTTGCCCGCGGCCCCCGCGGCCCCGGGCAGTGCCCCGTGCAGCAGCAGCACCCCGCCCAGCGCCAGCAACCGCCCCCCGAGCCGCCGCCGGCTCAACCCGACACCGGTGCCGCTGCCGCTGCTGTCGTCGTCCTGCCCTCCGCCTCCGTTGCCGCCGGCGGCGGGCACGGCCTCCTCGGCGCATGCCGTCGTGCGGCTGTCGGTGACACCGCGCGGGGGACCGCCGCCGCCGTGCCGGTGGTTCCCGACGTGGGCGCCTGACAGGGCGGCAGAAGCGATGCGGTGGCGGCGTGCGGTCCCGTCGCCGTCCACGCGGCTGTCGCCGTTGCCGTCGCTGCCGGAGGCAGCGATCCCGGCGGGGGCCGCGCGCCCGTCGGCGGCCGGCGGGCCGGATGCCGCGGCGCTGCCGTCCCTGCGGTCCCGGGCTGCAGCCCGGACGTGGTCGGGGGGCGCTTCTGCGGCCCGGACGCGGTGCGCCGTGCCGTCCCCCGTGCGTGCCTCCATGGTGGGCCTCCTGTCCGCCCGATCGGCTCTCGAAGTATCTGCCCGCCCGCGGCGCGCACCCCGCATCGACCACCCGTCAAAGAATCTGACGAGGCATCAGAAAACCCCTTCCCTCGGCCGCCGGGCTGCGGCATGCTGCCGCCCATGCAGACGGAGCTGAGCACGAGACTGGGAGTCGAGCACGCCCTCTTCGGCTTCACCCCCTTCCCCGCCGTCGCCGCGGCCATCACCCGCGCCGGCGGCTTCGGCGTGCTCGGCGCGGTCCGCTACACCGCCCCGGACGACCTGCGGCGCGACCTCGACTGGATGCAGGCGCACACCGACGGCAAGCCGTACGGCCTCGACGTCGTCATGCCGGCCAAGAAGGCCGTCGACGGCATCGGCGAGGCCGAGATCGAGGCGATGATCCCGGCCGGGCACCGCGACTTCGTCCGCGACACCCTCGCCGAGCACCACGTCCCCGAGCTCCCCGAGGGCGAGGCCTCCGGCTGGCGGATCACCGGCTGGATGGAGCAGGTCGCCCGCGCCCAGCTCGACGCGGCTTTCGACTATCCCGTCAAACTCCTCGCGAACGCCCTCGGTTCCCCGCCCCCCGACGTCATCGCCCGCGCCCACGACCGCGGCGTCCTCGTCGCCGCCCTCGCCGGGAGCGCCAAGCACGCCCGCCGGCACGCCGACGCAGGCATCGACATCGTCGTCGCCCAGGGGTACGAGGCCGGCGGCCACACCGGCGAGATCGCCACCATGGTGCTCGTCCCCGAGATCGCCGAGGCCGTCGCCCCGCTCCCCGTCCTCGCCGCCGGCGGCATCGGCAGCGGCGAGCAGATCGCCGCCGGACTCGCCCTCGGCGCGCAGGGCGTCTGGCTCGGCTCCCTCTGGCTGACCACCACCGAGGCCGACCTGCACTCCCGCGCCCTCACCGGGAAGCTCCTCGCCGCCGGCTCAGGCGACACCGTCCGCTCCCGCGCCCTCACCGGCAAGCCCGCCCGCCAGCTGCGCACCGAGTGGACCGACGCCTGGGACGACCCGGACGGCCCCGGTGCCCTGCCGATGCCCCTCCAGGGCCTGCTGGTCGCCGAGGCGCTCTCCCGCATCCAGAAGTACGAGGTCCAGCCGCTGCTCGGCACCCCCGTCGGCCAGATCGTCGGCCGCATGAACGCCGAGCGCAGCGTCCAGGCCGTCTTCGACGACCTCACCCGCGGCTTCGAGAAGGCCGTCGACCGCATCAACCGCATCGCCGGCCGAGCCGTGTGAGAGGGGTGACCCACGTGAGCAGCGTGACGGGCACGAACGGG
Source organism: Streptomyces sp. BR123 (assembly GCF_013401435.1). Classification (GTDB taxonomy): domain Bacteria; phylum Actinomycetota; class Actinomycetes; order Streptomycetales; family Streptomycetaceae; genus Streptomyces. The sequence goes on from NZ_JACBGN010000102.1 coordinate 20,845, forward strand.
AACGGGAGCCCGAAGGGCAGCGGAAGCGGGAGCGGGACCGCAGGCGGCAGTGCGAGCGGCGCCGGACGGCAGACCGCGGGAGGGTTCTGGGCCCAGGCCGCCGCCGACGCGCAGCGGGTCGTCCTGGTCACCCCCCAAGGGGAGGAGTGGACGGCCGGCCGGCTGCACGCCGACGCCAACCGCCTCGTCCACGGCCTGCGCGCCGCCGGGCTGGAGCGGGGCGACGCGTTCGCCGTGGTCCTGCCCAACGGCGTCGAGTTCCTGACCGCCTACCTCGCCGCCACCCAGGCCGGCTTCTACCTCGTCCCCGTCAACCACCACCTCGTGGGCCCCGAGATCGCCTGGATCGTGTCCGACTCCGGGGCCAAGGTCCTCATCGCCCACCAGCGCTTCGGGGACGCCGCCACCGCGGCGGCCGACGAGGCCGCCCTGCCCGCGACCCACCGCTACGCCGTCGGCACCGTACCCGGCTTCCGCCCGTACGCCGGACTCCTCGACGGCAGGCCCGGCACACCCCCCGAGGGGCGCACCCTCGGCTGGGTCATGAACTACACCTCGGGCACCACCGGCCGCCCCCGCGGCATACGCCGCCCGCTGCCCGGCAAGACCCCCGAGGAGACCCACCTCGGCGGCTTCCTCGGCATCTTCGGCATCCGTCCGTTCGACGGCAACGTGCACCTGGTCTGCTCGCCGCTGTACCACACGGCGGTCCTGCAGTTCGCCGGCGCCTCGCTGCACATCGGCCACCCGCTGGTGCTGATGGACAAGTGGACGCCGCAGGAGATGCTGCGGCTGATCCAAGTCCACCGGTGCACCCACACGCACATGGTCCCCACCCAGTTCCACCGGCTGCTCGCGCTCCCGGAGGCGACCCGGTCGGCGTACGACGTGGGCTCCATGCGGCACGCCGTCCACGGCGCCGCCCCCTGTCCGGACCACGTCAAACGGGCGATGATCGCCTGGTGGGGGCAGTGCGTGGAGGAGTACTACGCGGCCAGCGAGGGCGGCGGCGCCTTCGCCACCGCCGAGGACTGGCTGAAGAGGCCGGGGACGGTCGGCCGGGCCTGGCCGATCAGCGAGCTCGCCGTCTTCGACGACGACGGCAACCGGCTGCCGGCCGGGGAGGTCGGCACCGTCTACATGAAGATGAACACCGGCGGCTTCAGCTACCACAAGGACGAGGGCAAGACGCAGAAGAACCGCATCGGGGACTTCTTCACGGTCGGCGACCTCGGGCTGCTGGACGAGGAGGGCTACCTCTTCCTCCGCGACCGCAAGATCGACATGATCATCTCGGGCGGGGTCAACATCTACCCCGCCGAGATAGAGGCCGCGCTCCTCACCCATCCGGCGGTCGCCGACGCCGCCGTCTTCGGCATCCCGCACGCCGACTGGGGCGAGGAGGTCAAGGCGGTCGTCGAGCCGGCCGACGGCCACGTGCCGGGGGAGGCGCTGGCCGCCGGGGTCCTGGCGCACTGCGCGGGCCTGCTGGCCGGCTACAAGCGGCCCAGGACGGTCGACTTCATCGCGGAGATGCCCCGTGACCCCAACGGCAAGCTGTACAAGCGGCGGCTGCGCGACCCGTACTGGGAAGGCCGCGACCGGGCGGTCTGACCGCTTGGTCCGACCGGCGCAACATCGAGGGCCGGCCGGAGTATCGGGCGGCGGTGCCTGCGGCGGAATGCGCGAGGGCAACGGTGAGATGGCGCAGCGGACCAGAACGTCCGCATCTCGTGCCACTCTCACCGCACTCCCCGGGCCGCCGTACGGGCCGGGGAGGTAAGGAAGTCATGAACGCGAGTACCACCTCCCGCCGCTCACGGCACCGGGCCCTGGGCGTGGCGGCCCTCACGGCGGCGGCCGTCACCGGCCAGCTGCTGGTCATGTCCCCACTGGCCCAGGCGGCCGGAGACCCCGCGGCCCGTGCGGTCACCTCCGCCAGGGACCTGCTGGAGCCGCCGCCGGGACACGACGAGCCCCCCCGGGCCGAAGACCTCCGCCCGGAGGACGGGCCGCCGCCCGGGGCCGACGAGTCGAAGCCGAAGCCGAAGCAGAAGCAGGAACAGAAGCTTCCGCACCACGGGGTGCAGGAGTACACCAACGACGGGACCTTCGTGCCCCCGCCGGGCGTGACCTCGGTGTTCATCCAGGCCTGGGGTGCCGGCGGCGGGGGTGGCGGCGGCGGTGGCGGCGGCAGCGGCACCAACGTCGGTTCCGGCGGCACCGGTGGTGGCG
>NZ_JACBGN010000103.1 GCF_013401435.1 Streptomyces sp. BR123
CGGTGGGGGCGGGGCGATGTTCAGGCGGACATCCGTGCCGCCCCCGGCTCCGGGCTCGATCAGGAGTTCGGCGCCGATGAGCAGGGCGCGTTCCCGCATGCCGCTGATCCCGGCTCCTTCGGGGGCCGTTCCCCGTCCGCGGCCGTTGTCGCGCACGAGGAGGCAGCTGCCGCCCCCCGGAAGCGGGCCCAGCCGCAGCTCCACCCGGGACGCGCCGGAGTGGCGGGCCGCGTTGGTCAGGGCCTCCTGTGCGACCCGGTAGACGACGAGTTCCGTCGCCGGGTCGAGAGCGGGCACGCCGGTCACGATGTGCACGGCCACGGACAGCCGGTGGGCGGTGAACTCGGAGCCCAGGGAGCGCAGTGCGCTGTGCAGGCCGAGTTCCTCGAGGACGCCGGGGCGCAGGCGCCGCGCGATGCGGCGGATCTCCTCCAGGCTGGCCCGGGTGGTCTCCTGGGCCTGGTGCAGGTCCTCGCGCACGTCCGGCGGCGCATGGCGGGCGGCGTGCCCCAGCTGCAGCAGGACGGCGGTGAGGGTCTGCCCGATCTCGTCGTGGAGTTCCTGGGCGATGCGCTGCCGTTCGGCTTCGAGGGCGGTCAGGACCCGCCCGCTGCTGGCGGCGCGTTCGGCCTCCAGCCGGTCGAGCATGGCGTTGAAGGTGCCGGTGAGGCGGGCGATCTCGCCCTGCCCGCTGACCCGCGGCCGTTCCCCGGGGTTGAGGAGGTCGGCCGTGGCCATGGCCCGGTTCAGCCTGCCCAGCGGTGCCAGGCCGACGCGGAGCAGGACCGCGTTCAGCACCAGCATCACGACCAGCCCGCAGACCAGGACGATCGCCTCGCCGAAGAGCACCGGCGTGGAGACGGTGACGGGGCCGAAGAGCAGGGCGACGCTGAGGACGAGAACGGCCGCGTTCAGCAGGAAGATCCGCCAGTACAGTGACACCGTCCGTCCCATGCCCTTCCCGGCCTGCCCGATCCTCTCCGCTACCGCACCCGCCCGCGACGGAGCCGGCCTCCCCGCGCCATCCTCGACCGGCCCGGGCACCCCTGTCCATCCGTGACGACACCCATATTCCCGCAGCTCACAAGATGGCAGCATGTTCCCGCCGCGGCCCGGGATCCCTCCGCAGGACATCCCACGACACAACGCCGCCGGCACTCTGCACGGAAACGACACGAGGGGGATGGGCTGTGCCTGCTCCACGGATGAGGACCACGCCGCTGCCCGGCATCGGGGTCCAGTACGACCTCGCCACCCGCGAACGCCGGCACCTGTCGGTGATCGCCCACCGCGACGGCACCCGCAGCGTGAACGTCTACCGCGCCGACGACCCCGACGACTGCCTCCAGTCGCTCCACCTCACCGCGGGCGAGAGCGCGGCCCTGATCGACGCGCTGATGCCCGCCCACCACAGCCCGAACCTCCTCCACACGACCGAACTGGGTCTGGTCGCCGAGCGCGTCGAACTGTCCGGGCAGTCGCACTGGAACGGCCGCGTGCTGGGCGAGACGCGGATGCGGACCGAGACGGGCGTGTCGGTCGTCGCCGTCCTGCGGCGGGCGGAGGCCAGGCCGTCCCCGGGGCCGGACTTCCGGCTGGCCGGCGGGGACACCCTGATCGTCATCGGCACCCGCGAGGGCGTCGACGCGGCCGCCGCGATACTCGGACGGGAGTGAGGCGCCCGTGCACTCCGCCCTCTTCCTGATCGAGTTCGGTGCGATCCTCCTCGGCCTGGGCCTGCTCGGCCGGGTCGCGGGCCGGCTGAGGTTCTCGCCGATCCCCCTCTACCTGCTGGCGGGCCTGGCCTTCGGCACCGGCGGTCTGCTCCCGCTGGGCGCGAGCGAGGAGTTCGTCGCCATCGGCGCCGAGATCGGCGTCATCCTCCTGCTGCTGATGCTGGGCCTGGAGTACACCGCCAACGACCTCGTGTCGAACCTGCGCACCCAGTACCCGGCCGGCCTCGTCGACTGCGCCCTCAACGCCCTGCCCGGCGCCGCCGCCGCGCTGCTGATGGGCTGGGGGCCGGTTGCGGCGGTGGTCCTGGCCGGCGTCACCTGGATCTCCTCCTCAGGTGTCATCGCCAAGGTCATGGGAGACCTCGGCCGGCTCGGCAACCGCGAGACCCCCGTCGTCCTGAGCATCCTGGTCCTCGAAGACCTCGCCATGGCGGTCTACCTGCCCATCATCACCGCCCTCCTGGCCGGGGTCGGCCTCGCCGCCGGCAGCGCCACCCTCGCCATAGCACTGGGCGTGGCCGGTGCCGTGCTCTTCGTCGCCGTGCGCTACGGGCGGATCATCTCCCGCTTCGTCTCCAGCGACGATCCCGAGAAGCTCCTGCTCGTCGTCCTCGGCCTGACCCTGCTCGTCGCGGGCATCGCCCAGCAGCTCCAGGTCTCCGCGGCCGTCGGCGCCTTCCTCGTCGGCATAGCCCTCTCCGGCGAGGTCGCCGAGGGCACGCACACCCTGCTCAGCCCGCTGCGGGACCTCTTCGCGGCCGTGTTCTTCGTCTTCTTCGGCCTGCACACGGACCCCGCCAGCATCCCGCCGGTGCTGCTGCCCGCGCTCGCGCTGGCCGTGGTCACCGCCTGCACGAAGATCGCGACCGGCTACTGGGCCGCGAAGCGCGCCGGGATCGGGCCGAACGGCCGCTGGCGGGCCGGCGGCACCCTGGTGGCCCGCGGCGAGTTCTCCATCGTCATCGCCGGACTCGCCGTCACCGCCGGCATCGAGCCCGCGCTGGGCCCGCTCGCGACCGCGTACGTCCTCATCCTCGTCATACTCGGCCCCCTGTCCGCCCGCTACACCCAGCCCCTCGCGGCATGGATCACCTCCCGCCGGGCCGGCAGCACCGCGGCCGCAGGGGGAGGCCACCGCACCCCGCTGCAGCCCCTCGGCCCGCAGGGCGCCGCCGAGAGCGCCGACGACCGGGAGGAGGAGAACAAGCAGCTCCGGCCGACGTCCTGACGGTCGGACACCAGACGCCGGGGCGCATCAACTTTCGATGACACCGCCCTCATCCGTTCGGAGTACACCCGAGGGTTGAGCCGCCATTAACGTTGTGGTCATGACAGAGCAAAAGGTGGAGCAGGCAGGTCAGCCCACACGCTGGAAGACCGCCGCGGGAGTCGCCGTCGGCATTCTCGTCGGCCTTGGCGCCCTCGCCCTCGTGTGGCGGATGGACTGGCACGTTCCGTTCCTGACCGGTTGGCTGTCCCTCAAGCTGGCGGTGAAGGCCGGCGCCCTCACCGTGGGCGGGCTCATCGCCTTCGCGGCATGGCGCGCCAAGCGCCGCGAGGCGTCGTAACCGCGCACGTCACGCGCGCCGGCGGACCGGATGCCCGGTGGTGTCGGACAGCCGCCGCTCCATTCCGCCGACCGGATGCAGGAACCGGCTCCCGCCGTGACCGGCCGTGCCGAGGTCCTTACGGGCCGTGAGCGCACCGGTCCCGGCATCGAGCGCGACCCACTGGTACGTGCCCCTGCCCGCCATCGCGTGTCAGCCGGTAGACCACATCACCCGGCCGTCCGAGGACAGCACACACCCGGGCCGGTGAACGTACGGCCGCTCCCAGTGCGGTTCGAGCGACGCCCGCCACACCACCTCCCCCGTATCCGCCGCGCACACCAGCGCGTTCCGGGTCGTGCAGAAGGCCCGCTGCAGGTCGGCGGCGACGGCCGCCGCAACGACCTCGTGCCCGGCAACCGGCCGGAATGCGGCGGTGGGCTGCAGAACACCCCAGGTGTCGCCCGCCGGTTCGTAGGTACAGATCCGTCCGTCGACGAGGCGCGTGATCATCTGCGGTGATCGGTTTCGGCCTTGGCGGGAAGGCTGTTTCACCCGGGGTCCCCACCGGCCGGGGCTCGCGTCACGCGGCGGCCTGCTCCCGCACCGGGGAATCGCCACCCCGGCCGATCCCGCTGCCCGCACGGATCGGTCGGCCGCGGGCCCCCGGCTCGGCGGTCGGCCGGACCGCCACGACACGCTGCCCGCGGGCCGCCGGGGCGCCGACTGCCGGGAAGGGGCGAAGCCGACCGGAATCGAACCGGCGTCCTCGCGGTTTTGGAGACCGCGCGCGACGACCTCTGCGCTACGGCTCCGCCCCGACCGGCAGTGTAGGAGACCGCGGCGGTGGGGGCCCGCCGGTCATGCCGACGGCTGCGGAGACACCGCCCGGGAAGCCGGTTCCGGAGCCAGGGGTGCGCCGGCAGCCGCCCCGGGAACGGGGTCCGTGGCGCGCGGGAGCTGCGCTTCATGCGGGTTCAGGCGCAGCCAGGCCGACAGCGCGGCCTGCAGATCCGCGACCTCCTGTCGCGTGAGGGCCTCGCCCGCCGGACCCACGTGCAGACGCACCCCGCCGGCGGTGATCCGCCACCCGACGCGGCGCCGCGGCGGCGAGTTGATGGCACTCCCGCGGGCAAGGGCGCGGAGGGCTTGTTCGACACGGGGCGGGAGCCGCCGCAGCGGCCCTCCCGGCGGAACGGGATTCCTGGGCCTGGACGGAATGCCGACCGCGGAGTAGAAGGCGCGGATCGCCTCGTCGAGCGGTAGGGAACGGGAGGGCGCCAGCCCGACGAACTCCTCGACCAGTTCCGGATGCGGCGGCGGCGCGTTCCCCCCGTACGGCTTGGCGTGCAGCGGATGCTCGTCGGTCTCCAGCCGCACGCAGGCGGGCGGGACCAGTACCCGGCTGAACCCGGCACCGGTCAGCTCGGCGTGCAGCTTCCGCAGCTTCGCGGCCTGCCGGGGTACGGGGTGGGGGTCCACGGACGCGGGAGCGTCGGGCCGGCCGGGCTTCGACGTCGACCCCAGGGGCCCGTTCGAGCGGTGGAGGACACCGGACTCGGTCAGAACGATGGTCGCCTGTCGGTTCCGCGCATCGCAGCCGAGCCGGAACCCCACCACGGTCGTTGGCACTGGACCTCCACTGGGCGGTGACACGGCCACCGTAGCGGGCCCGGGACCGCACCGTACCGGAATCCGTATTTCCGCCCCGAAGGGCTGCTGATGCCACGTCACACCCCCGTGGCGCGGGGCCGGTTCGCCGAAGGATACGGTTTCGGCATGGATGACGACGTGATAGCGAAAGCCGTGGTCAAGGATGCCGCCCGCAGCCTGCTGCCGCGCCTGGGGGCCGCAGGACTGTCCCCGGACGCCGTGGCCGCTGGCGGCGGCTTTGCCCCCGCCGACGTGGAGGCCGCCTTCCCGCACCGGGACGACCTGCTGACCGCACTGGTCATCGACGCCTACGACGCGTCCGGCGCCGCGATGGAGCAGGCCGACCGGGCCGCCGCGGGCGCCGGCGCGTCGGCGGGTGCGCGGCTCCTCGCCGTCACCCGTGCGCTGCGGCAGTGGTCCTTCGCCCACCCGGGCGAGTTCACGCTGATCTACGGCTCTCCCGTCCCCGGCTACCACGCCCCGCAGGACACGGTCCTGCCCGCCTCCCGTACCCCCGCGGTGCTCGCCGGCATCGTACGGGCGGCGCTGGAGGCGGGCGAACTCACCCCGCCGCGGCGGGCGCCGTCCGGGACGCCGCTGCTGCTGCCGGCGGCCGTCGAGCTGTTCGGCGGTACGCCCGAGGCCCCGTTCTCGGACCTCATCGAGCGCGGCATCGTCCTGTGGAGCAACCTGATCGGCCTCCTGGTCTTCCAGGTCTTCAGCCGCACCCACGACAGCGTCAAGGACGAGGCCGCGTTCTTCGACTACGCCGTGGCGGTGGCAGCCGAAAGCATCGGACTGACGGTCCCGTTGGACGGGCACTCCGACACCTGAGCCGTCCGCCGCGGGACGGGACGGCCCGGTCGGCCCGAGCCGGCCGGGATGGCGAACGACGTGCACGAACCGCCTGCCGGGGTGGAGGCCCGGGCAGCCTCGGCCGGGTTCGGCGGGACGGCGGCCTCGGCGGCCCGGGACCGGCCGCAAGGCTTCGGAAAGTACCCGACACCTGACGAAGTGGACCGGCGGCGGTGGACCGGCGGCCCCCGGTCGCGTTCTGATCGGCGTGCGCCCGGCGCCGCAGCACATCAGCCGGGGCGCCCTCGCACTACCCCAGGAGGAAACGTGCCGACGCACTCCGGTATCCCGACGGTGACCGTCTGGTCCGACATCGGCTGCCCGTGGGCGAGTCTCGCCCTGCACACCCTGAACGCCGCCACCGAACGCCGGCAGCTGCCCCTGCAGATAGACCACCGGGCCTTCCCGCTGGAGCTGTTCAACCGCGAGCCCACCCCGAAGTTCATCGTCGACCCGGAGATCACGACCATCGCCGCGCACCGGCCCGAGCTCGGCTGGCGGCTGTGGCACGGCCGGCCGGAGGCGTTCCCGGTCACGATGCTGCCCGCCATGGAGGCGGTCCAGGCCGCCAAGGACCCGGCGATCGGCGGGCTCCGCGGCAGCGACGAACTGGACCGCGCGCTGCGCAAGGCGTTCTACGCCGACAGCAAGTGCATCAGCATCCACTCGGTGATCCTCGACCTCGCCGAGGACTGCGAACACGTGGACGCCGGAGCCCTGGCCGCCGCCCTGTCCCGGGGCAGCGGCCGCACCGAGGTCTACGAGCAGTGGCGGATCGCCCAGGGCCCCGAGATCCAGGGCAGCCCGCACCTGTTCGCCGCCGACGGCTACGCCACCCACAACCCCGGCGCCACCTTCACCTGGACCCGCTCCCCGTACGAGGGCGGCTTCCCGAGGCTGGACGCGTACAGCACCGCCTGGGCCGACGAGCTCCTCGACGCCCTCTACGCAGACGCACCGGACGCCCGGGCGGTCACGGCCGCGGGAGCCTGACCGAGGCCTGCCCGCCCCGGACCGGTCCGTCCGGTCCGGGCGCCCGCAGTCGCCCAGGACGCACACCGGCCGCCGTCATGAGGGTCATCGGCAGTGCCGTGATCGTCATGGCGGGCGACACGGCGCGCGGGCGCGCCACCTCGACGACGGGTGTGGGGGAGCGAGGCGAGGTCATGCCGTCTGCGTCCAGGCTCGACGACACGAAGTCGGTGCGACCACCCACGGCTCCGATGGCGGCGCAGCCCCAAGCCGGCCGGTTCGTGTGCCACGCGGTTCGGATGTGTGACGCAAGCTCTGAAGTTGCTCAACCCGCGCTTGGAGGCGCCCCCGCTTCGGGCATCGTGCTCGCACAACCCAGAACGAGTGGAACGGGGGCGCGCGATGGAAGTCGTGCTGACCATGGCATTGGTCGTCGTCGTGGTGGCCTTCCAGGTGCTGCGGGGGCCCAAGCGGCCGAGGCGCCACAACAGCCGGTGGGGTGACGGCGGGGACTCCTGTGGCGGCGGCTCCTCCTGCGGCTCGTCGTGCGGGGGCGGCGGCGGGGGCGACTGACCCACAGCGGACCAGGGCTTGCGGTGCGAGGCGTACGTGCCCTCGCCGACGGCCGAGCCGGACCATCTCCCGGCTCGGTGCCGCCGTCGGCAGCCGTCCCAGCACGCTGACCAGCGTGCTGGACCGGCTGGAGCGGCGCGGACACATCGTCCGTGCCAAGCAGGTCGGCGACCGCCGCTCCGTGCGCATCGAGCTCACCGAATCCGGGCGCCCGGCAGCATCCCGGATCCGCGACACGCTGGCAGGTCTCGAAAGCCGCGCGCTGAACGGCCTGTCCGCGGAGACGGTCGCCGGCTTCCGCACCGTTCTGGACGCGCTGGGCAAAGAGGGGCCATGACCGACGAAACCCTGCAGGCCCACGACGAACGCTCGCCGTTCGAACAGCTCATGGCAGAGGTGATGGCCACCGCCGACCGCTTCGGGTATCGCCGGCACGTCCACCTGACGTGGCTGGCCGTACGCCGCTACGGAACCGACGCGGCGGTGGACGTGGTCGGCGACGGCATCCAGCACACCGCCCGCTACGCGGGCAAGCCGCAGAAGTACCACGCCACCGTGAGCCGGGCCTGGGTCGAGCTGGTGGGCCACCACGCCGACGTCCTCCACGCTGGCCGGCACCCGGGCCAGGACCGGCTGGGTGCGGCCCGACCGGGCCCCTTTCCCCTGGCAGCAGGCCGACGCCTGAGCCGGGGCGGTGCGGGCTGCAGCGTCATGTGTCCGCGCGCAGCCCGCCGGCTGCCGGACGTGCCGGGGAGGGGGAACCGGCCCGGCGGGCGTTCCCCGCGCGGGATCAGTGGCCGGCGACTGCCTTGACCAAGGCCACCGTGGTTCCGATCGCCGCGTCGATGACACCGGCCAGCAGGGCGAACAGGGTTCCGCTCCCCATGCGGACGCCGCCGTAGCAGCCCCAGGCGAAGAGGGTGGCGACGTTCACCGCGGCGGCCGACACCAGGGCGGTGTCCAACGCCATCACCCCGAGTGCCGAGATGCCGATCAGCAGGAGCGGGCCCACCGCGGACAGCAGGAGCGGGCTGCTGACGAACAGCATGGAGCGCAGCTCCCGTCCGGTGGCCAGGGCCCCGTGCACGACCCGGTGCGCCTGCTGGTCGGCCACGAGCGCGGCCAGCCACAGGCCCACCGAGGCGGTGATGACCGTCGCCGCCGCGCCCGCCGCGTCCACGTGGCCGCCCGCGCCGAGGCCGATGACCACGGAGATCATCGTGATCGTCGCGTACAGCCGTTCCTTCAGCCGGGCGGCCTCCTCCTCGATGGTCGTCTGCTCGCCGGTCACCTGCACACCGTAGGGGTTCGTTGCGCGCAGACGCCGCAGGGAGCGCTGCTCGTCGGGCGCGCCGCCCCCACACGGGTCCGCCCGCTCACCTGCCGCCGCCGTCGCGACGCCGGCCCGGCAGGCGCGACGCGAGGCGTCGGCTGCGCCGGGTGCGGGTGTGGCGGTCGAGCTCTTCCAGCAGCCGCTGGGAGCGCTTGTCCACGCCGAGTTCGTCGAGCACCCGGTCGATCTCGGCCAGCAGCGCGCCCTGCAGCTGCCACTGGGCCTTGTCCTCCCCGATCCGGGCCAGGAGGAGGTCCGCGAACCGGTCCCGGCTCGCCCGGGCCACGACCAGCTCGGCGGCCAGCCGGGCCTCCGCCTTCTCGGCGTTGGCGCTGACCTGCGCGGTGATGAGCTGGGCGAAGCTCTCCACCGCCCTGGCCGTGTGCGCGAGCACTTCCCGCAGCGCGGCCCTGACCTCGGCCGTGAACAGCGGGCTGTCGGGGCGGGCCTTGGCGAGGTCGGTCAGCGTCCGGCAGGCCACGCGGAGGACCACCGCGCAGATCTCCAAGGTGTCCAGGCCGGTGCGCAGCACGAGCCGGGAGAGCAGGCCCTCCTTGACCCGGGGGTTGAGGCGGAGGCTGTCCTCGGCCTGCCGGAGCGAGGCGTCCACGAGCGCGATGTCGTTGTCGAGCCGCCGCGCCTCGTGGAGGTGGGCTGCAGCCTGCTCCACCTTGGCGGGTCCGAGCGGCTCCTCGCCGATGTGCTCCAGGAGCCGGCTCATCCGAGCCGCGAGGTCGGTGATCGCGGCGCTTGCCGGCCCGACCCAGACCGGCGGTGCGACGAGCAGGTTGACCAGCATGCCGACGGCCGCGCCGATCAGGGTCTCCAGAACCCGGTCCCACGCGGTGTCCGCGACCTGGGTGACGCCGAGGACCAGCATGGCGCTGATCGCGACCTCCGGGACGAACTCGTCCACGCGCACCAGATGGCCGACGAGCAGGGACGCCAGGATGACCAGGCCCAGACTCCACCAGGTGAGTCCCACCAGGGCGCTGAAGCCGATGGCGATCAGGACTCCGGCGACCACGGAGTTCACCCTGCGGATGCCCGTGGTCAGCGTCGAGTAGAGGGTGACCTGGACGACGAGCAGCGCGGTGAGCGGTGCGGTCAGGGGGGCCGGCTCGCTGCTCAGCCGTAGCGCGATCACGTAGCTGATGACGGCTGCCGCGGTGGAGCGCAGGGCCTGGACCGCGACCGGCTCCCGGCGGCGGCCGGCGATACGGGTGAGGGTGCTGAGCATTTCCGGCATACGTGGGCGCATTCCCCGGCCGGCGACCACCGACGCAGCCAAGTCAACCGGATGGCCCATCCGCGGGTGTGGTGCAGCCCCCGGAGGAGCGCCTGTGCGCCGCTTGCAGCCACCGGACCCAACCCTCGACCGGCCCAACCCCCGACCGGGCCCGCGACGCCGGGCGGTCCGCCCCGACCTGAACCCCCGCCGACCTGGTCCCGCTCCTGCGCGGCATCGCGTACGCCGCCGACGTCCACGGCGGCCCTCCAGCCGACCGCATCGGCACCGCCTGCCGCTACCCGGCCCCTGCTCGGCGGCCTGCGCGCCACACCGCACCACGTGACACGGGTCACGTCTTCGGGACCGATGATGTCGCGCATCCGCCCCGGTCTACCCCTCGACAACACGCAAGCGCCGTGGAGCCCGCCCGGTTCCTCAGAGCGGCGCAGGAGGAGGGAACGCAGTGCTCCGCACAGTCACCTACCCGTTCGGCGGCGTTCGCGCCGGGTCGCAGCCCTCGCAGCCCGTTCCCCGCGCAACGAGGCTCCCCCTGGCAGGCTGCGCGGTGGCGGGCCCGGTGTTCCTCGGCGCGGGCATCGCCCAGGGGCTCGCGCGGAACGGCTTCGACTTCACCCGCCATGCGATCAGCCAGCTCGCCCTCGGCGACCCGGGCTGGATCCAGACGGTGAACTTCCTGCTGGCCGGAGCCCTGCTCGGCGCCGGCGCCATCGGGCTCCGGCGGCTGCTCCGCGGGGGAGCCGGAGCCGGGGCGACCTGGGGGCCCGCCCTGATCGGCGTGTTCGGTGCCTCGTTCCTGGCGGCCGCCGCCTTCCCGGCCGATGCGGGGGCCGGATTCCCGGCCGGTGCTCCCGATGCCGTATCGCTCAGCCCGCACGGTGCCGCACACATGCTCGGCGGCATGGTCGGCTACCTCGCCCTGTGTGCCGCGTTCCTCGTCCTGGCCGGGCCTCTCGCAGCGCGGGGGCATCGCGGCTGGGCCGTGGCCTCCCGCCTCGTCCCCCTCGGCATCCTCGCGGGTTTCGCGGGCTCCGCCGCCACGGTCCTGGCCTTCACCGCCGGCGCGGGGCTCGGCCTCGTATGGCTCGCCGCGGTGACTGTCCGTCTGCTCGCCGACGCTGCCGAGGACCAGGCGCGTATCGAGTCGTGATCAATTTGCGGGATGCGCCTTCGTGGCATGGTCCGGTCCGATGGGGCGGCCTTGAAGCCGCCGCCTCGCCGCCGACCGCAAGTGCCGCACGCCGGCGTTCATCCTGACCGCAGGCCACAGCTGCCTCGCCGGTCTCCACCTGCGCGCCTCGGTGATCTGGATCAAGGACCTCACCAGGACCACCCGACGATCACGACTCGATACGCCCCTGGGTGACGCGCTGGGGTGCCGCACGCCAAGGGCGGGCAGGTTGAGTCAACGGTCAACCAGCCGTGGATGCGGGGTTTCGCCCGGGGATTCCGCGTCGGTGTCGTCGGTGCCGACCGGGCCGCGGGGAAGCATCCGGTCCAGCCACTTCGGCAGCCACCAGTTGGACCGGCCGAGGAGTGTCATGGTCGCCGGTACCAGCACCATGCGTACGACCGTGGCGTCGATGAAGATCGCGGTGGCCAGGCCGAGCCCGAACATTTTGCTGGAGGGGTCCTCGGCGACGGCGAAGGACAGGAAGACCGCCACCATGATGAGGGCGGCCGAGGTGATGATCCGGGCGGTGCGCGAGACGCCCTCGACGATCGCCGTGCCGTTGTCGCCGGTGCGCAGGTACTCCTCGCGTACGCGGGAGAGGAGGAACACCTCGTAGTCCATCGACAGGCCGAACAGGATGGCGAAGAGGAACATCGGGATGAACGACACGATCGGAACCGTCGCTTCCAGCCCGATGAGTGCGCCTCCCCAGCCCCACTGGAAGACCGCGACCATGATGCCGTAGGCCGCGCCGATGCTCAGCAGATTCAGCAGTACCGCCTTGAGCGGTACGAGTATCGAGCGGAAGACCAGCATCAGCAGCAGGAACGACATCGCCAGGACGGCGGCGACGAACACCGGCAGGCGTTGGCTGGTGCGTTGGCCCACATCGGACAGGCTCGCGGCGGCGCCGCCGACGTGGGCCCGGGCCGGGCCGTGCCCGATCGCCGTGGGCAGCACGTCGGTGCGCAGCCGGGCGATGGTGTCGGCCGTGGCCTTGTCCTGAGGGCTGGTGGTCGGGAACACCACGAGGGTCGCGATGCCGGTGGCCCGATCGATGTGCGTCGGCGCGACGGATGCGATGCCCGGCTCCGCCGCGACCGCCCCGACGAGTCGGTCCAGCACTCCCGGATCACCGGCGGGGTCCGCGGCGATGACGAGGGGACCGTTGGTGCCCGGGCCGAACCCCTCGGCGACGAGGTCGTAGGCCCGGCGTTCGGTACGGCTGTGGGGCAGTGAGCCGTCGTCGGGCAGGCCGACGCGCAGGCCGAGCACGGGCAGCGTCGCGGTCAGCAGCAGCCCCGCCGCGCCGATCGCGTACGGCACCGGGTGCCGGCTGACGTGCCCGATCCAGCGACGCCACCCGGCGGCGTGGGCGGCGCCTGCCGCCGGGTCCCGCCGTGCGAGTCGGCCCGGCTTCCCGGTCTGCAGAGCCCGGCCGATCCGGCCGGCCCGGGCCAGGCGCGGGCCCGCCGCGCCGAGGAAGGCCGGCAGCAGCGTCACCGAGGCGAGCACCATCGTCAGGACGACGATCGAGACGGCAACCCCGCCCACCGTCATGAACGGCACGTTCGCGACCGCCAGGCCGAGGATCGACACGACGACGGTGCCGCCGGCGAAGACCACGGGCCTCCCCGCCGTGGCCACCGCTCGTCCGGCCGCCGCCTGCGGATCGAGCCCGCGCGCGAGGTACTCCCGGTGCCTGGCGAGCACGAACAGCGCGTAGTCGATGCCCACTCCGAGCCCGACCATGCTGCCCAGGACGGGGGCGAAGGTCGGGACGTCCGTCACCCCCGCCAGTACCGTCATCGTGGCAGCCCCGATGGTCAGCCCGAAGACCGCCATGCCGATCGGCAGCGCGGCGGCGACGAGCGAACCGAACGCCAGGAACAGGATCGCGGCCGCGGCGAGGATGCCGATCAGCTCGCTCACGCCGCCGTCGGGGTTGGAGAAGGCGTAGAAGAGGCTCCCGCCCATCTCGATGCGCAGGGGCAGCTCGGCGCGCAGCCGGTCGCCGAGGTCGACGAGGGCGTCGAGGTCTTCGGCCGACAGTCGGCTCTGGTCGGGGTACTGCACCCGGACGACCGCGATCCGCCCGTCGGCCGAGACGAGGCCGCCGCGCACGGCGGTGTCCCCGCGTGCGTCGAGTGCCCCCGCCGGGTCGCTCGTGCCGAGCACGTGCGGCAGCCGCTTGACCTCGGTCTGCAGCCGCGTGAGAGCGGTGCGCTCGCTGCCGTGGTCGAAGAACGTCGCACCGCCGTCGAGGGGGGTGACGACCACTTGGGCGGTCATACCCTCCTGGCCGGTGCCGGCCCGCTCGATCAGTTGCGCGGCCCGTTGGGAGTCCAGTCCCGGAGCGGTCATCGAGTCCGCGGTCCGCCCGCCGAAGGCGATCGCGGCGAGGACGGCGAGCGTGGCGGCAATCAGCCATGCCGCGATCACCCGCCAGGGATGGCGGGCGGCGCTTGCGCCCAGGCGCAACAGGGCTTTCGAGAGCATCGGTTCCTCCAACCACCTCGTCGGCCGTCCTTGTACGGCCGACGATGCCGAGACTCGTCGCCACGGCGCTCCGCGGCATCGGCCCGCGGGCCGCGGATCCGTCGGCCCCGGGGCGGAGTGACGACTCGTCCTTTCGGCCGATGCGCGGCACGCCGCGGTCCCTAGGCTGAGAACCGTGCTCCGAGACGACCTGCGAACCCTGTGGACCGAACCCCGGCCGCCCGACGCGCCCGCCCGGGTGCGGCGGGACTGGGCGCTGCTCGCCGCGGGCCTTGCCGGTGTGGCGCTGGAGGCCACCCTGCGCGAGAACGTCGTGTGGCGGCCGGTGGCGGTGGTCGTCGCCGTATGGCTGTGCCTGCTGCCCCTGTGGCGCCGGACCCGCCCGCTGGCGATGGTGACGCTGGCGTTCGGCTCGGTGATCCTGCTTCCGGTGGCCTCGCTCGTCGCCGCACCGCGCGAGCCCGTCGGCCTGTACACCGGCGCGGTCGTGCTCGTGCTGGTGTACGCGCTGCCCCGGTGGGGATCGGGACGCGAGATCGTGCTGGGCGGCGCGGTGATCCTCGCGGCCGGCGCGCTGTGTTCCGTCACGGACGAGACCCCGGTCGTCGAGAACCTCGTGGGCTTCGCCTTCCTGCTGCTGCCCGGCGTGGTCGGGGCTGCCGTACGGTTCCGGGTGACCGCTCGCGAGCGGCAGTTGGAGCAGGTGCGCTCCCGCGAGCGCGAGCAGCTCGCCCGGGAACTGCACGACACGGTGGCCCACCACGTGTCGGCCATGGTGATCATCGCCCAGGCGGGCCGGGTGCTCGCGGGCACCGACCCGTCCGCCGCCGTCGAGGCGCTGGAGGAGGTCGAGGAGGAAGGGGCGCGCACGCTGGAGGAAATGCGCGCCATGGTCGCCGCGCTGCGCGACCGCGGGGTCGGCGCCGAGCTGGCGCCCCCTGCCGGAGTCGCGGATCTGGAGCGCCTGGTGCGCACCCCGGGTGGCCGCCTCAGGGTCGACCTGGGGCTCGACGGCGAACTGGACGCGCTGCCCCCGGCCGTGGACGCGGCCGTCTACCGGATCGTGCAGGAGTCGGTGACCAACGCGCTGCGCCATGCGGTCGACGCGACCGAGCTCGTCGTTCGGGTCGCCGCGGAACGGCACACGGTACGGGTGAGCGTGCGCGACAACGGCCGGCGCACCGGCCGGGGTCGCGACGGATACGGACTGACCGGACTGCGCGAGCGCGCGACCCTGCTCGGCGGCACACTACGAGCCGGCCCGGGTACCGACCGGGGCTGGCATGTCGACGCCGAACTGCCGAGAGCGAGGAGCGAGAGCGGTGTCCATTCGCGTCCTCGTCGCTGACGACCAGACGATCATCCGCACCGGGTTGCGGATCATGCTGAACGCGCAGCCCGGCATCGAGGTGGTCGGCGAGGCCGCCGACGGGCGGGAGGCGGTACGCCTGGCCCGCGAACTGCGCCCCGACGTCTGCCTGTTCGACATCCGCATGCCCGTACTCGACGGGCTGGAGGCCACCCGGCTGGTCGCCGGCCCGGGTGTCGCCGACCCGCTGGCCGTGGTCGTCATCACCACGTTCGACCTCGACGAGTACGTCTACGGCGCCCTGCGTGCCGGCGCCCGCGGATTCCTCCTCAAGGACACGGGACCGGACCTTCTGGCCCAGGCCGTACGGTCGGCGTCCGACGGTGAGGCGCTCATCGCGCCCAGCGTCACCGTCCGTCTGCTCCAGGCATTCGCGGACCTGCCCGCCGGCCGGCCCGTGGCCCAGCCGGTCTCCCCCGTCACCGCCCGCGAGGAGCAGGTGCTCCTCGCCGTCGCTCGCGGGCTGACCAACACCGAGATCGCCGATGCACTGCACATCAGCCTCAGCACGGTGAAGACGCATCTGGCCAGCCTGATGGCCAAACTCGGCGCCCGCAACCGGGTCGAGATCGCGATGTGGGCCTACGAAACGCGCCGTATCCTCCCCGGAACCTGAGCCGGGTACCGGGCCATGTCCCATGAGTCCCGCCCGGACATCAGTGCACTGGTCGGCTCACGTCGGCGCCACGTGCCTCACCCGCCCCAGAGCGTGACGTACCAGGAAGCCGGACCCCCAACGAGATCATCCACCTCGTGAATCGGAGTGCATATGGCCGGGGCCGGGCCCGTACCGTGCCGCGCCGGCCGGGGGTTCAGCGCAGCGGCGGGTGCGTGGCGAGCCAGTGACGCGCGATCTGTTCGCGCGTGGCCACCCACGCCCCGCCCAGCTGTGCGACGTGCCGCAGGAAGCCGTCGAGCACGCGGATGCGGCCGGGCCGGCCGATGATCCGGCCGTGCATGCCGACGCTCATCATCCGCGGGCGGTCGGCACCTTCGGCGTGGAGCGCGTCGAACGTGTCGACGAGGTAGGTGAGCATGTCGTCGGCGGTCGTGAAACCGTGGAGGATCAGGAACTTGAAGTCGTTGGCATCCAGGCTGTACGGCACCACCAGATGCGGCCGGCCGGCCGCCTCGACGTAGAACGGCAGGTCGTCCGAGTAGTCGTCGGAGTCGTAGAGGAAGCCGCCCTCTTCGGCGACGAGACGCCGCGTGCAGGGGCTCGTCCGCCCGGTGTACCAGCCGACGGGCCGACGCCCGACGAGCCGCTCGATCGTCGCGACCGAGCGCGCGATGTCGGCGCGTTCGACCTCCTCGGGCACGTGGCGGTAGTCGATCCAGCGCCAGCCGTGGCTCGCCACCTCCCAGCCGGCGGCTCCCATCGCCCGCGCCGCGTCCGGATTGCGCGCGAGCGCCTGCCCCACGGCGTGGACGGTGAGCGGCGCGCCGTGCGCCGCGAGCGTGCGGTGGATGCGCCAGAACCCGGCGCGCGAGCCGTAGGCGAACATCGACTCGACGTTCAGATCCCGCCCGCCCACCACGGGCGGGACTCCGACGAGCTCGTGCAGATACCCCTCGGAGGCGGGGTCGCCCTCGAGGACGTTCTGTTCGCCGCCCTCCTCGTAGTTCAGTACGAGGCTGACGGCGACCCGGGCGCCGCCGGGCCAGGCGGCGTGCGGCGGCTCGGCGCCGTACCCGACGAGGTCGCGCTGATGCTCGGACACGGCCCGCACCCTACCCCCGTTCGACCGCCGCGGCAGCGCGAAACGGCCCGCGGCGAGGGCGCGAACGGCGGGTCGTGCGGGCGGCTCAGGGCACCTTGCGCAGGATGCGGGTCACGGTCTGGCCGTCGGCGGGGGTGAAGGGGCCGTCCAGCGGATGGCCGAGGGCCTCGGCGAGGGCGGTGGTGTTCAGGTCGACCGTGCGCTGCACGAGCTGCGCGAGGTGTTCGACGGCGGTCCGGCCGCGCCACCAGCCGAGGACCGCTGCGGCCGCGCCGGCGAGGGCTGCCGGCCACCACCAGGCGCCGAGCGCGAGGTACAGGACGCCCCAGGCTGCGGTGCGGGTGGCCGTGGTGAACGCCGCCCGGGCCGCGGCCAGCGGAGTGTGACCCTCCTCCGGAAGCGTCAGCCACAGGCACGGCCAGACGGTGGCGAGGTCCAGCTCGTACGCGGCCCGGACCCGTACGTCCGCACTGCGCATCCGGCGCAGCGTCTCCGGGGCGTCCGGGCCCAGGGACCGTTCCGCGGCCCCGGCGGCGGCGAGCTGCAGCTCCCCGGACTCGTCGAGGCGGCCGAGGCGGAACAGCGCTCGCCCAGGTTGTCGGCGGAGACCTGCAGCGCCATCGACACCACGGGGCCGAGCCCGACGTCGACGATGCCTACCGCGAGATCGTCGCGCTGCGGTCGGCGTCCCTGGGCCCGGACCCATCCGGACACCCTGGCCGACGGGCACAGCCTCGCCTTCGCGCTGTACACGCAGGGCTCCTACGCCGAGGCCGAAGTGGTGCAGCGCGAGGTGTACGACAGGCACCGCTCCGTGCTCGGCGCCGACCACCCGGACACGGTGGCGAGCGGAGGCAGCTCGAGGAGTACGGGCGCACCGACCGCCGCGCCCTGGAGATCCGCACCGGATACGCACGCCACCTGATGCGGAACCATGAGGTGGCCCACGCCGTGGAGACGGTGAAGAGCCGGGCCTCCGGCCCGCCGAGCCCCGCCGGCGGGGGCAGCGGGCCGGGCCGGGCCCGCCCCGACAGGCGCCGCCGTATCGTGCCCACACGCCCTCACCCATCGAGTTCCCCGAACCCGCGGCAGGCTTGAGGCCGTCTCGAAGGATACGTCCGCCGACCGGAGTTGCCGCCTTCTCGTGAACAGGCGCGCGCCGGGTGGGTACGTCCGCCACGGCCTCGACCCGGAAACCCGTAGAGGCCGTGTGGCCTGCTCTGTTACGGTCCTGGGGCCGGCCGCGGGACTCCGGTGCGACTTCCGGAACCTGCCTCTGAAGCAATGATTCGCAGCTCGTGCCCCCATACCCCGGCCGGCATCCGCACTCATGGGAAAGATCTGGAATGGACACGACTCATGGGAAAGATCTGGAATGGACACGCCCGGGGACCTGGTCACAGCCGAAGACGTACTGCTCTTCGTCAACGCGGCGATCACCTCGACCGGCCAGCGCGAATTCCACAGCGATGCGGACGAACAGCGGCTGTCCTTGGACTTCCTCCACGCGTACATGCTCGGGAACTACCGCGACCTGTACGCCGGGGTCCTTGCGCTCGACATCAACGACCACAACGCGGTCCTCATCATCCGACGGCTGCTGGAGACCGCCGGGGAAGCCACTGCCGCCCGGCGCCGCAGCGAGGGCCGTCTGATCGCGTCCCGGCTGGCGGTGCTGCCGCCACAGCGCGTGTACGGACTCTTCGACGCGCTGTGCCGGGCCGGAGTGAACAACCGCCGCACGCGCGCGATCATGCGTGACTGGCTGTCCGCCCGCCGCGACCCGGCGTTCGACGCGGTGAAGTACCGCAGCAGCCTCAAACGCGCCCTTCGCCACGCACACCTGGCCCCCGCCACCGAAGAACTGGGCACGTTCCTGTTCGCGCCGCTGACCCGCCCGCATTACGCGACGCCCCTGCTGGAGGCGTGGCGCCGCGCGCACTACGAGCAGGCGGCCCTGTACGAGCTGCCCTACACGGTTGCCGAGGGCTTCGCCGCCAAACACGGCATACCCCGGAACGTCTTCCTGGAGCGCATCGCCCCGCGGATGACCCGCCTGGAGGCCCTGCGGCTGCAGGAGTCCGTGCACAAGCGCGGGACCACGGCAGTACGGGCGGACCTCGCCGGGATGCCGCTGACCCGCTTGGCGACCCATGTGCTGTCGCTGCCGGTCGAGGACCGCCTGCGGCGGCGTGCCGAGCTCACCCGGGCCCTGGAGGCGGCCGCAGGCCGGGTGGCCGGCTCCCTGCGGGGGACCTGGGGCAGGGTCACCGCCGTCCTGGACGACAGCTTTTCCGCCTTCGGCTCGGTGCACAAGCGCCGCCGGCCGCTGGCCGTGGCCCTGGCCTGCCACCACCTGCTCGCGGCCCTCGCCGCCGACTACACCGGGCTGTGGACGTCCGGGCGGACCGACGCACTGCTGACCCGTCCGCAGGGGCCGACCCCGCTCGGCCGGCGGATCCTGGACGCGCTGGACACCAACCCTTCCAGGCTGGTGATCGTCTCCGACGGATGGGACAACGCACCTCCCGGCCTGGCTGCCGAGGTGCTGCGCGTCTGGCGGACCAGGCTCGACCCCGAGCGGCGTACCGGCATCCTCCATCTCAACCCCGTCTACGACGCGGCCGATCTCGACGTGCGCCGGCTGTCCCCGTCCGTGCCCACCGCCGGCATCCGTGACGCCGAGGACCTGCCCGCACTGGTGGAAGTGGCCCGGTTCGCGGAAGGCCGGACCGGCCTCGCCGAACTGATCACCTACATGGACACCCGTGCGGCACGCATGACGGGCGGACACGACCTGGAGCAGCCGCAATGACCACACCGGACCCGACCACACCGGACCCGACCACGCTGGACCTGACCGGCCTCGCCACCCGTCCCGCCCAGGTGTGGGGCGCCGTCCGCCTGGTGCCTCTCGTGCGCGACGAACCCCTCCACGACCTCCGCCTGCGCCCGGAGCTCCACGGCGATGCGGCCGGTCAGGTCGAGCCCGGCCCGCGCCGTGCCCACCTCTCCTACGTCCCGCACGGCTTCGTCGCCACGTGGACCGGTGACGGCACCCCGGCCGCCGCCTTCGGCACCCAGTTCTCCGCCGACGGCCACTCGGCTCCCGCCGCCACGATGGGCCTGCGCTTCCACCGCCGGATGGCCCGCCGCCAGGCCAAGGACCGGCTGCGGTTCCTCCCCGTGCACCTGGCGCTGGAAGGCTACCTGGCACTGCACTTCGGCGGCCCCGCGATCGCCTGGGAAGAGTGGTCGCAGCGGGCGATCCGCCAGGGGCTCTCCCCGCGCGCCGAGGAAGCCCACGCGGGTGCCGAAGTGCGCGGACTCGCCGACGCACTGCGCATCTTCGAGATCCACCCCGACCAATGCGGTGTGCTGCTCTACGTCGCCGACGCGCTCGCCGCCGCGTTCGCCGTCCCGCATCCCGACGACTACCGGGCACTCCACCCCACCCTGCTGCAGGACCTGTACGGGGAACTGATCCACCACTACGCCACGCTGATGCCGCCGGTGCCGGACTTCCGCGCCCGCATCCCCGAGACGCAGATCCGCTCCCTGGCCCATCTGCGCACGGCGGTTGCCGAGCAGGAACGCGCCTGGGCGCACTTCCACGACACGACCATGGCCACCGGTCTGCTGGAGCAGGCGTACACCTGGCGGACGGTCTGCCGGATGGGACGCTTCAGGCTCTCCCGTTTCCTGCCGCGGTTCCGTCCCAAGCAGGAGAACCACATCGGTGAGGCCATCACCGACGACCGGGGCAGGATCGCCTTCCTCAAGACGTTCCGCCTGTCGGAGAGCCAGGTCCGCCGCGGCCACCTGCTGAGCAGGCTTGCCGACAACGACTGGCATCTGGCGGCGACGGCAGCCGATCTCGGCATCGACACGGCCCGGCTGGGGCTGCGCCTGGAAACTGCCGGCTTCGGCTACCTGCTCCGCCAGGACGTCCTGGACGGCTACCGCAGGCAAGGCCGCTCCTGACCACGTGAGCCGGCACGGTCGGCCGGGCCCGTCCACGGGAGTGAACGCTCCCGCCGGACCGGTCACGCAACGGCCTGCGAACGCTCCGGGCGGGCGCGGCCCGCCGCGAGGCGGCCCGGGAGGCCGGGGAGACCGTGTCCCCTCAGCCGATCCGGCGGGCGCCGGACGACGGTACGGCCTCCAGTACGGCCGGCGCCGCGAAGCCGGCCGCAGCGAAGGCGTCCGCCACGGCCCGGGCCACGGACGCGGCCTCGCCGGCCGGGACCAGGGCGATCACCGAGCCGCCGAACCCGCCGCCGGTCATCCGGGCACCCAGCGCTCCCGCCGCGACCGCGGCCCCCACCGCCAGGTCGGTCTCCGGGCAGGAGACCCGGTAGTCGTCCCGCAGCGAGGCGTGCCCCTCGGTCAGCAGCGGGCCCAGGGCCCCGGGTTCGCCGGCCGCCAGCCGCTCGACGGCCCGCTCCACCCGCGCGTTCTCGGTGACCACGTGCCGGACCAGCGGGACGAGATCGGCGGGCAGCCGCACCAGCGCCGCGGGCAGCTCCGCCTCGGCCAGGTCCCGCAGGGCGGGCAGGCCGAGCAGGCCGGCGGCCCGTTCGCACCCGGCCCGCAGGGCCGCGTAGGCCCCGTCGGCGAGGTCGTGCCGGACCCGGGTGTCGAGCACCAGCAGGCACAGCCCGTGCCCGGTGAGGTCGAGGGGCACCTGCCGCACCCCCAGACTGCGACTGTCGAGGTGGAGCGCATGGCCGCCGGTGCAGCACACCGAGGCCATCTGGTCCATGATCCCGCAGGGCACCCCGGCGTAGGCGTTCTCGGCGTACTGGGCCACCCGCGCCAGCTCGGGCCGGGACAGGTCCAGCCCGTACACGTCGTTGTACGCGACGGCCACCGCGCACTCCAGCGCCGCGGAGGAGGACAGCCCGGCTCCGGTGGGAACCGAGCTGTCCAGGTGCAGGTCGGCGCCGCCGACCGGCAGCCCGCGCTCACGGAGCGCCCAGACCACGCCCGCCGGATAGCGGGTCCAGCCGGGCGTCCCGCCCGGGGCGAGGTCCGCGACCCGCAGTTCCGTTGTCCGGCCGTCGCCCTGGGCGCTGTGCAGCCGCAGCAGGCCGTCGTCGCGGCGGCGGGCGGCGAGCACGGCGGCCTGCGGCAGCGCCATGGGCAGGGCGAAGCCGTCGTTGTAGTCGGTGTGTTCGCCGATCAGGTTGACCCGGCCGGGCGCGGCCCAGACCCCGTCGGGATCGCGGCCGTGGATCCGCCGGAACCCCTCGCGCACGGCTGCGGACGCGGCGGCCGGGGTCATCGCACCTCCCGCAGGCGCTGCGCGGCCGTCTCGGGGGCCACGTCGTTCATGAAGGCCTCCATGCCGGACTCGGTCCCGGCCGGGTACTTGAGCTTGTCGGCGGTCCGCCGGACGGTGAACAGCTCCAGGTGCAGGGCGAGTTCCCCGCCACCGGTGAGCGGGGCCTGGTGCCATGCGGCGATGTACGGGGTGGGCCGGTCCAGCCCGAAGAGGCGGTCGAAGCGGCGCAGCAGGTCCAGGTAGAGGAGCGGGAACTCGGCGCGCTCCGATTCGGTGAGACCCGTCAGGTCGGGGACCCTGCGGTGCGGGTAGAGGTGCACCTCGTACGGCCAGCGCGCAGCGTACGGGACGAACGCGGTCCAGTGCTCCCCGGCGAGGACCACGCGCCCGGTGGCCGCGCGGGCTTCGGCGAGCAGGTCCTCGAACAGGTTCCGGCCGGTCGCGGCACGGTGGGCGGCCGCGGCGGCGAGGTGCTTGGCGGTGCGCGGCGCGGTGGCGGTGAACGCGTAGATCTGGCCGTGCGGATGGGGCAGGGTCACACCGATCTCGGCGCCGCGGTTCTCGAAGCAGTACACCTGCACCACGCCGGGGCGGGCGGACAGTTCGTCGGTCCGGTCGGTCCATGCGTCGAGCACCAGCCGGGCCCGCTCGGGAGTGAGGTCGGCGAAGCCGGCGTCGTGGTCCGGGGTGAAGCACACCACCTCGCAGCGGCCGGTCGGACCGGACAGGGAGGGGAAGCGGTTCTCGAACACGGCCACCTCGTAGTCGGCGGCCGGGATCTCGCTCTCCCGGCCCTCCCGCGAGGGGCAGAGCGGGCAGGAGTCCGCGGGCGGGTGGTGGGTACGTGCCTGCCGGTGGGCGGCGATGGCGACCCAGTCGCCGGTGGCCGGGTCCCGGCGCAGTTCGGGGACGCTCTCCACGCGGTCCAGCGGCCGCCGGTCCGGGGCGCGGCGGTCCCGGCCGGGGGCGCTGTCGTAGTAGATGAGCTCGCGGCCGTCCGCGAGTTCGGTGACGGTCCTGTGCACGTCCTCGCCTGATCTGTCGGGGGGACGGGGTACGGGGTACGCG
>NZ_JACBGN010000104.1 GCF_013401435.1 Streptomyces sp. BR123
GGGCAGCGGGGTCCGGCCTGCGGGTGCGGTATGGGCGGCGGGTGCGGCCGGGGCGAGCCGTTCGGTGAGCAGGGCCACCTGGTCGTCGAGGGTGGGGCGGGCGAAGAGGTCGGCGACCTCCAGACCGATGCCGGGGAAGCGGTCCTCCAGCCGGGCGAACAGCCGGCCCAGCAGCAGCGAGTTGCCTCCGAGGTCGAAGAACCGCCGGTCGCCGGGGACGCGGTCGAGTTCGAGGAGCTCGGTCCAGAAGGAGGTGACGCTCTGCCGGATCTCCGCCGGGTCGGCCGGCGCCGGCGCGTGTGCCGCGGGCGGCACCGGAACCGGCGCCGGGGCCGGGGCCGGGCCGGTGGCGGCCTCCTGCTCCGCAGCGGGCCGGGCCAGCAGTGCGGCGGCCTTGCGGTCCACCTTGCCGTTGGGCGTCAGCGCCAGCTCGGGGGTGGTGACCAGCCGGTCCGGCAGCATCCAGGCCGGGAGGCGCGCCGCGGCGAACGCGCGGAGTTCGTCGAGGCCGGGTGCGGCGGCGCCGCGCGCCGGTACGGCGACGGCCACCAGCCGGACCAGCGCCCCCGTGCCGCGGAGCACGACCACGACCCGGGCCAGGCCCGGATGGGTGCCGAGCACGGCCTCGATCTCGCCCAGTTCGACGCGGTGCCCGCGGATCTTGACCTGGCTGTCGGCCCGGCCGAGGAAGACCAGCCGGCCCTGCTCGTCGCGCCGCACGAGGTCGCCGGTGCGGAACCAGCGTCCGCCGCCCTCGGGCCGGGCCGGGTGGGCGGTGAACCGTTCGGCCGTCAGGTCCGGCCTGCGCCAGTAGCCCTGGGCGACGGCGGGGCCGCCGATCCACAGCTCGCCGGGCTCGCCCGGGGCGGGCGCGGCGGTGCCGTCGACCTCGGTGACGGCCAGGCCGGTCGCGCCGATCGGACCGCCGAGGTGCACGGTCTCGCCGTCCACGCGGCCGATCGTCGACCAGATGGTGGCCTCGGTGGGCCCGTAGACGTTCCACAGGCTGCCGGTACGGGAGAGGAGATCGGCGGCCAGGTTCGGCGGCAGCGCCTCGCCGCCGCACAGTGCGGTCAGCCCCGCGCGGCCCCGCCAGCCGCCGTCCAGCAGCAGCTGCCAGCCGGCCGGGGTGGCCTGGAGGACGGTGATGTCCCGGTTCTCGATCAGGCCGGCCAGCCGTCCGGCGTCGACGACGTCGGTGCGGCGGGCCACCACCACGGTGCCGCCCGTCAGCAGCGGCATGAACAGCTCCAGGACGGAGATGTCGAAGCACACCGTCGTGACGGCGAGGAGCCGGTCCTGCGGGCCGGTTCCGGTGGTGGCCGCGATGGCCTCCAGGGTGTGGACGACGTTCCCGTGGGTGACGCCGACTCCCTTCGGCCGACCCGTGCTGCCCGAGGTGAACATCAGGTAGGCCAGGTCGCCGGGGAGGGGTGCGGTGCCCTGCCCGGAGCCCGCCTCCGGGGCGGCGTCCGGGTCGAGGGCCTCGGCCGCGGGCAGGACCCGCAGGGTGGAGGGGAGCAGCGCGGCCAGGTCCGGGTCGGCGACCGCGAGCCGGCACTCCGCTCCCTCGACCACCATCCGCAGGCGGTCGGCGGGGTAGGAGTCGTCGAGCGGGACGTAGGGCCGGCCGCTCTTGAGGATGCCGAGCAGGACGGCCGCGAGCCGGGCCGAGCGGTGCATCAGCACCGCGACCGGCTCGCCGGGCCCGACGGCCCGCGACACCTGCCGGGCGACGGCGTCGGAGAGCCCGTCCAGCGCGGCGTAGCTGAGCGTCTCGTCCCGGTCCTCGACCGCGGGGCGGTCCGGGGTGCGGCGGGCCGCGTCGGCGAACCGGCTGACCAGGGTGGACCCGGCGGGGTCGAGCAGCCGGGCGACCCGGCCGCCTGCCAGCTCCCGGGACAGTTCGACCACCATGCGCCGCAGGTCCTCGACGAGGCCGTCGACGGCCGTGCCGTCGAGCGCACCCGTGCGGTGGTTGGCGAGCACCTCGACCCCGTCGGGGCCGTCGGTGACCTCGAACCCGAGGTCGAAGTGGCCGCGCTGGCCGCGCCGGTGGACCGGCAGGCCGAGTGCGGTGTGGGCGGCCGGGGCGGAGCCGGCGGTCTCGCGGCGCCAGTTCTGGTAGGCGAAGGTCACCGTGGGGACGGTGTGCTCCCCGGCGGCCCGGCAGAGCTCGGCGAGCCGCGGGTAGGGCAGTCCCGCGTGGCCGACCGCGCCGCGCACCTCGTCGTGGAGCACGGCCAGCCAGTCGGCGACGGGGCGTGCCGGGTCCAGGTCGATGCGCAGCGGCACGGAGTTGACGAAGCAGCCGACCGCTTCGTCCTCGCTCGCCGAGGCCCGGCCGTAGGCGGGGACCGCGAGGAGGAACGAGCGGCGTCCGGTCAGCCGGCCGAGGGAGGCCGCGAAGGCGGCCAGCAGCACGGTGAACGGGGTCACCCCGGCGGTGCGGGCGGTGCCGGACAGCAGTGCCGACAGGTCGGCGCCCAGCCCGTACTCGCGCTGCGCGGAGGCCGCGTCGGCGCCCGTGTCCGGGAAGAGCGGCTCGGCCGTCGGCCGCGCCAGCCGGCCGGCCCAGAAGGACTCGTCCGCGGCGCGCGTCCGGGCGGCGTCCTCGCGCTCGCGGCGCAGGACGTCGGCGAAGGAGGGCGCCGGGGCGAGGGCCGGGCCCCCGCCCGTCCGGGCCGCGTAGAGGCCGGCGAGGTCGCGGCCGATCAGCTCGGCCGAACGGCCGTCGGCGGCGAGGTGGTGCGTGGTCAGCTGGACGACGGTGTCGGTGCCGTCCCGCCAGAGCACGGCCCGCAGCAGCGGCTCGGTCGCGAGCGCGAAGCGGCGGTCGGCCTCCTGCCGTACGGCGGCGGCGAGGTCCAGGCCGCCCTCGGGCGAGCGGTCCACCAGGGCGGGAGCCGCCTGCGCGGGAACGAACGACGGCTCGCCGCGGTGGGGGCGGACGCAGCAGCCGAGCACCGGGTGACGGCGCACCAGGTCCTCCACCGCGCCGGCGAGCGCGGCGCGGTCGGCGCCGGCCAGCCGCCAGGACAGGGAGACGTTGTACGGGGCCAGCGGAGCCGCGGCCTGGTCGGAGGTCCACATCCCGATCAGGCGGTCGGGCAGCGGTACGGCCGCGGTGCGTCCGGCGCCGTCCGCGGGGACGGCCTCGGCCGCCGGGACGGTGGCGGTGGCAGCGGTGACCGTACGGCCCTCCGGTGCTTCGGCGGCGGCCGGCGCGGCCTCCGCGGCGACTGCCGCGGTGAGCTGGGCTCCGTGGTCGCGCAGCAGGAGGTCGGTCAGCTCGCCCAGGGTGGAGCTGTCGAGGAGCAGGGCGACCGGCAGCCGGCCGAGGTCGTCCTCCAGCAGCCGGCTGAGGCGCATCACCGCGATGGAGTCGACGCCGTAGTCCAGCAGCGGGCGGTCGGCGGCGATCATCGCGGCCGGGACGCCGATCGCGCGGCTCACCCGCTCGGCCAGCCAGCGCAGCGCTGCGGTGCGGCCGTCCGCGGGAGCGGTCGGCGGGAGCGGGGCGGCCGGCGCCGGGTCGGCGGCAGCGGTCGGGGCCCCGGAGGTGTCCGCGGTGCCGTCGGCGACGACTCCCAGCGCCCGGGACCACACGTCCTGTTCGCCTGCGACGAGGGCCGCGTGTGCCTGCCCGGGTCCGGTGGCCCGGTCGAGCAGCGGCCACATCCGGCGTACGGCCTCGCGCACCGGCAGCGGGCGCAGCCCGAAGGTGTCGGACAGGTAGCCCAGGGCGGCGGGCTCGGGCGCCATGCCGGCGCCTTCCAGCACCGGCCAGCCCACGGAGAGGCTGCGCCCGGACCGGAGGCCCTGTTCCGTCCAGCGGGCCCGGGCGGCCGCGAAGCCGTCCAGGAAGCCGTTGGCGAAGGCGTAGTCGGACTGCCCCTGGTTGCCGACCAGGGCGGCCAGCGAGGAGGCGACGACGAAGAAGTCCAGCGGGTGGTCGTGGAAGACCGCGTCCACCGCGACCGCGGCCAGCGCCTTGGCCCGGCAGACCTCCTCGATCACCTCGGGGGTCTTGCCCCGCAGGAAGCCGTCCCGCAGGACGCCCGCGGTGTGCACGATGCCGTGCAGCTCGGTGCCGGAGCGCTGCAGCTCCGCGGCCAGGCCGGCGAGCTGGGCGGGGTCGGTGACGTCGCACCGGCGGTAGTCCACCGGTCCGGTGCCGGCCGGCCCGCGGAGCCCGGCCAGGACGGCCTCGTCCGGGGCCGAGCGCCCGACCAGGACGAGCCGCGCGGTCGGCCGGGCGGCCCGGACGGCGGCGGCGATCTCGCGGCCGAGGCCGCCCTGCCCGCCGATCACCAGGTAGGTTCCGTCCGCGCGGAGGAGCCCGGCCGGGTCGGCGGTGCCCGTGTCCCGGACGGGGGCCAGGGCGGCGCGCCGGCGGCGGTCGCCGGGGCCGATCCGCACCCAGTCCTCGCCGTCGACCGGTTCGGCCGTGAGCTCGGCCCGGACGGCGGCGACGGCCTCGGGGAGCCCGGTGCCGGGGGTGCCGCAGTCGACGGAGGCCATCCGCAGCCGCAGCCGGCCGGTTTCGCCGGCCACCGTGCGCACCAGGCTGTGCAGGGCGCGCTGGAAGGGCGACGGTCCGGTGGCGGAGTCGTCGGTGGCGAACAGCACCAGCACGCCGTCCAGTGCGCGGGAGCACACCAGTGCCCGGAGCAGGCCGAAGACCTGTGCGATCGGGCCGGTCCTGAAGTCCGTCCATTCGGCGGCCATCTGCTCGGCGGGCAGCGGGCCGGCGCCGAACCCGAGGCCGCGCGGGCCGCCGGTGAGGTCGACCAGGACGGTCGCGGGGGCGCCGGTGCGCCCGGCGGTCTCCTCCAGGGCCGCGGCGTCGCAGGCCCGGTCGAACGAGAGGCGGGCGGCGGCCTGCGGGGCCAGGCCGTCGGCGAGGGCGCCGTCGCCCACCGTCCAGAGGGTGCCGATCGGGCGCCCGGCGGCGGTCCGGGGGGCGTCCGGCCAGCCGAGCCGGTAGGTGGCGACAGCCGGGATGCGGTCGCCGTCAGCCGGGACGGAAGCGGCGGACGGGGCGGAGACGGCGGACGGGGCAGAAGCGGCAGCCGGGGCGGCCGTGTCGGCGGTACGGGCCGGGGCGGCCGGGCCGTCGCGGTCCTCCACCCTGATGCGGAAGCCCTCGGCCTCGGCGAGCACCTCGCCGGAGCCGGCGTCGACCAGGCGCAGGTCGAAGACGTGCGTGCCGGACGCCTCCTCGGCGCGGACCCGGCGCGCGTGGACGTACGCCTCGCCGGTCACCGGGGCGTGCACGGCCAGCCGGTCCACGGACAGCGGCCGGTAGCGGCGCCGGGCGGCGGGGTCCTCGGAGAGCAGCAGGAAGGCGGCGGTCTGGCAGGCGCCGTCGAACAGTGCCGGGTGGAGCACCTGCCTGCCGTCGCGGTCCTCGCCGTCGGGCAGCCGGAGCCGGGCGGTGGTCTCCTCGCCGTCGCGCAGCGCACGGCGCACGGTCCGGTAGAGCGGACCGTAGGCGAAGCCGTGGCCGGCGAAGACCCGGTAGAAGTCCTCGGCGTCGACGCCTTCGGCGAGGTGCCGGGCCAGGTCGTCCGGCCGGTACCGCAGGGAGGGCCGGACCCGGTCGGCGACGGCGGGTTCGGTCCAGCCGCGGGCCGCGGTCCGCTCGCCGTCCGCGGCGGTGACCGCCTCGACGGTGAAGCTGCGCGCGCCGTCGGCGCCGGGTTCGGCCAGCTCGGCGCGGACCGTCATGGGGAGCCCGGCGGCCGGGGCGGGCCACATCAGGTCGCGGATGACCTGGCGGTACGGGGACTCGCCGGCGGTCAGCAGCGCCTCGTGGACGAGTTCGGGGTGGAAGGCGCCGGGCAGCAGCGCGGTGCCGTCGACGACGTGGTCGGCCACCCAGCGGGACGCGCCGCCGAGGCGGGCCGTCACCGTCCGGGCCGCGGGGATCCGTACGGCGCCGGCCAGCGGCAGGTCGACCGGGTCGCCCAGCCGCGGGTCGTGTCCGTCGGGCGCGGGCAGGGTGCAGCGGCGGCGGGCGAACGGGGTGGTGGGCAGCGCCACGCGGCGGCCCGGCAGGTCCTGCGCGGGCAGTCGGCCGTCGGCGACCCAGGCCCGGGCGGCGGGCTCGGCGCGGTCGGCGGTGTCGGCGGTGGCCACGTCCGGGTGGGGGCGGCCCTCGGCGAGGGCGGTGAGCGCCTCGCGCAGCCGCCTGGGGTCGCAGGCGGTGACCGCGGCGCGGTGCGGCCAGGTCTCGCGGCCCACCTGCAGGGTGTGCGCGAGGTCGGCCGGGGTGGCCGTCGCGGCGAGCAGCGTCTCGCCGCCGGGAGCCCGGGCGATCAGGCCGGCGAGCCGGGCGGCGAGGGTGCGCAGCCGTTCGGGGTCGGGGGCCGACAGCGGGAGGACCACCGGTGTGCGGTCGGCCCCGGAGCGGGGGGCCGCGGGCGGTGCGGTCTGCGGGTACTCCTCCAGCAGGACGTGGGCGTTGGTCCCGCCGGCGCCGAAGGAGCTGACGGCGGCCAGCCGCGGCAGGGGCCGGCCCTCGGTGTCGGCCGGCTGCGGCCAGACCTCGGCGCGCCGCTGGATGTGCAGGGAGGTGCCGTCCAGGTCGAGCTTGGGGTTGAGCTGCTCGGCGTGCAGGGTGGGGACGAGCCGGCCGTGGCGCAGCTGGAGGACGGCCTTGGTGAGGCCGGCGATGCCCGCGGCGGCCTCGCCGTGGCCGATGTTGGACTTGACCGAGCCGATCCGCAGGCCGGTCGTCGTGGCGGGGCGGTCGCCGTCGAAGGCGAGGGCCAGTGCGCGGAGTTCGATCGGGTCGCCGAGTTCGGTTCCGGTGCCGTGGGCCTCCAGGTAGCCGACCGCGGCGGGGTCGACCCCGGCGTCGTCGAGGGTGGTGCCGATCACGGCGGCCTGGGCGAGCGGGTTGGGCACGGTGTATCCGCCGGTGCCGCCGCCGTGGTTGAGGCCGGTGCCGCGGATCACCGCGTAGACGGTGTCGCCGTCGGCTTCGGCCCGGTCCAGGCGCTTGAGGACGACCGCTCCGACGCCCTCACCGGGGACGAAGCCGTCGCCGCCCGCCCCGAAGGCCCGGGTGCGGTCGCCCCGCGAGGGCATGCCGAGCGCGCAGAGGCCGGCGAACCGGTCCGGGTGCAGGTAGAGGTTGACGCCGCCGGCGAGGGCGAGGTCCGCCTCGCCGTCCTGGACGGCGCGGCAGGCCAGGTGGAGGGCGGTCAGCGAGGAGGAGCACATGGTGTCGACCGTCAGGCTCGGGCCGCTGAGGTCGAAGGCGTGGGAGACGCGGTTGGCGACGGAGGCGGCCGCGGTGACGGCGTACTCCGGGTTGTCGGCGCCGGCGAGCCGCGCATGGTGCTGGGCGATCAGGTGGCTGTTGGAGGTGACGCCGGCGAAGACGCCGACCTTCGGCCCGCCGGCGCTGCCGGACAGGGTGCGGCGGCTGTAGCCGGCGGTCTCGAACGCCTCCCATGAGACTTCCAGGAAGAGCCGTTCCTGGGGGTCCATCACGGCGGCGTCGCGCGGGGTGATGCGGAACAGCTCGGGGTCGAAGCGGTCCCAGCCGTCGAGGAAACAGCCCCAGCGGGCGTAGCCGCCGCCGAGGGTGCGGGCGGTGCGCCAGTCCCAGCGGTCGGCGGGGACCTCGGTGACCGGGGTCCGGCCCTCGGACAGCATCCGCCAGAAGGCGTCGAGGTCCTCGGCGCCCGGGTAGCGGCCGGCCAGGCCGACGATGGCGATCGGTGCACGGTGCCCGCCCGGCGCGGCCGGCGCCGCCGTCCGGCGGGCCGGGCGCAGGTCGGCGCCGCTGCGGGCCGCGGCGGGCAGAGCGGCGGTCGGGACGGCCGGCATGGCCGGGACGGCCGGCGCGGTCGGGACGACGGCCGGGGTGACCGGGACGGTGACGGGTGCCGACGGTGCGGCGGTGGCCGCCCGGCCGGTGTGAGGGCGGGTCTGGCGTGCGGGGGCCGCCAGCCAGGCGGCCAGGGAGCGCAGCGAGGTGTGTTCGAACAGCACCGTGGAGGGGATCGCCCGGTCGGGGAAGCGCTGCCGCAGGGCGGCGGTGAACTCGCCGTTGAGCAGGGAGTCCACCCCGATGCCGGGGAAGTCGCGGTCCTGGTCGATCAGTGCGTGGTCCTGGCCGGTGAGGTCGGCGGCCATCCCGGTCAGTTCGGCGAGCAGGTCCGCCGCGCTCGCGCCGTCGCCGTGGCCGACGGCCTCGGCCTGGGCCGCGGCCGATGCCGCGGCCGGAGCGGTGGCGCCGGCCGGGCGGGCCCGTCCGTCGAGCGCCCGGGCCAGGTCGTCGAGCGTCCGGTGCTCGAACAGCGCGGTGGTGGAGATCTCGCCGAACGCCTTGGACACGCAGGCCACGAGCTCCAGGTTGAGCAGCGAGTCGATGCCCAGTTCCTGCCACGGCCGGTCGCCGGGGACGGCGGCCTGCGGGTCGCCCAGCAGCTCGCGGACGATCTCCCGGAGCCGGTCGCGGGTGCCGTCCGTGCCGTCGGCGGGCGGGGCCCAGGCCGCTGCGGCTGCCGGCTCGTCCTCGGTGAGGGCGGACGGGGCACGGCAGTCCAGCAGCGCCACACAGCCGGGTACGTCGCGCAGGTGCCCGATCCCGGCGAGCGTCCAGCCGCCGGCTTCGAGCAGGGCCTGCCAGCGGGCGCCGTCCAGCAGCGGCCCGTGCGGCAGGCGGTACCGGGTGTCGACGTAGCGCCACCAGCCGTCCGTCAGGCCGAAGGTGAGGGTGTAGACGGCGGCGGGGACGGTGATCTCGACGAGCAGCAGCCGTCCGCCGGGGGCGAGCAGCTCGGACACGTGGCGCAGCACCCGGGTCAGGTCGCGGGTGGCGTGCAGCACGTTGCTGGCGACGACCAGGTCGTAGTGGCCGGTGGCGAAGCCCTGCCCGGCGGGGCTCTTCTCGATGTCGAGCAGCTGCGGGCTGACCCGCTCGCCGAAACGGCGCCGGGCGTGCTGGAGGAACGCGCGGGACACGTCGGTGTAGGCGTACTCGGCGTCGGTGACGCCGAGGGCGTCCATCGCGGCCAGCGCGGAGGCGGTGGTGCCGCCCACGCCCGCTCCGATCTCCAGGATGCGGGGGCGCCGGCCCTCGCGGGCGATCCGGGCCGCGTCGGCGGCGAGTTCACGGGCGGCTGCCGCGTTGACCGGGTCGAACAGCCGGTTGCCGCTGTAGATGGCGGACACCGCGCCGAGGTCGCCGCGCGGGAAGAGCACGGCGGTGGCGGGCTGCTCGCCGCGCAGCACCGGGCCGTACGAGGCGAGGGCGCGGTCCAGGAGCTCGACGTGGCCGAGCAGGTCGGGGTGGCCGGCCAGCAGGGCGGCGCGGTCGGCTGCCAGGTGCGCGGCCGACGGGGCGTGGGGGCCCTCGCCCTCCAGCAGGTCGAGGACGGCGGCGAGCAGGCGGTGGTGCTCGGGGACGACGCCCAGCAGGTCGGCGGCGGCGGTGAGGCCCGCCCGGGCGGTGCCGCGGTCCAGGCCGAGGTCGGCCATGGTCCGGGCCAGGGCGCCGCGTGCGTAGCGCTCCAGCAGGTGCGCCGGGTCGGCGGCGGCCGGACGGGTCAGGGCCCGCAGCGGCTCCGGATCGCCACTGATGGCGACGGTCTGCGGATCGGTGCCGGACATGCCCGCTTCCAAGGCGGCCACCCCTCTCTCTGGTTCGAAGTCGGTCAGTCCCGGGTACTGGCGCCGGACGTGTGCGGTGTACTGGCGTGCGAGGCCGGTGCCGCGCCACAGGCCCCAGTCGAAGGTGCGGACCACCAGCCCGCCGTCGCCGTCGACGGCTGCCGCGTAGTGGTCGAGGAAGGCGTTGGCCGCCGCGTAGTTGAGGCCGCCGACGCTGCCGAACAGGCCGGCGACGGAGGAGAACAGGACGAGGGCGGTGTCCGGCCGGCCCGCCAGGGCCCGGCGCAGCGCCAGGACCGCCGTGACCTTGGTTTCGAGCACGTGGTCGATGTCGGCGGCGGTGAGCCCGGTCAGCAGGCCGTCGCTCACCGAGCCGACGCTGTGCAGCAGGCCGTCGGGCTCGCCGAAGGCGGTGCGGCAGCGGTCGAGTGCGGCTGCCACGTCGCCGGCGTCGGTGACGTCTCCGCGGTGGTAGTGGGCCTGCCCGCCGGCTGCCCGCAGGTCGTCCAGCAGGGCCCGGACGTCCTCGCCCTCGGCCGAGCGGCCGACGAGCAGCAGCGAGGCGCGGTAGCGGGCGGCGAGATGGCGGGCGACCTCCCCGCCGATCCCGCCGGCGCCTCCGAACACCACGTACACCCCGCCGGGGCGGAATCCGCGGGCCCCGTCGGGCAGCGGGCGCTCGGCGAACACCTGGCGCAGGCGGCGGGCGCCGCGCAGCGCGACCAGGGGGACGGCCCGGCCGCAGGGCTCGGCCAGGGCGGCGGCCGGAAGGTCGCCGGCGGCGCCGCGGAGCGCGTCGGCGGGCAGGTCGACGGCGGCGGCGGTGACGGCGGGCACCTCCAGGGGCAGGGTGCGCAGTGCTCCGAGGAGCGCGCCCTGGAGCGAGGCGCCGGCGGCCGGGGACTCGCCGTCGGGGGCTCCGAGGCCGGTGGTCAGCAGCCGCACCTCGGCGGGTGCGCCGCTCTCCGCGAGGACCTGGGCGGTCGTCAGCAGCGCGGTGAGCCAGTGGCGCAGCGCCGTGACGCCGGCGGTGTCCTCCGTCCACCGGCAGCCGCCGACGAGGAGGGTCACCGCGAGGGGGGATCCGGCGGCGGCGCGGACGGCCGTGCCGAGGCGTTCGCGGTCGACGCCGTCCGGGCCCACCGGGAGCAGGGTCCCGCGCAGGCCGTCGGCGGCCCGCTCGGTGTGCCGGTCGTACAGCACGACGGTGCGGGTTCCGGTGTCGGCCGGGGCAGGGCCGGGGGTGCTCTCGTCGGCCCAGACCGGCGACAGCACGCGGATCGGGTCGCCGTCGGCGGCGGCCGGTGCGGGTGCGGCCGGCGCCTGCACCAGGCGCAGGCCGCGGACCCGCAGGACGGCCCGGCCGTCCTCGGTGACGGCGTCCAGGTCCACCAGGACGTGGCCGGGTGCGTCCTCCACGAGGTGCAGCACCAGGTGGGCGCGGTCGGGCAGTTCACCGCTCCAGGCCACTCGGCCGATGGCGGCGGCCATCAGGCTGCGGCCGGGGGCGGTGAGTGCGCAGGCGGCCTGCAGGGCGGCGTCGAGCCAGCCGACCCGGCGGGTCAGCGGGTCGCCGGCGGGCGGGGTCAGCCGACCGATCGCCCAGTCGAGGGACCGCACCAGGCCGGTGACGGCGTGGTAGGCGGGGCCGACGTCGATGCCGGCGCGGTGCAGTACACCGGCGAGGTCGACCGGGGTGCCGCCGGTGAGGGTGCGGTCGCCGGCCGCCAGCGGCTCCGGGGTCCCGGGGTCGGCGGCGGCCCTGGCGTGGACGTGGCCGTCGCGGGTGACGGTGACGGCCGTGCGGCCGTGGCCGTCGGCGGTGCCGCGCTGCAGGCGCAGGCCGGCGTCGAACGGGACGGGGCTCAGGAAGCGGACGCCGCGCAGGGCGACCGGTCCGCCGCCTGCGAGCGCGTCGACCAGCAGGGCGCCGGGTGCGACGGCCCGGCCGGCCACACGGTGCTCGGCCAGGGGGTGGTCGGCGGGCAGTACGAGCGCGTCCGCGGGTCCGCCGGTCACGGCGGCGGCCGTCGCCACGGGACCGGACGGGGCGGTGGCCGTCGGCTCGGGACGGGCCGCGGGCTCGCCGGGCAGCCAGTACGGCTCGCGCTCGAACGGGTAGGGCACGAGCGGGATCCGCCGGGGCGGCTGCCCGCCGGTCCACAGCTCCGCCCAGTCGGCGGTGCCGCCGGCGAGCCACTCCAGCAGGGCGGTGCGGGCCCGGTCGTCGGCCAGGGCGGCGAGGGCGTCCGTGCGCCCGGCGGTGGCGGTCGCCGGGTGGGCCTCCCCCGCGGCGAACGCCCTCGCTGCACCGGCCAGTTCGCCGGTGTCGCGGGCGACGACGAGCATCCGCTCGGCCAGTGCGCGCCGGCCGCTCTGCAGCGTCCAGGCGATCTGCCGCAGGTCGGACGGCTCCCGCCCGATCCGGTCGGCCAGGTCGCCGGCCAGCCGGGCGAGGGACCGCGCGGTGGCGGCCGACAGCGGGACGGCCAGCGGTGCGCCGTTCCCGCCCGCCGCGCCTGCGCCGGCGAGGGCCGGGGCCTCCTCCAGGACGGCGTGCGCGTTGCTGCCGCCGAAGCCGAAGGCGCTGACCGCGGCCCGGCGCGGGGACCCGTCGACCCGAGGCCAGCGGACCGGGCGGTCGGCGACCGTGAGCGGGGTGCCTGCGAGGTCGATGTGCGGGTTGAGCTCGGTGAAGTTCGGCGTTCCGGGGATCAGTTCGTTCCGCAGCACCTGGACGGCCTTGATCAGGCCGGCGAGGCCGGACGCGCCCTCCAGGTGCCCGATGTTCGCCTTGGCCGAGCCGACCCACAGCCGGTCCAGCGGGCCGGCGGCACGGGTGACCGGGCCCTCGGCGCCGCCGTCCAGCACCTCCCGGACGGCGTCGATCTCGATCGGGTCGCCGAGCGGGGTGCCGGTGCCGTGCGCCTCCAGGAAGCCCAGGTCTCCGGCCTGCAGACCGGCCCGGTCCAGGGCGGTGCGCACCAGGGCGGCCTGGGCGCGGGGGTTGGGGGCGGTCAGGGCGGCGGCGCGGCCGCCGTGGTTGACGGCGGTCGCCCGCAGCACGGCCAGCACCGGGTCGCCGTCCGCGATCGCCCGGTCGAGCCGCTTGAGCACCACCCAGCCGGCGCCCTCGCCGCGGACGAACCCGTCGGCTCCGCGGTCGAACACCAGGCTGGTCCCCTGGGGGGAGAGCATGCCGGCGCGCCGGTACGCCTCGTTGTTGAAGCCGTTGCTCAGCAGGTTGGCGGCGCCCGCGAGGGCGATCTCGCAGTCTCCCGAGCGGATCGCCCGCTCGGCGAGCGAGAGGGCGGTGAGCGCGCCCGAGCAGGCGGTGTCGACGGTGATGCTCGGCCCGGTGAAGTCGTAGGTGTGGGAGATCCGGTTGGCGAGGAAGGCGGGGAAGGTGCCGACGGTGGCGTACCCGTCGGCGGCGTCCCGCTCCACCAGCTGCTCGCGGTAGTCGTAGCTGCACGCGGCGGCGAACACGCCGACCGGCGTGCCGGCCAGGTCGCCGGGGTCGAGGGCCGCGTGCTCCAGGGCATGCCAGCTCAGTTCGAGCAGCGCCCGCTGCTGCGGGTCCATCGAGGCGGCCTGGCGCGGGGTGACGGAGAAGAATCGGGCGTCGAACAGGTCGATCCGGTCCAGCAGCCCGGCCCGCGGCGCGGCGGCCGGGTCCCCGGCCGGGGAGCCGGCGAAGCGGCCCGCGGGCACCGGCTCGATCCGGCAGCCGCCGTCGGCCAGCAGGGACCAGAACGCGTCCACGTCGTCGGCGCCCGGGACGCGGCAGGCCATGCCGATGACGGCGACGGCACCCCGGACATCGTCCCCGCCCTCGCGGGTTTCCGCCGCCGGAGCGGCCCCCGGAACCGGCGCGGACTCGACCGGCGCCGACTCGACCGGTGCGGACGCGGTCGGCGCGGACTCGACCGGCGCGGACGCGGTCGGCGCCGCGGCGCCGGGTGCGGTCTCCGGGAGCAACTCGGCCAGGGCCCGCAGGGTCGGGTACTTCCAGATCGCGGTGGCGGGCAGCCTGGTCCCGAAGATCCGGCCCGCTTCGCGGGTCAGGCGCAGTGCCTTGGCCGAGTCGATGCCCTGCTCGCCGAGCGGGCGGTCGGGGTCCACCGGGTGTTCGGCCACGTCGCTCGCGAGCGCCGTGAGCCGCTCCAGCGCGCTCTCCCGGACCTCCCGGGCCTGCTGTCCGTCGGCCGTCCGGTCGGCCGTCGCGGTCGGGACGGGTGTCTCCGGTTCGCCGGCCTGCGCGAGCTCGGCCCGCAGTGCGTCCAGGAAGCGCGCGGCCTCCTGGCCGTTGAACACGGTGTGGTCGAAGGCCAGGACGATCCGGCGGACCGCCTTGGGCCCGCTGCCGGACGGTGCTCCGAGGAACAGCGTCGCGGCGGCGGGCGGCACGACGACGGGGACGGCGAAGGTCGCGCCCTGGTCGCCGAGGTGGGAGAGCATCAGGGTGACCCGGCCGTCGGCCTGGGACTCGCCGCCGAGGGCGCGCTCGACGGCGTCGGCGTAGCGCTCGTCGAACCGGCCGGAGTCCAGCACGTCGGCGCCGCGCACCACGCCGATCGTCAGGTCGCCGTCCTCACCGGCACAGGCGATACCCAGGTCGACGTGGTCGAAGACGCGCAGGTGGTCCTCACCCAGGCGGCGCGACCTCAGGAACGGGAAGCCGGCCGCGACGCGGGCAGCGAGGTGTGCGAAGACCTGGAAGGCGGTGGTGAAGTTCCGGCCGTCGCCGGCGGCGCGGCGGGCGCGCAGCGCGCTCGTGAGGAGTTCCTCCCGGACCTCGGTGGCCACCACGGCGGGCACCACGTCACCGGTGCCGGAGCGCAGCGCCCGGTTGAGCTCCTTCTGGCGCGGGCTGACGGGGAGGTCGGTGAAGCCGTGGCCGGCGCCGGTGAGCGGCGCCGCGGCGGCGGGCTTCGCAGCCTCGACCGGGGCCGGGACGGAAGCCGGTGCCTCGACCGGGGCCTCGCCCGGGGCCTCGACCGGGGCCGGAGGCCGGGCCTGCTGCGGCTCGGGGGTGGCGGCGCCGTCGGCGACGTGGCGTTCCAGGTCGGCCGGCATCAGGCTCCGCCCCCGGGCCGGGACCAGCGTCGCCAGAACCGCCTCGTCCAGGCCCAGCCGACGGGCGTGGGCCCGGGTGCGGGGCGGGATGCGGACGGTGCCGGTCCGGGACCGTCCGGGCGGTCCGGCGGGGGACGCGCCCTGCGCGGGTGCGGGGGCCGTGCCGGCACCGTCTGCGGCTGCGCCCGGCCCGGCGGGCCCGGCGGGCTCGGCGACCGGCTCGATCTCGGCGACGGCTCCGCCGACCGGCACTCGCTGGCCCTCCTCGACCAGCCAGGCGCCCAGCCTGCCGGCCGTCGGCGACTCGATTTCGAGGGACGCCTTGTCGTGCTCCATCTCGTAGAGCAGTTCGTCCTTGGCGACGAGGTCGCCGGGCTGCTTCAGCAGACGGAGGATCAGGACCTCGACGATCCCCTCCCCCAGTCGCGGGACGGTCAGCGTGGTCGTTGTCTTCTTCTCGCTCATGCCAGCACCGATCGGATGGCCGCGACCACGTCGTCCGCCGCGGGCAGCACGGCGCTCTCCAGGTCGGGGTGGAAGGGGATGTGGACGTCCCGGCGGGAGACGAGCCGGGGCGGCGCGAGCAGCGAGTAGAACTCGTCGTCGCTGCCGAGGAGGTCGGCGAGGACGGTGGCGCCGAAGCTGCTGGTGCGGTTGTCCTCCTGGACCACCACCAGGCGGCCCGTCCGCCGGACGGAGGCGGCGACCGCCTCCCGGTCGAGCGGGGTCAGCCAGCGCAGGTCGATCACCTCGGTGCCGACACCCTCGGCGGCCAGCCGGTCCGCCGCCTCGGCGGCCAGTTCGGTGCCGTTGCCCCAGGTGGCGACCGTGACGTCGGCTCCGGTGCGCAGCAGCCGGGCGCCCCGGGCGGGTGCCGCTCCGGTCTGCGGCGGGTGCTGGCGGCGCATCAGGTGCTTGGGGAGCAGGATCAGCGTCGGGTCGGGGGATGCGAAGGACTCCAGGAAGACCGCCTCGGTGTCCTCGGGGGTGGAGGGCACGACCACCCGCAGACCGGGCAGGTGGGTGAACAGGCTCTCGTTGCTCTGGCTGTGCCAGATCCCGCCGCCCGGAAGGTAGCCGCCCCAGGGGGCGTAGATCACGACGGGGCAGCGCCAGGCGGAGGCGGTCCGCCAGCGCAGGGTGGTCAGCTGGGAGGCGATCTGGTTCCAGGCAGGTCCGGCGAAGTCGACGAACTGGAGCTCGACCACCGGCCGCATGCCGGCGGCGGCCAGCCCGACGGCGGCGCCGACGATGGTGGCCTCGGCGAGCGGGGAGTTGGTCATCCGGGGTCCGGCGAGGGTGCCGAGGCCCTTGGTGAATCCGAAGACGCCGCCCTTGGGGTCCTCGATGTCCTCGCCGAACAGGACCAGCGCCGGGTCGCTCTCCAGCCCGGTGCGCAGGGCTCGGTTCACCGCCTCGACCATCGTTCCGCCGCAGGGGCGGGTGCCGGCGGGGGCGGCCGGCTGCTCGTCGGCCGCCGCGAACAGGTGGTCCATCACCTGGCCGGGGTCGGCGGAGGGTTCCCCGGCCACACGGTCGAAGACCTCCTCGACCTCGTCGGCGAGCCGGGCCCGGACCTGGTCCGCCCAGCCGGGGGTGATCGTCCCCTCGGATTCCAGTCGGTCGGTGAAGATGGCCACCGGGTCGCGCATGGCGGCCAGTTCGTCCTTCATCCGGTAGAGCCGCTGGTCGTCGGAGGAGGTGTGCGAGTCGAGCCGGTCCAGCCGGCACCACAGCACGGCCGGGCCCCGGCCGGCGCGGACGTCCGGCAGCACGGCGGCCGCGGCGGCGTGGACGGCGTCCGGGTCCGACCCGTCGACGACCCTGGTGATCGCGTCCGGCATCAGGCCGAGCCGCTGCGGCGAGAGGCCGTCGGTCGGGGTGCTGATCCCGTAGCGGTTGTCGGAGACGAGGAAGACGACCGGGAGTTTCCGTTCGACCGCGAAGGCGACTGCTTCGAAGAATTCTCCCTGGCGGGTCGAGGCATCGCCGATGGAGCAGACGACGACCTGCTTCTCGCCGCGCAGTACGGCCGCCCAGGCTGCGCCGGCGGCGGGCAGGCACTGGCTTCCGGTCGGGCTGGCGAGCGAGAAGACATTTCCCGGGCGGTGGCTGAAGTGCGAACTCATATTGCGTCCGGCGGAATGCGATCCGCCTTTGGCCATGAGGTCGCGGGCCTGTCCTTCGGCGTCCATTCCGCGCGCCAGCATCAGGGTGCGGTCGCGGTAGTGGGGGAAGATCAGGTCCTCGGGTTCCAGCAGTTCGCACAGGGCTGCGAGGGCCTCGTGGCCGGCCGACGAGATGTGGAACCACGCCTGGCCCTGCCGCAGAACGATCCCGGAACGCCGGTCGCATTCGCGGGAGAGCATCATCTGCTCGAGAAACGCCGCTCGCCGGTCCCGGGGAATTACCTCCCCGGCTCCGCCGGCGCGCGACAGCACGTTCTCGGAGCGCTTGTCCTTCTTCGTCTTCGCAACCGGAGCAGCGTCGGGCACAGCACGTCTCCACGGTCTTCAGGATTCCAACCCGGTTTGGGTACAAGGGAATTCTGGTGGCGCCACGGATTCCGGACCATCGCTCGCGGCAATGGATTTGCGGGTGGTCCCGAAGGACCATCCGGGGGGCCTCCCGCGGTTCCCGCTCCGCCGGAATGGGGACCGGCCGGGGCCCGATCCCCCGAAAGGACCAGATGCGGGGCGGGGCTCCCTCTCAGGGGGGAGTCGTACGGAAGGCGGTCCGCCCGGA
Organism: Streptomyces sp. BR123; assembly: GCF_013401435.1. Classification (GTDB taxonomy): domain Bacteria; phylum Actinomycetota; class Actinomycetes; order Streptomycetales; family Streptomycetaceae; genus Streptomyces. The sequence goes on from NZ_JACBGN010000104.1 coordinate 17,458, forward strand.
CGGCCCGACCAGGCCGGGCAGGGCGAGGTCCCACAGGGCGGCCACCCGTGCGGTGAGTTCCTCGTCGGGCATGTCGGTGGCGGCGAGCAGTTCGATGCCGGCCACCGCCGCGGCGAGCAGTGTCTGCGGGCCGGTGCGGTCGGCGCCGTCCTGCAGCTCCCCGGCCGCCCCGGCCCGGTCGAGCAGCGACCAGGCGGTGGTCATCCACGCCCGGGTGAAGTCACCGCCGGCCGTCTCCTCGCCGCGCAGGTCCCTGCTGAGGCGGAAGTTGGCGCGCAGGGCGGCCTCCTCGCGCAGCCCCCGGGCCAGCCAGTGGGTGAAGTCGATCAGTGTCTGCAGCGGTGAGCCGCTGCCGGCGGCGAGCCGGTCGACCGACTCGGCCAGCAGGGTGCAGCCGCGGGTCTGTACGGCGTGGGCCAGATCGCCTTTGGAGGCGAAGTGGAAGTACAGGGCCCCCTTGGTGACCCGTGCCGCACCGGTGATCTCACCCAGGGTCGCGTTCACGTAGCCCTTCCGGTCGAACATCTCCGCTGCGGCGGTCACCAGCCTCCGGCAGGTGATCACCGATCTCTCCTGCATCGCAGGTCTCCTTTCTCTTGGTCGGGGATCCGGTCCGTTCGGGGAACCGGATCCGCTCAGCCCGCGTGGGCGAGCCGCCCCCAGGCCGGTTCGACGGCCTCCCGCTCCGGTCCGGACGCGAGCATCGACTGCTGGAGGCGGCGCAGGGCCGGTGAGGGCTCCAGGCCCAGGTCGCGGACGAGCGTCATGCGCAGCCGCTGGTAGGCGGCGAGTGCCTCGCCGCGCCGGCCCGAGCGGTGGAGCGCGATCATCAGCTGGCGGTGCAGCGACTCGTGCATGCGGTGCCGGGACGTCAGGACGGTCAGCTCGCCGACCAGTTCCCGGTGGCGGCCGAGCCGCAGGTCGGCCTCGATGCGCTGGTCGAGGGCGCACAGCCGGGCCTCTTCGAGGCGGCGGATCTCCATCTCGAGCAGTGCGCCGGCGCGTATGCCGGCGAAGGCCGGTCCCTGCCACAGGGCGAGCGCGTCGCGCAGGCGCCGGGAGGCGGTGGCGAAGTCCTCCTGGGCCATCGCCCGGTAGCCGGCGGCGGCCCGGCGCTCGAACTCGTGGGCGTCCACGGCGCCGCCTCTGGTGTCGAGGCGGTAGCCGTCGGGCTCGGTGGCGAGGACCCGCTTGGCGTCGTACGGGTCGCCGGCGAGCCGCAGCGCCTGGCCGATCAGTTCGCGGAGCTGGAGGATGTAGGTCTGGAGGGTGTTGCGGGCCGACCGCGGGGGCCGGCCGCCCCACAGTTCCTCGATCAGGAGCGGCACCGGCACCGTCCGGTCCGCGTGCATCGCCAGGACGGCGAGCAGTTGGCGCGGTTTGGGGGCGGTCAGGGCCACGGCCGCCCCGCCCTCTCGTACGGTCAGCGATCCCAGCACGTCGATGTCCACGCCGTCTCCCCTGTTCTTTGCCCAGCATGGGGCCCTGGGGCCGGCGAGTGCCGCCGCCCCCTGCAATAAAAACAGACTATACGGTTTGTGGTTCAGAGACCAGTCGGTCTGTTTTAGAGTGGCGTCCGGGACGCCGGGGCTGTGCGCGGCCCCGACCGCCGCCCATCGGCGGTCGGCTGACGGTGCATCCGAATGGTGGAGCGCTCGGGCGCCAATAGGTATACGCTGTAGAAGAACTGCTGCCGTTCATGGGAGAAGGCCGTTGCTCTTCTGAAGTCATGTGGTGCCCGCGCCCCCGGAGGTGTGCGGGCAGCGCTCCCGACGGCGAGCCGCTTCCGGCCCGCCACCAGACGATCCGTCACCCGCACGCCGCGGGGCCGACGGCGTCCGCCCGCGACCGCCGTCCCGCCGTCCCGGGACAGACATGACTTCAGGAGGCCTCATGACCTTGACCAACACATCCGTCGTCTGCACCGACCTCTCCTTCGCCTGGCCCGACGGGACCCCGGTGTTCACCGACTTCTCCCTCGTCGTGGGCACCGGCCGGACCGGGCTGATCGGCGTCAACGGCTCGGGCAAGTCCACCCTGCTCCGGCTGATGGCCGGTCGGCTCAAGCCGAGCGGCGGCTCGGTCAAGGTGACCGGCGAACTCGGCTACCTGCCGCAGAACGTCGTGCTGGAGCCGGAGGTCCGGGTCGAGCAGGCGCTGGGCATCGCGGAGATCCGCGCCGCCATCGACGCGATCGAGGGCGGCGACACCTCCGAGGAGCTGTACACCGTGATCGGTGACGACTGGGACGTCGAGGAGCGCGCCCGGGCGACGCTGGACAAGCTGGGGCTGACGCACGTCACGCTGGATCGCCGGATCGGCGAACTGTCCGGCGGGGAGTCCGTCCTGCTCTGCCTGGCGGCCCAGTTCCTGCGCCGTCCCGACGTGCTGCTGCTCGACGAGCCGACCAACAACCTCGACCTGGAGGCGCGCCGCCGGCTCTACGAGGCGGTCGGCTCCTGGAAGGGCTCGATGGTGATCGTCAGCCACGACCGGGAACTGCTCGACCTGGTGGACCAGATCGCCGACCTGCGCAGCGGCGAGGTGCGCTGGTACGGCGGCAACTTCAGCGACTACGAGGAGGCCCTGGCCGTGGAGCAGGAGGCGGCCGAGCGCATGGTGCGCGTGGCCGAATCCGACGTCCGCCGCCAGAAGCGGGAGCTGGCCGACGCGCGGATCAAGCTGGACCGCCGCGTCCGCTACGGCAACAAGATGTACGAGAACAAGCGCGAGCCCAAGGTGGTGATGAAGGAGCGCAAGCGCCAGGCCCAGGTGGCCGCGGGCAAGCACCGCAACATGCACCTGGAGCGCCTGGAGGAGGCCAAGGAGCGGCTGACCGAGGCCGAGGAGGCGGTGCGCGACGACCGGGAGATCCGGGTCGACCTGCCCGAGACCTCGGTACCCGCGGGCCGCACCGTCCTCACTCTGCGCGACGTCGAACTCCGCTTCGGCGGCCGGGCTCACTTCGAGGTGCGGGGGCCGGAGCGGATCGCCCTGGTGGGACGCAACGGAGCGGGCAAGAGCACGCTGCTGCGCACGGTCGTCGGCGAGATCCCCCCGGTGGCGGGCGAGGTGAAGGCCGCCGTCCCGATGCGCTACCTCCCGCAGCGGCTCGACCTGCTCGACGAGGAGCTGACGGTGGCGCAGAACGTCGGCCGGTTCGCTCCCGGGGCCACCGACAACGCCATCCGCTCCCGCCTGGCCCGCTTCCTCTTCCGCGGACGGAAGGCGGACCAACTGGTCGGTACCCTCTCGGGCGGCGAGCGGTTCCGGGCGACGCTGGCTGCGCTGCTGCTGGCCGACCCCGCGCCGCAGCTGCTGCTGCTCGACGAGCCGACCAACAACCTGGACCTGGCGAGCGTGCAGCAGCTCACCCAGGCCCTGCAGTCCTACCAGGGCGCGCTCGTCGTGGTCAGCCACGACCTGGCGTTCCTGCGGGACCTCCAGATCACCCGGTGGATCCGGGTCGACGGCGGGACGGCGGACATCGATCCGATGTGATCGGCGCCGCCGCCCGCAGCCGGCACCCGGCCGTACGCCCCGACCCCCGGGGGCGCGGCCGGGTGCCGGTCTTTTCGGCGGGCGGGTGTCCGGCCCGCTGTGTCGGCCGCTGCGCCGGCCACCCGCCCGCCGGAGCATGATCATCGGATGAAAGACTCCGGAAATGACTGATCGACAAGGAATTCTGGCCGACAGGACCGTACTGATCACCGGAGCCAGCAGCGGCATCGGCGCCGCCGCGGCACGGGTGTTCGCCAGGGAGGGCGCGGCGGTGGTGGTCACCGCCCGCCGCGAGGACCGGCTGGCCGGCCTGGTGGACGAGCTGCGGGCGCAGGGCGCCCGTGCCGCGTACGTGGTCGCCGACGTGACCCGGTCCGAGGACGCGGTGCGTGCCGTGGAGTTCACGGTGGAACGTTTCGGCAGGCTCGACGCCGCGTTCAACAACGCCGGCTACGGGGTCGGCCGCACGCCGCTGCACCTGATGGACGACCGCGTCTACGACGACATCATGGACACCAACGTGCGAGGGGTGTTCAACTGCCTGCGCCCGGAGATCGCGGCGATGCTCGACTCCGGCGCGGGCGGTTCGATCGTCAACACCAGCAGCACCGGCGGGCTGGTCGCCACTCCGGTCGCCGCGCCGTACGTGGTGTCCAAGCACGCCGTGATCGGCCTGACCAAGGCGGCTGCCGCCGAGTACGGCGGCCGGGGCATCCGGGTCAACGCGATCGCCCCCGGCACGACCCGCAGCGAGATGGTGGCGGACTGGTTCGAGCAGAACCCGGAGGCCGAGGAGATGCTGCACCGGGCCACGCCGCAGCCCCGGACCGCCGAGCCGGAGGAGATCGCCGAGGCCGCTGCGTGGCTGTGCAGCGACCGGGCGTCCTTCGTCACGGGGTCGACCCTGGTGGTCGACGGCGGGTTCACGATCCTCTGAGAGACCGTCCCGGATTACGTCCGGCCCGGCCGGCCCCGGACGCCCGTCCCGAGGTGCTCGCGGTACCACGGGGCGTGGCGGGCGAGGCTCTCCTCGAATCTGCTGCCGGCCGGGCAGCCGGTCTCCCGCCAGAGCCGGGAGCTGTCGAACCAGTGGTCGGTGGTCAGCATGGCGAGGTGGTGGAGCAGGACCGGGTCACCGGCGAGGCGGCGGCGGGCCTCACCGGCTTCGATGTCACCGGCGCCCGCGGGCAGGCCGAGCAGGCGTACCAGCGCGTCGAAGATCCGGGCGCAGCCGACCGGTTCGGGGTGGTTGGGGTGCCAGACGCCGGAGGTGTCCCGGGGGGCGACGGCGACGGCGGTCGCGGCACGGGCGAGGTCGTCGACGTCGACCACCGACATCCGCGCCTGCCAGCCGTCGACGGAGGCCGCGAGCCGCCGGTGGAGGCGGACCAGGCCCGGCACCACCCAGCGGTCGCCGGCGCCGATGACCAGGTGGGGGCGCAGCACCGTCCCGCCGGCCGCGAGCACGAGCCGCTCGGCGGCGGCGCGGGTCCGGCTGGTGGGCGAGAGCGGCGCGACGGGGAGGTGCTCGGGCCCGGCGTTGCGGAAGATCCCCCGGCCGTACACGGAGGCGGTGCTGACCTGCACGAAGCGGCGGACTCCGGCGCGTTCGGCCTCGGCCAGCAGGGCCCGGGTGCCCTCCTCGTTGACCGCCCGGGCCGAGTGCTCCGCGCCGCCGACCTGCGCGGCGCAGTGGAGCACGGTGTCGACGCCCTCGCACAGGCCGTGCAGGCCGGCCGGGTCGGCGAGGTCGGCGTGGACGTACCGGACCGCGGGATCGCTTTCGTCCGGGCCGGTCGAACGCCCCGCCAGGACGAGTCGGGCGCCGGGGAGCATACGGGCGGCGGCGGCGACCCGGCCGCCGATGAAGCCGGTGGATCCGGTGACCAGGATCCGCCGGGCGGCCGGGGGGCCGTACGGGGCGGCCCCGGCCGTCGGGAGCCGCTCGGGGGCGGGTGCGGCGGGGGGCGGCCCACTCACTCCGCCGCGCCCGGGGCCCCGCTCAGGCAGCTGAAAACGGTGTTGCCTTCCTTGTGGCCGGTGACGCGG
>NZ_JACBGN010000105.1 GCF_013401435.1 Streptomyces sp. BR123
CGCCCGGCCCGGCCGGGTCCTTGCCGGGGCCGCCGTCGCCGCCGCGACGCGGCTGCCACGGCTGGTCGGGCCGGCCCTCCGGGGGAGCCGCGAAGGGGTTGTCGTCGGTGGAGGAGTCGGGCTGGCGGCGGTCCGGCATCGAGTGCGTTACTTCCCCTGTGTCGTGGACGCCGGCCACGTCCGGCCGGGGCCGGGGCGGCGGTGTCGAAATGCGTCGCGGGTGGTCGTGCGCGGTGTGTCGGGGGGATGCGCGGCCCCCCTCGCACCGCGCCGTTCGCGGCTTGTATCCCAGACGCTACCCCTCGGCCGTGCCCCCGTCCCGTGGGGGCTGTCCCGTGTGCCGGTATCGTTGCGTGCGGTCGGTGGCTTCGTAGGGTCCCCCGTAAAACAGGGCAACGAAGTTTTGTATGACCACACAAGACGAACGACGATCTCCGTGAGAAAGGGCCTCCCATGGCCGCCTCCCGCCTGGTCGTGCTGGTCTCCGGTTCCGGCACCAACCTCCAGGCCCTGCTCGACGCCATCGACGCCCATCCCGGCGGAGCCGAGGGCTTCGGGGCCGAAGTCGTCGCCGTGGGGGCCGACCGCCACGACATCGCCGGCCTCGAGCGGGCCGAGAAGGCCGGGATCCCCACCTTCGTGTGCCCGGTCAAGGACCACCCGAGCCGCGCCGAGTGGGACGCCGCGCTGACCGAGGCGACCGACGCGTACGCGCCGGACCTCGTCGTGTCCGCCGGGTTCATGAAGATTCTGGGCAAGGCGTTCCTCGACCGCTTCGGCGGTCGCATCGTCAACACCCATCCCGCCCTCCTCCCTTCCTTCGCCGGAGCCCACGGCGTCCGGGACGCCCTGGCGTACGGCGTGAAGGTCACCGGCTGCACGGTCCACTTCGTGGATGCAGGCGTGGACACCGGACCGATCATCGCCCAGGGTGTGGTCGAGGTCAGGGACGAGGACGACGAAGCCGCTCTCCATGAGCGCATCAAGGAAGTCGAGCGCCAGCTGCTCGTCGACGTCGTGGGGCGCCTGGCCCGGCACGGCTACCGCATTGAGGGACGAAAGGTAACAATCCAGTGACCGCCGCAGAGAGCAGCACCACCTCGTCGAAGCGACCGATCCGGCGCGCCCTCGTCAGCGTCTACGACAAGACGGGACTGGAAGAGCTGGCCCGCGGCCTGCACGAGGCGGGTGTCTCCCTCGTCTCCACCGGCTCCACCGCCTCCCGGATCGCCGACGCCGGCGTGCCCGTCACCAAGGTCGAGGAGCTGACCGGGTTCCCCGAGTGCCTCGACGGCCGCGTCAAGACCCTGCACCCGCGCGTCCACGCCGGCATCCTCGCCGACCTGCGCCTCGACAGCCACCGCGAGCAGCTCGCCGAGCTGGGCGTCGAGCCGTTCGACCTGGTGGTCGTCAACCTCTACCCGTTCCGGGAGACCGTCGCCTCGGGCGCCACCCCCGACGAGTGCGTCGAGCAGATCGACATCGGCGGCCCGTCCATGGTGCGCGCCGCCGCGAAGAACCACCCGTCCGTCGCCGTCGTCACCAGCCCGGCCCGGTACGCCGACGTCCTCGCGGCCGCCCGGGCCGGCGGCTTCGACCTCGACGCCCGCAAGCGGCTGGCGGCCGAGGCCTTCCAGCACACCGCCGCGTACGACGTCGCCGTCGCCTCCTGGTTCACCGGCTCGTACGCCCCGGAGCCGGAGGCCGTGCTGCCCGAGTTCCTGGCCGGCGCCTGGGACCGCAAGGCCGTCCTGCGCTACGGCGAGAACCCGCACCAGGCCGCGGCCCTCTACTCGGACGGGCAGCCGGGCGGGCTCGCCAACGCCGAGCAGCTGCACGGCAAGGAGATGTCCTTCAACAACTACGTGGACACCGAGGCCGCCCGCCGGGCCGCCTACGATCACGACGAGCCCTGCGTCGCGATCATCAAGCACGCCAACCCGTGCGGCATCGCCGTCGGCGCGGACGTCGCCGAGGCGCACCGCAAGGCCCACGCCTGCGACCCGCTGTCGGCCTTCGGCGGCGTCATCGCCGTCAACCGCCCGGTGACCGTCCAGCTCGCCGAGCAGGTCGCGGAGATCTTCACCGAGGTCATCGCCGCCCCGGCCTACGAGGAGGGCGCGGTCGCGGTCCTGGCCAAGAAGAAGAACATCCGCGTGCTGCGCGTCGACGGCAGCCCGCACCAGCCCGGCGACCTCAAGCCGATCTCGGGCGGCGCCGTGCTCCAGCAGAGCGACGTGTTCCAGGCCGAGGGCGACGACCCGAAGAACTGGACGCTGGCCACCGGCGAGGCCCTCGACCCGCAGGAGCTCGCCGAGCTCGCCTTCGCGTGGAAGGCCTGCCGGGCCGTGAAGTCCAACGCCATCCTGCTCGCCAAGGACGGCGCCTCGGTGGGCGTCGGCATGGGCCAGGTCAACCGCGTGGACTCCGCCAAGCTGGCCGTCGAGCGGGCCGGCGCCGAGCGCGCGCAGGGCTCGTACGCCGCGTCCGACGCCTTCTTCCCGTTCCCGGACGGGCTGGAGATCCTGACCGCGGCGGGCGTCAAGGCCGTGGTCCAGCCGGGTGGTTCGGTCCGCGACGAGCAGGTCGTCGAGGCCGCGAAGGCGGCGGGCGTGACCATGTACTTCACCGGCACCCGCCACTTCTTCCACTGAGCGGCGCCGCACACGGCGAAGGCCGCGCCCCGCACCACTGCGGGACGCGGCCTTCGCCGCTCTTGCCACTTGCCTGCGTACGGGGAATCCCCGCCCGGCTCAGTACCGCGGGCGGTTGAACCAGGCGACCGAGTCCTTGTTGACGGCGGCGACGAGGATCAGCACGCCGACGCCGAGGCCGATGACGCCGCCCACGGCGGAGCCGGGGTTGGCCTCGCTGCCGGCGAGGTTGGCGAAGTTGCCCAGGCTGCTCAGGAGGAACAGCACGGAGTAGACGATCGTCGTGATGCGCACGCCGTTGCCGCCCTTGGCGAACTTCGCGGCGAGCACGATCGCCCACACGGCGAACACGATGGAGACCAGGGCGATGACCGCGATCAGGCCGGCCGCCGTGTCGGCGCTGGAGCTGCTGCCGAGGGAGTCGCTGCTGGAGACGAAGGCGGCGCCCAGGAGGGCGAAGACGCCGACGAGCAGCTGGATGCCCGCGATGATGTAGAGGAACACACGCGCGGTCTTCAGCAGGCCGGGCATCTGCATCGGCATGCCCGGGTAGCCGCCGGGGCCGGCCGGGTAGGCCGGGTAGCCCTGCTGGGGCTGCTGCGGGTAGGCGTAGCCGCCCTGCTGCGGGTAGCCCTGCTGGGGCTGCTGCGGGTAGCCGTAACCGGGCTGGCCCTGCGGCTGCTGCCCGTACGGGTTGTTCGGGTCACCGAAACTCATCTTGGGGTGTTCCTCCGTGGAAGTGCGGGGACGCACGGCACGCACGGAGGTGGTACTGCTGTTGCGGCCCGCCCCCCGGCACTGCCCGCGGCACTCTTTTGCTCATCGTCGGCCGACCGGGCCCGACTTGTCCAGCGGCTATTGCGACCGCACCGTCACTTGTTGTGCAAGTGCAACGATTGGTTCACGCCTGTGACCGTTCGGTGGACCCCTTGAGTGGAACCGGGGCCGCCCCATCCGGGAGGATGGACGCATGACCGCCCAGATTCTCGACGGCAAGGCCACCGCGGCCGCGATCAAGTCCGAACTGACCGCCCGTGTGGCGGCCCTCAAGGCCCGGGGCGTCACCCCCGGACTCGGCACCCTGCTGGTCGGCGACGACCCGGGCAGCCGCTGGTACGTCAACGGAAAGCACAAGGACTGCGCCGAGGTCGGCATCGAGTCCATCCGGCGCGAACTGCCCGCCACGGCCACCCAGGAGGAGATCGAGGCGGTCGTCCGCGAGCTGAACGAGGACCCGGCCTGCACCGGCTACATCGTCCAACTCCCGCTGCCCAAGGGCATCGACACCAACCGGGTGCTGGAGCTGATGGACCCGGAGAAGGACGCCGACGGCCTGCACCCGATGTCGCTGGGCCGGCTGGTCCTGAACGAGCCGGGGCCGCTGCCCTGCACCCCGTACGGCATCGTCGAGCTGCTGCGCCACCACGGCGTGGAGATCAACGGCGCCCACGTCGTGGTCGTCGGCCGCGGCATCACGGTCGGCCGCTCGATCGGCCTGCTGCTGACCCGCAAGTCCGAGAACGCCACCGTGACCCTGTGCCACACCGGTACGCGCGACCTGTCCGGGATCCTGCGCCACGCCGACATCGTCGTCGCGGCGGCCGGCGTTCCGCACCTGGTCAAGCCCGAGGACGTCAAGCCCGGCGCCGCCGTCCTCGACGTGGGCGTCAGCCGCGACGAGAACGGCAAGATCGTCGGCGATGTGCACCCCGGTGTCGCCGAGGTCGCCGCGTGGATCTCCCCGAACCCGGGCGGCGTCGGCCCTATGACCCGCGCCCAGCTCCTCGTCAACGTCGTCGAGGCGGCCGAGCGGACGGCGACCAGTGCGGGCTGAGCACGACGCCGAGCCCGACACCGGGGCCGCCGCGGGCACCGCGGCCGATGCCGACGCCGAGGGGGCGGCGGCGCAGGCGTCGAAGTCGCGCCGCTTCCCGGCCGTCACCCAGGACACGGCCCGCCCCGAGGGTGCGGGCCGGGCAGGACCCGGGGACGCGCTCGCGGCCCGTCAGTGGCCGATGCTCAGCGTGCTCGCAGCGACCGCGATCGGGCTGCTGCTCACCGCGCTGGGCCAGCCGCGGGTCGGCTGCCTGGTCATCGGCGTCGCCCTGCTCGGCGCCGCGGTGCTGCGGCGCGCCCTGCCCGACGTGGGCATGCTCGCCGTGCGCTCCCGGTTCACGGACATGATCACGTACGGGCTGCTGGGCGCGGCGATCACGCTGCTCGCGCTGGTGGTAGCCGCGCCCAAGCCGTGGCTGGACATCCCGTTCCTGGAGGACGCGGTCCGCTTCACCGTCCGCTGAGGCCCCGGCCCCGGCCCCGGCGTCGCCGGGGCCGGGGGGACCGCGCCGGACCCTTCGGATCCACCGGATCCACCCGTCCGGATGACCCGGACGGGCGAATTGCGGGGGCGTGTACGCCCGCTCGCCTTCGAACTCCCGGTCCGTGTGCCACGGACCACACGGACCGGGGGGTTGGGGCCCTTGGGAGTCGGATAGCCTGACGCCGGATGTCTCTTCACGTCAAGATTCACAGGGAAGCGGCGTCCGCCAGCACATGGGGCAGGGACGCCCCACCCACAGCTGTCTAACGGAGAAGGCCATGACCCGCACTCCTGTGAATGTCACCGTCACCGGCGCCGCCGGCCAGATCGGCTACGCGCTGCTCTTCCGCATCGCCTCCGGTCACCTGCTCGGCGCGGACGTGCCGGTCAAGCTCCGCCTGCTGGAGATCCCCCAGGGCCTGAAGGCCGCCGAGGGCACGGCCATGGAGCTCGACGACTGCGCCTTCCCGCTGCTGAAGGGCATCGACATCTTCGACGACCCGAACAAGGGCTTCGAGGGTGCGAACGTCGCCCTGCTCGTCGGCGCCCGCCCCCGCACCGCGGGCATGGAGCGCGGTGACCTGCTCTCCGCCAACGGCGGCATCTTCAAGCCGCAGGGCAAGGCCATCAACGACCACGCCGCGGACGACATCAAGGTCCTCGTCGTGGGCAACCCGGCCAACACCAACGCCCTGATCGCCCAGTCGGCCGCCCCGGACGTACCGGCGGAGCGCTTCACCGCGATGACCCGTCTGGACCACAACCGCGCGATCTCGCAGCTGGCCGCCAAGACCGGTGCCGCCGTCTCCGACATCAAGCGCCTGACGATCTGGGGCAACCACTCCGCCACCCAGTACCCGGACATCTTCCACGCGGAGATCGCCGGCAAGAACGCCGCCGAGGTCGTGGGCGACGAGGCGTGGCTGGCCGACACCTTCATCCCGACCGTCGCCAAGCGCGGCGCCGCGATCATCGAGGCCCGTGGCGCGTCCTCGGCCGCCTCCGCCGCCAACGCCGCCATCGACCACATCCACACCTGGGTCAACGGCACCGCCGAGGGCGACTGGACCTCCATGGGCATCCCGTCGGACGGTTCCTACGGCGTCCCGGAGGGTCTCATCTCCTCCTTCCCGGTCGTCTGCAAGGACGGCAAGTACGAGATCGTCCAGGGCCTGGACATCAACGAGTTCTCCCGTGCGCGCATCGACGCGTCCGTGCAGGAGCTCTCCGAGGAGCGCGACGCGGTCCGCGAGCTCGGCCTCATCTGAACACGGGCCTGATCACGGCACAGGCCCCGGCGCACAGCGTGCACCGGGGCCTGTGCCGTTCCCGTTCCCCGTTCCCCGTTCTTCGTCCGCCGCCCGTTGCGGGTTGCCTCAGGCGTGCTTGCCCGGCGTGTAGTGGCCGGGGACCATGCGGGTGGTGACGGCGAAGCGGTTCCACACGTTGATCGTCGCGATCACGGCGATCAGCTGGGCGAGCTCCTTCTCCTCGAAGTGCTTCGCGGCCTTCCCGTACACCTCGTCGGGCACGAAACCGTCCGTCAGGACGGTCACCGCCTCGGTCAGTTCGATCGCGGCGATCTCCTTCTCGGTGTAGAAGTGCCGCGACTCCTCCCAGGCGCTGAGCTGGACGATCCGCTGCACGCTCTCGCCCCCGGCGAGCGCGTCCTTGGTGTGCATGTCGAGGCAGAACGCGCAGTGGTTGAGCTGCGAGGCGCGGATCTTGACCAGTTCCAGCAGGACCGGGTCCATCCCCTTGCGCGTGGCCATCTCCAGGTTGAGGACGGCCCGGTAGATGTCCGGCACCTGCTGGGCCAGGTTCATGCGGGGGGCGTGCTCGTGGGCGTGGGCGGTACCGGCTTCGTCCGTGCGTTCGTGAGTGGTCATGGCCTCACCCTACGGAGCAGGCGGCCCGCCGATATGGTCCATGTTCATGACGGAATCGTGGGCCACTTTCGGCGCCGACCTGCATCTCGACCTCTCCGCCGGACGTGGCCTGCGGGCCGGTCTCAGCGAGGCGTTGCGCGAGGCCGCACGCAGCGGCCGGCTCGCGCCCGGGACCCGGCTGCCGTCCTCGCGGTCGCTCGCCGCCGACCTCGGCATCGCGCGCAACACGGTCGCGGAGGCGTACGCCGAGCTCGTCGCCGAGGGCTGGCTGACGGCCCGCCAGGGCTCGGGCACCCGGGTCGCGGAGCGCGCCCGGCCCCGCCGGTCCGCGACCGCCGCCGCCCGGGTCCGGCCCCCGGCGCGGCGGGGACCCGCGTACAGCCTGCTGGCCGGCACCCCGGACCTGGGCGGGTTCCCGCGCGCGGCCTGGCTGTCGGCGGCCCGGCGGGCGCTGACGGACGCCCCGAACGAGGCCTTCGGCTACGGGCTCGACCCGCGCGGCCGGGCCGAGCTGCGCGAGGCGCTGGCCGGCTACCTGGCGCGGGCCCGCGGCGTGTACGCGGACCCGGACCGGATCGTGCTGTGCTCCGGCTTCGTGCACGCGCTGGCGCTGCTGGCGCCGGTGCTGCGGGCGCGCCGGGTGCGAGAGGTGGCGGTGGAGGGGTACAGCCTGGACGTGCACCGCGACCTGCTGACCCGGGCGGGGCTGCGGACGGCTCCGCTGACGGTGGACGGGGCGGGGGCGTGCACCCCTGAGCTGTCCTCGGGCGAGGCGGGTGCGGTGCTGCTCACGCCGGCCCACCAGTTCCCGACGGGGGTGGCGCTGACCGCGTCCCGGCGGGCGGCGGCGGTCAACTGGGCCCGCACCACGGGCGGGCTGATCCTGGAGGACGACTACGACGGGGAGTTCCGCTACGACCGCCAGCAGGTCGGCGCCCTGCAGGGGCTGGACCCCGACCGGGTGGTGTACCTCGGCACGGCGAGCAAGTCCCTGGCGCCGGGGCTGCGGATGGGCTGGATGGTGGTGCCGCCGGGGTTGCTGGAGGAGGTACTCGCGGCGAAGGGGCGGTTCGACTGGGCGTCGAGCGCCCTGGACCAGCTGACCCTGGCGGAGTTCATCCGGTCGGGGGCGTACGACCGCCACGTGCGCGGCATGCGGCTGCGGTACCGGCGCCGCCGGGACGAGCTGCTGGCGGCGGTGGCGGGGCGGGTCGCCGTGTCCGGCATCGCGGCGGGCCTGCACGCGGTGCTGGACCTCCCGGCGGGGACGCAGGACGCGGTGCTGCGGGCGGCTGCCTGGCACGACCTGGCCCTGGAGACCCTGTCGCGCTACGCCCACCCGGACGCGCCGGTGCCGCCGCGGGAGGCCCTGGTCGTCGGCTACGGCACCCCGCCGACGAGCGCCTGGTCCGCATCCCTGGCAGCCCTGGTGGCCACCCTGTCCTGAGGGCCCGCCCGCGGTGACCCGTTCCGGCGGCCCGCCTCTGCGGCCCGTCGTGGGGCCCTCTCTGCGGCCCCTGCCGGCGGTCCTCCCCGGCGGCCCGTCCCGGCGGGGCCTGCCGGCCGTACTGCACCGACCGATCGACCGACCGACCGACCGAGCCCGGCGGCACCGCTAGGGGACCGTCCCCGCGGCCGGGTCCCGGCCCGGGGCCGGGGTGCTCGGGAGTTCGCCGAAGCGGGCCAGGGCCAAGGCGCCGGCCACGGCCACGACGAAGCCGAGGACCGCCGGCCCGGCCAGGCCCTCGCGGGTGCGGTCCCCGAGCCAGACGACCCCGACCACTGCCGGGCCGACCGTCTCGCCGAGCACCATGCCCGCCGTGGCCGCCGTGACCGAGCCGCGCTGCAGTGCCGAGGTCAGCAGCAGGAAGGCCGCACCTCCGCCGAGCAGCAGCGCGTACAGGGCGGGGTTGCGCAGTTCGGAGAGGGAGAAACCGTCGATGAGGCGGACGGCGACCTCCACCACCCCGAACCCGGTCCCGGCCGCGAGCCCCAGCACCAGTGCCCGAGGCCGGTCCGGCAGGCCGCCGCACAGCGCGCCGACGGCCAGCACCCCGCCCGCGGTCAGCAGCAGGCCCAGCCCCAGGGCGAACGACTCCTGCCCGGTCCCCTCCGGGCCCGCCGACAGTCCCAGCATCGCGAGTCCCGCGCACACGACCCCGACCGCGGACCATTCGGCCGCGCTCAGCCGCATCCGCAGCATCCGCGCCGCCACCACGGCCGTCACCGCGAGGCTCGCGGCCAGGGCGGCGCCCACCGCGTAGATCGGGATGTGCCGCAGCGCGACGATCTGGAGCACGAACCCGGCGGCGTCCAGTCCCAGACCGGCCAGATACCGCCACTGGCGCACGGCGCGCAGCAGCAGGGCGGTGTCCACTCCGGACCCGGACCCGGGCTCGACCGCCCGCGTGCCGACGGCCTGCAGGACCGATGCCGTGCCGAAGCAGACCGCCGCCCCGAGCGCGCAAACCATACCGATCAGCACGAATCGACTCTAGATCATGCAGTCTCGGTGACGGTTTCGACGGCCGGATTCCATCCCTTCGATGCCCCGTTCTAGTCTGTCGCCCATGGACAGCAGCAGTAGCAGCACCACCCGACGCATGCGTTCCGGCGGCGTCGCCCTCGGCGGCATGGGCCTGCTCGCCGCAGCCCTCGTCGCCTGCGGCAGCAGCAGCGAGCCCGACAAGCGCTGCGCCGACCGCGTGACCCTGGAGAAGCTCAACACCAAGGAGTGCCGGAGCGGCGGCCGCGGGTCGTACTACTACGGCGGCTCGGTCACCAACAACAAGGTGCACGGCGGGAGCTTCAACAAGTCGGCCGTCAAGACCGGCGGCATCGGCGGCGGCTCCAGCTCCAGCGGGGGCTGAGCCCGGTGGAGCGCCACACCATCGAGCCGCGGCCGGACTGGCAGAAGACCGTCGAGGAGCAGGGGCTCATCTACCCCCTCACCCGCTACCCCGACGACTCCCTGCGCCCGTACTGGGACGAGAGCGCGTACTACTCCTTCTCGCTGCCCGAGGTCGAGGCACTGGAGAACGTCGTCGAGGAGCTGCACGCCATGTGCCTGGCCGCGGCCGCGCACATCGTCGAGCAGGACCGCTTCGCCGACCTCGGCATCACCGACGCCCGGCTCGCCGCGCTCATCGCCGAGTCCTGGCGGCGCCGCGCCGAGCAGCCCTCCCTGTACGGCCGCTTCGACCTGCGCTACGACGGCTCCGGCAGCCCCGCCAAGATGCTGGAGTACAACGCCGACACCCCCACCTCCCTGGTGGAGGCGGCCAGTCCGCAGTGGTTCTGGATGGAGGAGCGCTTCCCCGGCGCCGACCAGTGGAACTCCCTGCACGAGCGGCTCGTCGACGCCTGGCGCCGGCAGGCGGAGCTGCTGCCGCCCGGTCCGGTCCACTTCGCGCACTCGGAGGCCGACGAGCTCGGCGAGGACCTGATGACGGTGGCCTACCTGCAGGAGACCGCCGAACAGGCGGGCCTGGCCACCGAGGCGCTGTCCGTCGAGCAGATCGGCTGGGACACCCTCTCGGGCCGGTTCGTCGACCAGCACCTGCGGTTCATCCGCGGCTGCTTCAAGCTCTACCCGTGGGAGTGGCTGGCCACCGACGAGTTCGGCCCGTACGTCCTGGACACCTACGACCAGGGCGGCGGCTCCGGCACCACCTGCTGGATCGAGCCGCTGTGGAAGATGCTGCTGTCCAACAAGGCGCTGCTGGCGATCCTGTGGGAGCTCTTCCCGGAGCACCCCAACCTGCTGCCCGCCTACCTCGACGGCCCCCGCGAGTTGGCGGAGACCACCGGGTTCGCCGCGAAGCCGCTGCTGGGCCGCGAGGGCGCCGGCGTCAGCCTGCACACCCCCGGCGGCGACCCGTTCACCCCAGCCGAGGGCGAGCGGTACGTCTACCAGGGGCTGGCCCCGCTGCCCGACTTCGACGGCAACCGGGTCGTGCTCGGCGCGTGGGTCGTCGAGGAGGAGGCCGCGGGCCTCGGCATCCGCGAGTCGGCGGGGCCGGTCACGGACGAGTACGCCCGCTTCCTGCCCCACGTCATCCTGTAGGCCCGGCGGCTACTGGCCCTGGCAGGCCTTGCTGTTCAGGGCGGCCTGGGCGCCGGCGTTGTAGCCCTTCTCGAAGTTCGGGTCGACCTGGGCGAAGCCCTGCGCCAGGGGCTTCTTCGCGCAGCCGGCCCTGGTTTCGGCCATGCCCTTCTGGAAGCCCGCCGAGTACTGCGCCTGTGCGTCCTGCTGTTCGGCCTGTTTGACCGTGCCGCAGTTGACCATCGTTCCGCCTTCCTCCCCCGCCTTCACCCGGCCGACGGGGATGAAGCCGCTGGTGGTCATATCGCCGTTGTCGTCGGCCAGGGCGGTGGAGGCGAACTGGTTCTGGGGGGTGCCGCCCGTGACGGTCACCGACACCCCGGGCGTGGCGCCTGTGACGCTGACGTCGTACTTGCCGGCGGTGGCGCTCTTCTTCACGCTGCAGACGAGGGAGGGCGCCGCCGCCTCGGCGGAACCCGTGAGGAGCGCCGCCGGCCCGAGCGCCAGCGACGACACGACCAGGGGCGCCAGTGCGGCCAGCCGAATCCGTCGGTTCATCGTTCGTCCTTTCGTCGTCGTGCTGGCACGGCCGAGCGAGGTCCGCGGAGCGGAACGCCAAGGGCGCAACGGGTGGACGCCACACAGCGGTACGGGGGGCGGCGCGTGCCGGGCTGTCCGGGAATCCGGGCCGCCGGGCCGCCGGGCCCGAACGGTGGCCGGTCCTGGCCCCGCATCCGGTGCCCCCGCCTCGGCGGGCGGGCACGGGCACGTGTGACGAGGCCCTTCCATCGTCCGGCGGATTACCCCGGGTGTCCACCGCGGGGCGCGGCGCGCCGAAACGGGCTGCGGGCGGGCCCTGGTCGGGGCCCGCAGAGCCCGCCCGCGGCGGCCGCGCCCGCAAGGCCCGCCGTCAGCCGGCGAGTACGGACCGCAGTTGGTCCAGACCCCAGTCCAGGTCCTCCTTGCTGATCACCAGCGGCGGGGCGATGCGGATCGTGGCGCCGTGGGTGTCCTTGACCAGGACGCCCCGCTCCATCAGCCGCTCCGAGACCTCCCGGCCCGTTCCGTGGCCGGGCTCGATGTCCACGCCGGCCCACAGCCCGCGGCCGCGTACGGCGGTCACCGCGCCCCCGCCGACCAGCAGGTTCAGCTCCCGGTGCAGGTGGTCGCCGAGTTCGGCGGCCCGCTGCTGGTACTCGCCCGTCCGCAGCATCGCGACGACCTCCAGGGCGACCGCGCAGGCCAGCGGGTTCCCGCCGAAGGTGGAGCCGTGCTCGCCGGGCTTGAAGACGCCGAGCACGTCCCGGTCGGCGACGACGGCCGAGACCGGCACCACGCCGCCGCCCAGCGCCTTGCCGAGGATGTAGACGTCCGGCACGACGTCCTCGTGCTCGCAGGCGAAGGTCCGGCCCGTGCGGCCCAGCCCCGACTGGATCTCGTCCGCCATGAACAGGACGTTCCGCTCGCGCGTGAGCTCCCGTACGCCCTGCAGGTAGCCGGGCGGCGGCACCAGCACCCCCGCCTCGCCCTGGATCGGCTCCAGGAGCACGGCCACCGTGTTCGAGGTGACGGCGTGGGCGAGGGCGGTGAGGTCCCCGTACGGGACGATCTCGAACCCCGGGGTGTACGGCCCGAAGTGGTCGCGGGCCTCGTGGTCGGTGGAGAAGCTCACGATGGTCGTCGTCCGGCCGTGGAAGTTGTCGGCCGCCACCACGATCTTGGCGTGGCCGTCCGGCACGCCCTTGACCTCGTACCCCCACTTGCGGGCGGTCTTCACCGCCGTCTCCACGGCCTCCGCGCCCGTGTTCATCGGCAGCACCATCTCCTTGCCGCACAGCTCGGTGAGCGCGGTGCAGAAGTCGGCGAACCGGTCGTGGTGGAAGGCCCGCGAGGTCAGCGTGACCCGCTCCAGCTGGGCCCGCGCCGCGTCGATCAGACGGCGGTTGCCGTGGCCGAAGTTGAGCGCCGAGTAGCCCGCGAGCATGTCGAGGTAGCGGCGGCCCTCGACATCGGTCATCCACGCGCCCTCCGCGGTCGCCACGACGACGGGCAGCGGGTGGTAGTTGTGCGCGCTGTGCGCCTCGGCGGTGGCGATGGCATCAGCAGTGGTCGACACGGGGTCTCCGATCGTCGTCGGCGGGCCGGTTGGGGTGACAGGGTGGTGCCACCTTGTATACGGCTATACGTCGCTCGTATGCCGGACGCGGAAACCTTTCCCGCGGCGTGCCCGCTAAGGTTGGCGGTACGCACGGCAACTGGCGCACGGAGAACGAACTCCGGGGGAGTCGCGCGCGCACGACCGCACACAGGGCCGCTCGCCTGGGCCTCGCGGGGACGAGAACCGACATCGACCCCGGAGGAGCCGCCGTGACCGCGCCCCGCCATGCCGCCCTGACCGCGACCGATCCCGAGCTGGCGTCCTTCGTCGCCGCGGAGGAACAGCTCCAGGCGGAGACGCTCCGTCTGATCCCCAGCGAGAACTACGTGTCGGCCGCGGTGCTCGAAGCCTCCGGCACCGTCCTGCAGAACAAGTACAGCGAGGGCTATCCGGGCCGCCGCTACTACGAGGGCCAGCAGAACATCGACCGGATCGAGGCCCTGGCCGTCGAGCGGGCGAAGGGCCTGTTCGGCGTGGACCACGCCAACGTCCAGCCGTACTCGGGCTCCCCCGCGAACCTGGCCGTGTACCTGGCCTTCGCGCAGCCCGGCGACACGGTGATGGGCACGGCCCTGCCGATGGGCGGCCACCTGACGCACGGCTGGGGGGTCTCGGCGACGGGCACCTGGTTCCGCGGCGTGCAGTACGGGGTCGCCGCGGACACCGGGCTGATCGACTACGACGCCGTGCGCGACCTCGCGCTCGCCGAACGCCCGAAGATCATCTTCTGTGGCGGCACCGCACTGCCCCGCACGATCGACTTCGAGGCCTTCGCCTCGATCGCCAAGGAGGCGGGCTCGGTCCTCGTCGCCGACATCGCCCACATCGCCGGCCTGATCGCGGGCGGCGCCCACCCCTCCCCGGCCGGGTACGCCGACGTCATCTCCACCACCACCCACAAGACCCTGCGCGGGCCGCGCGGCGCGATGCTGATGTGCCGCGAGGAGCACGCCAAGGCCATCGACAAGGCCGTCTTCCCCGGCCTCCAGGGCGGCCCGCACAACCAGACGACGGCGGGCATCGCGGTGGCCCTGCACGAGGCGGCGCAGCCGTCGTTCACGGCGTACGCGCACGCGGTCGTGGCCAACGCGAAGGCGCTGGCCGAGGCGCTGCTGGAGCGCGGCTTCGACCTGGTGTCGGGCGGCACGGACAACCACCTGATCCTGATCGACCTGACCCGCAAGGGGGTCCCCGGCAAGACCGCGGCGAAGGCGCTGGACCGGGCGGGCATCGTCGTGAACTACAACACGGTGCCGTTCGACCCGCGCAAGCCGTTCGACCCGTCCGGGATCCGGATCGGCACGCCCTCGCTGACGTCGCGGGGGCTGACCGCGGCGCACATGCCGGTGGTCGCCGACTGGATCGCGCGGGCCGTGGATGCGGCGGCCCGGGGTGACGAGCCGGCCCTGGCCGCGGTCCGGGCCGAGGTCGCCGACCTCATGGCTGCGCACCCGGCCCCGGGGCTCCCGCTGTCCTGACCCTGCGGACCGGCTTCCGGGGCCATGGCCCCGGAAGCCGGTCCGCAGCGCCCGGAACGCCGGCGGGGCCGGTCCTGGCGGGCCTCGATCGTCGGCGGGGCAGGAAGCGGTCGCTGGGCCGGGGCGGGAACCGGCCGGTGCGCTACTGCCCGGTATGTGGACGGAGCCGGGCCGGGCGGGGTCGCGGGGGGTGTGACCCGTGTCGCACCCCCGCGCGGACCGGAGCGGCTTCCGGCCGGCAAACGGCCCGAGTCGGCCCGCACACCTGAGAGAATGAAGCCATGGCTTCTGATCGTCCTCGCGCGCTCTCCGGCATCCAGCCCACCTCCGGTTCGTTCCACCTCGGGAACTACCTCGGAGCGATCCGCCAGTACGTCGCCCTCCAGGAGACGCACGACGCGTTCTACATGGTCGTCGACCTGCACGCGATCACCATGCCGCAGGACCCGAAGGACCTCCGCGCGAACACCCGGCTCTCCGCCGCGCAGCTGCTCGCCGCCGGCCTCGACCCGGAGCGCTGCACCCTCTTCGTCCAGAGCCACGTCCCCGAGCACGCGCAGCTCGCCTGGGTCATGAACTGCATCACCGGCTTCGGCGAGGCCAGCCGGATGACCCAGTTCAAGGACAAGTCCGCCAAGGGCGGTGTCAACGCCGCCAGCGTCGGCCTGTTCACGTACCCGATCCTCCAGGTCGCGGACATCCTCCTCTACCAGGCGAACGCCGTCCCGGTCGGCGAGGACCAGCGCCAGCACATCGAGCTGACCCGCGACCTCGCCGAGCGCTTCAACCAGCGCTTCGGGCAGACGTTCACCCTGCCCGCCGCGCACATCGTCAAGGAGGTCGCGAAGATCTACGACCTCCAGGACCCGACGATCAAGATGTCGAAGTCCGCGTCGTCCCCCAAGGGCCTGATCAACCTCCTCGACGAGCCCAAGGCCACCGAGAAGAAGATCAAGAGCGCGGTCACCGACACCGAGGCCGAGATCCGCTTCGACACCGAGAAGAAGCCCGGCATCAGCAACCTGCTCACGATCTACTCCACCCTCACGGGCGAGACCGTCCCGGCCCTGGAGGCCCGGTACGAGGGCAAGGGCTACGGCGCGCTGAAGACCGACCTCGCTGCGGTGATGGTCGATTTCGTCACACCGTTCAAGCAGCGGACGCAGGAATTCCTGGACGACCCCGAGACGTTGGACGCGATCCTGGCCAAGGGCGCGGAGAAGGCCCGCGCGGTCGCCGCCGAGACCCTGGCACAGGCGTACGACCGCCTCGGCTTCCTGCCCGCAAAGCACTGATCCGGCCCCTGCCGCGAGTCCGGCGGAGCAGCGGCGGACGAAAGGCCCCTGGTATTCCGGGGGCTCTCGGCCGCACACTGGGTCGGCACGGCACGCACACATCCGGCACACAGATGACCAAGGAGAGATACGTGGGGACCGTAACGCTCGGCGTTTCGATCGCGGTCCCGGAGCCGCACGGCACCCAGCTCCAGGAGCTGCGCGCCGGCTTCGGGGACGCCGCCGCGCACGGCATCCCCACGCACGTCACCCTGGTCCCGCCCACCGAGGTGGAAAGGGACCGGCTGCCGGGGATCCGGGCCCACCTCGCCGAGGTCGCGGCCGCCTTCGGGCCGTTCGCGATGCGGCTGGAGGGCACGGGCACGTTCCGCCCGCTCTCCCCGGTCGTCTTCGTGAAGGTCACCGAGGGCGGCGCGGGCTGCACCCGGCTGCAGGGCCTGGTCCGCGACCCCGCCGGGCCGCTCGACCGGGAACTCGCGTTCCCGTACCACCCGCACGTCACCGTCGCCCACGGGATCTCCGACGAGGCGATGGACCTGGCCTTCGCCGAGCTCGCGGACTACGCGGCCGACTGGATGTGCACCGGCTTCGCCCTCTACGAGCAGGGCTCGGACGGGGTGTGGCGCAAGCTGCGCGAATACCCTTTCGGCAGCGGCGCGGCGGGCACCGTCCCGGCGCAGGCCGGCGCCCCGGCCGATGAGACCGCGGACCCCTCCGTACAGCAGCCCTGACGCGGCTCCTGCCGCAGCGGCCGCAGGACCCGGCGGGCCCGGAATCCGATCGCGCGCAGGACCAGCTGGTGGAACGGGCGAAGAGCGTGGCGGAAAGTCACAATCGACGACCGTAGTCCCCGAAAACCTCAATCCCGGCGATTTCCGTCGCCTCCTTTACGGTGAGCCCATGGACTGGCTGAAGAACCTGCCGGTGGTCGGGCCCGCCGCCACCCGCCTGATGCGGACCCACGCCTGGCGCTCGTACGAACGCCTGGACCGCACCCACTGGACCAGGCTCGCCGCCGCGATCACGTTCATCAGCTTCATCGCGCTCTTCCCGCTGCTCACCGTGGCCGTCGCCGTCGGCGCCGCCCTGCTCAGCCCGGAGCAGCTGGACCGGCTCCAGAAAACCCTCACCGAACAGGTCCCCGGCATCTCCGACCAGCTCGACATCGCCGGCCTCGTCGACAACGCGGCCACCATCGGGCTCGTCGCCGGCGCCGTGCTGCTGCTCACCGGCATCGGCTGGATCGGCAGCATGCGGGAGTGCCTTCGGGCCGTGTGGGACAAGGACGACGAGGAGGAGGGGAACGTCTTCGTCCGCAAGGGCAAGGACACCCTCGTCCTGCTCGGCCTGGGCGCCGTCGGCCTCGCCTCGGCCGCCGCCTCGATCATCGGCGCCAGCGCGGTCGGCCGGTTCGGCGGCTGGCTGGGCATCCCCCAGCAGGGCGCGGGCGGCGTGGTCCTGCGCACCGCGGCCTTCCTGGTCGGCGTCGTCGCCGCCTTCCTGCTGCTGCTGTACCTGCTGACCCTGCTGCCCGGGGTGGAGCCGCCGCGCCGCAGCCTCGTCCAGGCCGCGCTCCTCGGGGCGGTCGGCTTCGAACTGCTGAAACTGCTGATCGGCGGCTATATGCGCGGCGTCGCCACGAAGAGCATGTACGGGGCCTTCGGCGTACCGATCGCCCTGCTGCTCTGGATCAACTTCACGGCGAAGCTGCTGTTGTTCTGCGCGGCCTGGACGGCGACCCGTCCCCGCCCCGAGGAGCAGGGCGAGGAAGGCCCGGACGCAGGCACGGCCGAGGGCGCGGAGTCGGCCGGAAAACGACCCTGACGGACCGGCTCAGGGCGCGTCCGTTTCGGCCCCCTCCTCGCGGCGCCCGCGCGGCCCCGGCGGCCAGCGGCGGTTGACGCCGTACGCCCCGGCCGTGACGAGGGCCAGCGCACCGGCCGCGACCCCGAGCGCGGTGCCGAGCCCGCCGCCGGACCCGGCGCCGTCCGCCGACGGGTCCCGCTCGTGCGACTGGGCGGGGGAGCCGTGCGGGGAGGTGTCGGCGCTCTTGGGCGGCACCAGCTCCCCGACCGGCTTGACCTTCCCGGCCGCCGCGAAGCCCCAGTCGAGGAGCCCCGCGGTCTCCTCGTAGACGGAATTGGCCCCGCCGGCCGTGTTCATCACCGTGACCAGCAGCTTCTTGTCGCCGCGCTGGGCGAGGCCGGTGAAGGTGGCCCCGGCCATCGTGGTGTTGCCGTTCTTCACGCCCGCGATGCCCTTGTAGGGGGCGAGGCCGCCGGCGCCGGTCATCAGCCGGTTGGTGTTCTGGATCTCGAAGAAGTCGCGCGGCTTGCCCGCCTCCTGCTCGCCGGGGAACCTGGCGCTGGCCGTGCTGCAGTACTCGCGGAAGTCCGCCTTCTGCAGGCCGGAGCGGGCGATCAGGGTGAGGTCGTACGCGCTCGACACCTGCCCGGGGGCGTCGTACCCGTCGGGGGAGACGACGTGGGTGTCGAGGGCCTGGAGTTCCTCGGCGTGCGCCTGCATGTCCCGCACGGTCTTATCGATACCGCCGTTCATGGCGGACAGCACGTGCACGGCGTCGTTCCCGGACCGCAGGAACACCCCGAGCCACAGGTCGTGCACGGAGTAGTCCAGCTCCTCCTTGACCCCTACCAGGCTGGAGCCGGACCCGACACCGGACAGCTCCCGCTCGGTGACCTTGTGGATCCGGTCCTTGGGGAACCGGGGCAGCAGCGTGTCGGCGAAGAGCATCTTCATCGTCGAGGCCGGGGGCAGCCGCCAGTGCGCGTTGTTCGCCGCCAGGACCTCGCCGGTCTCGGCGTCGGCCACGATCCACGACCGCCCCGTGAGGTTGGTCGGCAGGGCGGGCGCCCCGGGCAGCGGATTGACCTGCACCCCCGGCTTGCCGAGCAGGGCCCCGCCGACGGTCGACATCGACACGGGCGGCGCGGGCGCGCCCGGGGCCTGTTGCGGCTGCCCCTTTCCGTCGTCCGGGGGAGCGGGCGCGGCGTGCGCGGGCACCGTGAGGAGGGCGGGGACCAGCAGTGCGGCGGAAAGGACCGCCAGCGCGGTGTTCTTGGCAGACACGCAGGTGAACGTACATGTACATCGGCACGCCACTGCCCGGGACCGGCCAAGTCGGCCCCACCACCGCCGGGACAGCCCACCCCGGCGCGTCCGTCCTGGGGACCGAACCGATACTGGGGGCATGAAACTCAGCCGCTCCGCTTCCTGGTTCCTGCTCGCGTTCGGCGTGTGGAGCTGGTTCATCTGGGTGTCTTTCGTCCGGAACCTCTGGAAGGACAGCAGCGGTCTGGCGTTCGACGCGGCGGGCGAGCCGACCGGGTATTTCTGGGTACACCTTCTCCTGGCAGTGGCGTCCTTTCTCCTGGGGACGGCCGTTGGTGTGATCGGGCTGCGCGGGGTGCTGGCGCTGCGGCGCGAGGCGCGGCGGGGGCCGGGGCAGTGACCGTCGTCCTCTTCGCCGTCGTCGCGCTGCTCGTCCTCGGCCTGTTGGCGCTGGTCCACCGCTGGCTGTGGGTCCGCCTGGTCCGCGACACCACCCGTCCCGGGGGCCCCGCCCGCCGGGTGGGCACCGTCCTCGCCGTCGTGCTGCCGCTGCTGTCGCTGGCCGCCCTGACCGCGGGCCGCGCCGGGGCCCCCTTCCGGCTCGAACAGGCGGTGGCCTGGCCGGGCTACCTGTGGCTGGCCGTCCTGCTGTACCTGAGCATGGCCATGCTGGTCGCGGAGCCGGTACGGGCCCTCCTGCTGCGCCGCCGCCCGGCGCGCGGGCCGCAGGCGCGGTCGGAGCCCGAACCGGCGCGCGCCCCGCAGCCGCAGGCCTGCGCGCCCGTGGGAGCCGCGGCGCAGGCCGCGTCCGGGCCGGTGCCCGAGGCGGAGCGCGAGCGGGAGCCGGAGGAACGGAAAGCCGCGGAGACTTCGGAGGTGTCGGACGAGCCGGAGGAGCCGGAGGGTGCCGGGATCGGCCGACGGCTGTTCGTCGCCCGCGCCGTCGCCGGTGTCGCGGTCGCGGCCGCCGCGGGGACCGTCGGGTACGGGACGTACGGGGTGATGCGCGGGCCGCGCGTGAAGCGGGTGCAGGTCCCCCTCGCCAAACTGCCCCGCGCTGCCCACGGCTTCCGGATCGCCGTCGTCAGCGACGTCCACGTCGGCCCCGTCCTGGGGCGCGCGCACGCCGCCCGCATCGTCGAGACCGTCAACCGCACCCAGCCCGACCTGATCGCCATCGTCGGCGACCTCGTCGACGGGGACGTGGCCGACCTCGGCCCCGCCGCCGAGCCGCTGGCCGGGCTCCGGGCGCGGCACGGCACGTACTTTGTCACCGGGAACCACGAGTACTTCTCCGGGGCGCAGCAGTGGATCGACCACGTCCGCGAACTCGGCCTGAACCCGCTGGAGAACGCCCGCCGCGCCCTGCCGCACTTCGACCTCGCCGGGGTCAACGACGTACAGGGCGAGCGGGAGGGCAGCGGACCGGACTTCCGGGCGGCCCTCGGGGACCGCGACCGGTCCCGCGCCGCGGTGCTCCTCGCCCACCAGCCGGTGGTCATCCACGACGCCGTCCGCCACGGCGTCGACCTCCAGTTGTCCGGCCACACGCACGGCGGCCAGATGTGGCCGGGCGAGTACCTCGCGGACCTGGCCAACCCGACCGTCGCCGGCCTCGAACGCTACGGGGACACCCAGCTGTACGTTTCCCGCGGTGCGGGCGCCTGGGGCCCGCCGGTCCGGGTCGGGGCGCCGTCGGACATCACCGTCGTCGAACTCGCCTCGTACCAGGCCTGAAGCGAAGGGGCGGCGGGACGGCGCGGGCGGCCCGCTCAGCCCGCCAGGCGCCGTTCGAGGCCGTCCAGGACCAGGTCCAGCCCGTAGTCGAACTCGGCCGCGTGGTCGTACCCGGGCCGCATGACGTGCTCCCGGGCGAACTCGACCAGGTGCGGGTACTCCTCGGCCGGGAAGTGCGCGAGGAAGTCGCCGACGGCCTCGCCCACCTCCTGCGGTTCGAACGGCAGGGCGGCCTCCGTCAGGGGAACCCGTAGACGTAGCTGTCCAGCAGCGAGAACGCGTGCGCCGCCAGCGGGAACGGGAAGCCGCCCGCCGCAGGGTGGCGATCACCGCGTCGTGGACGCCGGCCGGCGCTGTTCGTGGCGAAGACCCGGCGGGCCGACCTCGAAGCGCTGAGCGCGCTCGTGGAGGCGGGCCGGGTGACCCCGGTCGTGGGCGCCGGGTACGCGCTGGCCGACGTACCGGAGGCGGTACGCCGCCTGGCGGCGGGTCAGGCCCGAGCCAAGACCGCCATCACGGTCCGCCCGGCGGGAGCGGGGCTGGGGACCGCGCGGCCGGCCCCCACCGGCCCCCGGTGTCGCGACCGGACGTCCCGCGGAGCGCTCAGGGCTTCGGCTCGGGGCCCGGGTCGGGGTCCGAGGCGCGCTTCCTCTTCGACACGGCCGTCTGCGCCATGCCCGGCAGGAAGTCCGCGAACAGCTCGTGCAGTTCCCGCACCAGCGGCCGCAGGACCCGGAAGCGGGCCAGGACGATGCCGCGCGTCGTGAGCTGCGCGCCGCGCTCGGCGAGCCGCCGGGTCTTGGCGCTGTCGGGGGACCGGTCGAAGACCCAGTACAGGACGAGCCCCATGTGCGAGAGCCACATCAGCTCGGGCAGTACGTCGGCCAGTTCCTCCGGGACCTTGGTCTTCGCGCCGGCGAGGACCTCGCGGTGCATGTCGATCGCGGCCTTGCGGGCCGGCTCGGACTCGGGGGAGAAGGGGCTGAGCGGGCTTTCGGGGTCCGCGGCGTTCTTGAAGAACTGCGAGGCGAACTCGTGGTAGGGCGCCGCGATGTCGAGCCAGCTGATGAGCACGCCCGCGAGCCGCTTCTGGAGGTCGGTCTCGTTGTCCAGGATGGGCCGGACCGCCGCCTGGTGGGCCGCGCCGATGCGGTCGTAGAACCCCTGGACCAGGTGTTCCTTCGACTCGAAGTAGTAGTAGGCGTTGCCGACCGAGACTCCGGCCTCCTTGGCGACGGCCCGCATGGTCGTCTTGTCGAAGCCGCGCTCCTGGAAGAGGCGGAGCGCGGTTTCGAGGATGAGCGTGCGGGTCTGCTCGCTCTTGGGAGCCTTCTGATCAGTCACGGTGTCCGAGCCTATCGGGGTGCGGGGCAGTGCTCGTCACAGGCAGGCGGCTCCGCCGACGGCCCGGCCCCGGCCCCGGCACCGGTCTCCGCGCCGGGTTCGGTCCGGACCGCCTGTCGCCAGGCGGAGGCGGTGTACATGGCGGCCCGGGCGAAGGGCCGGCCCGCCGGGGTGGCGAGCCAGTTCGCCTTCGGCCGGTGCTCGGCCAGCGCCCACAGGCAGACGATGAAGGCGTCGGTTCCGGTCCACACCTGGCCCGAGTCCCCGATCACGGTGATTTCGCGGAGCGTCGAGGCGTGGTCGAACCGGGGGAACCGCCGCTGCGCCTCCTGGGACCCGGCCGGCACGAGCCGGAGGGGGACCAGCCACCGCTGCCCGAGCAGCCAGTGCCGGATGTGGACGCACAGCGGGCAGTCCGCGTCGTACAGGACGGTCAGGTGCCGGGTGGCGGCGGTGTGCGCGGCCGGTGCCATCGGTCAGATCCCGGCAGCCGGAGCGGTCCAGCCCTGCGGGGCGACCGGCGGCGTCTGCTGGCGCTCCATGATCCCGCGGCGGCGCATCTTGTTCAGCACCCACACGTTGCCGAGGTGCATGACACCGAGGACGAGCAGGACGACGCCGAGCTTGACCGAGAGCGCCTCGAAGAGGGCGCGGGCGGTGTCGATGGTGTCGGCCGACCGCAGGTAGAGGGTCACGAAGCCGATGTTGACGAGGTAGAAGCCGACCACGAGGAGGTGGTTCACGGCATCCGCGAGCTTCTCGTTCCCGTGCAGGACGTCGGCGATGAAGATCCGGCCGTTGCGGCTGAGCGTCCGGGCGACCCAGACGGTGAGGCCGATGCTGATGATCAGGTAGATGACGTACGCGACGACGGTGAGGTCCAATGCCCTCGCCCCCCTTGAACGTGTTCAACTCGTTGGCAGGACTGACTGTAGACCTCTTTTTGAACAGGTTCAAGCGCAGTGGGGGCGTGGGGCGCGGGG
>NZ_JACBGN010000106.1 GCF_013401435.1 Streptomyces sp. BR123
GGCGGGCTGCGTCGGCCGGGGTGCGCCGGGGCTCTGCCACTCGCCGGGCGGCGGCTGCTCGGCGGACCACTTCTGGCCGCCCGCAGGGGGCCGGGCCCCTGCGCCGCCGTGCTGCGGGCCCTCGCCCTGCTGCTGACCGCCGGGTGCGCCAGGCCGCTCGCCGTCGGACGGGGAGGGTCCGGGCACAGCCCGGCCCGGAGAGTCGTTCATCGTCGCTCCTTCACGTGCACCTGATGGGGCGGGGGCGCTGGTCGGCTGCCATCGTGCCACGTGGGAACGGTGTGCGGACCGGCCGTCCCCCCGATCTGCGCCGGTCCGCGTTCAATTGTCGCCTCAGTCCGGGGCAGACTGGTCGGTGTCCACCCCACGCAGGTTCGAGGGTCGATTTCCAGCCTTTTTGGCTGTGGGACAGCTCACCGCCGGGTAACGATTGGCTA
Organism: Streptomyces sp. BR123; assembly: GCF_013401435.1. Lineage (GTDB taxonomy): Bacteria > Actinomycetota > Actinomycetes > Streptomycetales > Streptomycetaceae > Streptomyces. The sequence goes on from NZ_JACBGN010000106.1 coordinate 438, forward strand.
ATGGGATGATGTCAAGCATGAAGGGACGCGTCCTTGTCGTCGACGACGACACCGCACTGGCCGAGATGCTCGGCATCGTGTTGCGTGGAGAAGGTTTTGAGCCGTCGTTCGTAGCGGACGGTGACAAGGCACTGGCTGCCTTCCGGGAGGCGAAGCCGGACCTGGTGCTGCTGGACCTCATGCTGCCCGGCAGGGACGGCATAGAGGTGTGCCGGCTGATCCGGGCCGAGTCCGGTGTGCCGATCGTCATGCTCACCGCGAAGAGCGACACCGTGGACGTCGTCGTGGGCCTGGAGTCCGGGGCCGACGACTACATCGTCAAGCCGTTCAAGCCGAAGGAGCTGGTGGCCCGCATCCGGGCCCGCCTGCGCCGGTCGGAAGAGCCCGCCCCCGAGCAGCTCGCCATCGGCGACCTGGTCATCGACGTGGCCGGGCACTCCGTCAAGCGGGACGGCGCCTCCATCGCGCTGACCCCGCTGGAGTTCGACCTGCTGGTCGCGCTCGCCCGCAAGCCCTGGCAGGTCTTCACCCGCGAGGTGCTGCTGGAGCAGGTGTGGGGCTACCGGCACGCCGCGGACACCCGCCTGGTCAACGTGCACGTGCAGCGACTGCGCTCCAAGGTCGAGAAGGACCCGGAGCGCCCCGAGATCGTCGTGACGGTGCGTGGTGTCGGCTACAAGGCAGGACCGAGCTGACGTGAAGCCCGGCAGGCCGCGCGGCGGCTCCCGCTGGGGGGCCCTGCGGGCCGGCCGGCTGCTCCAGGACGGAGCGCCCGGCGGGCCCGTGCTGCGGTTGTTCGTACGACTGGTGCGCCGGCCGCTGCTGCCGGCTGTCCGGCTGTGGCGGCGCAACATCCAGCTCAGGGTGGTCGCCGCGACGATGCTGATGTCGCTGGCCGTGGTGCTGGCGCTCGGCTTCGTCGTGATCGCGCAGGTCAGCAAGGGCCTCCTCGACGCCAAGGAGGAGGCTGCGCAGAGCCAGGCCGCGGGCGGTTTCGCGGTCGCGCAGGAGAAGGCCAACACGCCCGCGACCGTGGACGGGCCCGACGCCACCGACAACAAGGTGGGCCGGGACGCCAGCACCTGGATGAACTCGCTGGTCAAGCAGCTCGCCAGCGGCGGTCAGACCGCGTTCGAGGTGGTCGCCCTCGGTGCCGGCACGGGCAGCGGCTCGGGAACCGGGACGGGACCGACCCCGGGCACCGGCGCGCAGCCGGGCGGGGCCGGTGCGTCGGGCGTCAAGGGTGCCCGCGCCTCCGGCAACGTCGACCCGACCGCGAGCATCCCGCTGCGGCTGCGCAAGGCCGTCGATCACGCCACCGGCACGTTCAAGACGTTCTCGCAGATCAAGTACACCGACGGGGCGGGCGACAAATCGCCCGAGCCCGCCCTGGTCGTGGGCAAGCGGCTCACCGACATCAACGGGGACCCGTACGACCTGTACTACCTCTTCCCGCTGACGCAGGAGGAGGAGTCCCTCAACCTGGTCAAATCGACGATCGCCACCGCCGGGCTGTTCGTCGTCGTGCTGCTCAGCGCCATCGCCTGGCTCGTCGTGCGGCAGATCGTGACCCCGGTGCGGATGGCCGCCGGGATCGCCGAGCGGCTGTCGGCCGGGCGGCTGCAGGAGCGGATGAAGGTCACCGGCGAGGACGACATCGCGCGCCTCGGCGAGGCGTTCAACAAGATGGCGCAAAACCTCCAGGTCAAGATCCAGCAGCTGGAGGACCTGTCGCGGATGCAGCGCCGCTTCGTCTCCGACGTGTCGCACGAGCTGCGCACCCCGCTGACCACCGTCCGTATGGCCGCCGACGTCATCCACGATGCCCGGGTCGACTTCGACCCGGTGACCGCCCGCTCGGCCGAGCTGCTCGCCGGGCAGCTGGACCGCTTCGAGTCGCTGCTGGCCGACCTGCTGGAGATCAGCCGGTTCGACGCGGGTGCCGCGGCCCTGGAGGCCGAGCCCATCGACCTGCGCGACGTGGTCCACCGGGTCGTCGAGGGCGCCGAGCCGCTCGCCGAGCACAAGGGCACCCGGATCCGGGTCCTCGGCGACACCCAGCCGGTGATCGCCGAGGCCGACGCCCGCCGCGTGGAGCGGGTGCTGCGCAACCTCGTCGTCAACGCCGTGGAGCACGGCGAGGGCCGTGACGTGGTGGTGCGGCTCGCGTCCGCGGGCGGGGCCGTCGCCATCGCCGTACGCGACTACGGCGTCGGCCTCAAGCCCGGCGAGGCCACCCGGGTCTTCAACCGCTTCTGGCGTGCGGACCCGGCGCGGGCCCGCACCACCGGCGGCACCGGCCTCGGCCTGTCCATCGCCGTCGAGGACGCCCGGCTGCACGGCGGCTGGCTCCAGGCCTGGGGCGAGCCGGGCGGCGGCTCCCAGTTCCGGCTGACCCTGCCGCGGACCGCCGACGAGCCGCTGCGGGGCTCCCCCATCCCGCTGGAGCCCGAGGACTCGCGGGCCAACCGGGCCAGGGCCGCCGCCGACGCGGCAGCCGCCGCCTCCGGCACCGCCGGCGGCGGCGCGCAGCGCGGCTCCGGCGCGGGCCCGGCCGGCTCCGGGCCGCAGGGCTCCGCAGGCAACCGGGCCCAGGCCCCGGCCCGGCCCGACATCGCGGCGATCCCGCCGCGGTCGCCGGTCGCCGGGGCGCTGCCGGTGCCCGCCGACCCGACCGCCCTGCCGGGGAACGGGGCCCGTGTCGTGGCCCGGCCGGCCGACCAGGCAGCACAGCAGGAGGATGGAGCAGGTGGAAGCTGAGCCCGTACGCGCAGCCGGGGACGGCCGGGGGGCGGCGGCACGGGCGGGTGCCCGGGCCCGTGCCCGGGCGGCCGCGGGCTGCGCCGCCGGCGCGGCCGCGCTGCTGCTCGCCGGCTGTGCCTCGATGCCCGACAGCGGCGAGATCCGCGAGGTGCGGGCCTCGCAGGGCGTCGACTCGCAGGTGCGGGTGTTCGGCGTGCCGCCGGCCGACAAGGCGAGCCCGACGGACATCGTCGACGGCTTCCTGGAGGCCATGACCAGCGACGATCCGCAGCTGCAGACCGCCCGCAAGTACCTCACCGAGGAGGCGGCGAGGAGCTGGAAGCCCGGTGCGGCCGTCACCGTCCTCTCGGGCGGCATCGACCGGTTCTCCGTCCAGGGGGAGAAGGACCCGGCCGGGCCCCGCTTCAAGACCACCGGCACGATGCTCGCCACGGTGGACGAGCGCAGCGCGTACCAGCCGGCCCCGACGGGCGGCCGCTACGAGGAGTTCCTGCAGCTGGTGCAGGAGAACAAGCAGTGGCGGATCGCGACGCCGCCGAAGAGCCTGGTGCTCAGCGAGTCCGACTTCCAGCGCATCTACATGCCCGTCAACAAGTACTACTTCGCCGGCGGCACGCTCGTCGCCGACCCGGTGTACGTGCGCCAGCGCAACGACCCCGACTCGCGGATGGACCCCACGACGCAGACGGTGCAGTCGCTGCTGGCCGGCCCGTCCAAGTGGCTGGGCCCGGTGGCCACTTCGAGCTTCCCGGTCGGCACGGAACTGCGGGAGGGCACCAAGTCCCTCGCGTACGACGGGCAGAACACCCTGCGGGTGCCGCTGAACAAGGCGGCCGACGACGTGGCGCAGCCGCAGTGCCAGAAGATGGCCACTCAGCTGCTCTTCACCGTCAGGGACCTGACGGCGTCCCGGCTGGACCGGGTCGAGGTGCTGCGCGTGGACGGCTCCGCGCTGTGCTCGGTCACCGAGGCGGGCGCGGCGGGCATCGCGCACCGGGTGCCGAGCCCCGACCACCAGTACTACGTCGACGCCGATCTCCGGCTCGTGCGGATGAAGCTCGACGCGAACAGCGAGGACCAGCAGTACCGGGCCGAGCCCGTGCCGGGGCCGCTGAACCCGCCGGGCGCCCCCGCCTTCAAGGTCGGCTCCGCGGCCGTCAGCTACGACGAGAAGCGCGCGGCGGTGGTCTCGGAGGACGGGCGCGGGCTGCACCTGGTGAGCCTGACGACGGCCGGCCCGATGCCGCAGCCGGTGTTCACCGGCAAGAGCGCGAAGCCGAACGGGCTGTCCACGCCGAGCTGGGACGCGGCGGGCGACCTGTGGGTCGCCGACCAGGACCCGCAGAACGCGGCGCTGTACCGGGTGCCCGCGGGCGCCGCCGCCGCGCAGAAGATAGACGTGGCGGGGCTGGACGGCGGGCGGATCACCGCGCTGAAGGCGTCCCCGGACGGGGTGCGGATCGCGCTGCTGGTGCAGAAGGGCAAGGGCAAGCGCCTGTACATCGGGCGGATCGAGCGGCCCGAGGGCGGCCGGGCCGACCAGCCGGGCGCCGTGTCGGTGCGCGAGCTGCGTCCGGCGGCGCCGCAGATGGCGGACGTGACGGCGATGAGCTGGGCGCCGCGGGGCCGGCTGCTGGTGGTGGGCCGGGAGAACGGCGGGGTCGTGCAGGCCCGGTACATGCTGGCGGACGGGTCGATGGTCGCGGCGAGCCTGCCCGGGGCGGCCGGGCTGGTCGCGGTCGCGGCGACGGAGGACGAGCGCAAGCCCGTCGTGGCCGCCTCCGAGGAGGACGGCATCGTGTGGCTGCCGCCGGGGGCGCAGTGGCGCACGGTGGCGGCGGGCGGCCGGACCCCGGTGTACCCGGGCTGACCCCGGCGGCCGGTCGGCTGACCGCAGCGAACGGCAGGCACACCCCGGCCGGGCCTCGGCTCGGCCGGGGTCTTCCGTTGTCCACAGGCGTGGCGGGCTGTGGGGACGGCCGGGCAGAGTGAGGGGATGCGGGGATGGTGGCAGGAGCTCGGCGGGCTGGTGCTGCCGGGGGCCTGCGCCGGCTGCGGGGAGCCGCGCGCGGTGCTGTGCGCTGCCTGCGGGCGGGCGCTGGACGGGGGCGCGGCGGGCCCGGTGCGGCCGTCCCGGGGGCCGCGGGGGCTGCCCCCGGTCTACGGGGCCGCGGTGTACGGGGGCGCCGTGCGGGCCGTCGTGCTCGCGCACAAGGAACGCGGGGCGCTGGGGCTGGCCGGGCCGCTCGGAGCGGCCCTGGCGACGGCGGTCGCCGCGGTCGCGGCGGACACGGCGGACGCGGCCGGAGTCGGGGCGGCCGGCCGCGCGGTGGGACCCGGGGCGGTGGTGGTTCTGGTGCCCGTGCCCTCGACGCCCCGGCAGGTACGGGCGCGCGGGCACGATCCGGTGCGCCGGATGGCGCTGGCGGCGGCGGGGCGGCTGCGGCGGGCCGGTGTGCCCGCGCGGGTGGCCTCCGTGCTGCGCCAGGTGCGGCCGGTGGCCGACCAGGCAGGTCTGGGGGCGCGGGAGCGCAGGGCGAACCTCGCCGGGGCGCTGGCGGTGCGCCGGGGCGGGGCGCGGCCGGCGGCCGGGTCGCGGATCGTACTGGTGGACGACGTGATCACGACAGGGGCCACGCTCGCGGAGGCGGCGCGGGCGCTGCGGGCGGCCGGGGCCGGGCCGGTGGCGGGGGCGGCCGTGGTGGCGGCTCCGCCCGGTTCTTTCGTACGAATCCGGTCGTCTACCCGGACAGAGCAACATTCCTGTGAATAGATTTGGAACTGATGGGGAAGGCGCATCGTTGCAGGTAACGAGAGGGACTGAACACCTGAACGGAGGTACGTTCCGGTAGCGGGTGCCGACAACCGGCATGGAGAGATATGTTCGGTTGTAAGGAACTGGCGACCCTGGGGCTCGCATCGGATCGCACGTGTCGCAGTTGCTGAATCTTCGTGTCAGAGAGTGTCTCTCGACTCCGAAGTCGGTGGGGTGTAGATCTTGCCGATGGGGGAGGAGGAGGTGAAAGTCGCCAAGTCCGAGGCTCCGGTGGACACCGGAGCCTGGTGCGAAAGGGAGACGCTTCGCCTTTGCAGAGGCGGGGCTATCCGGGAACGGAGTTCTGCGTGGACATCGTCGTCAAGGGCCGCAAGACCGAGGTGCCCGAGCGGTTCCGCAAGCACGTTGCGGAGAAGCTCAACGTGGACAAGATCCAGAAGTATGACGGCAAGGTCATCAGCATGGATGTCGAGGTGTCCAAGGAGCACAACCCGCGCCAGGCCGACCGTTCCGACCGTGTCGAGATCACCCTGCGTTCGCGCGGGCCGGTGATCCGAGCCGAGGCCGCAGCAGCCGACGCGTACGCGGCGCTGGATCTGGCGCAGGAAAAGCTCGAGGCCCGACTGCGCAGGCAGCACGACAAGCGTGCCACCCGCCGCGGCAGCGGCAGGCTTTCGGCGGCCGAGGTCGCCGACGCGGTGCCGGACGCCGCGACCCTCAACGGGCACGGAATGCCGGTCTCCGCCGAGGAAGAGGACGCGATTCCCACGACCCGGATCGGGTCGCTGGAGGTACAGGGCGAAGGACCGCTCCTCGTCCGCGAGAAGACGCACTCGGCGTCCCCCATGTCGCTCGACCAGGCTCTGTACGAGATGGAGCTGGTCGGCCACGACTTCTATCTGTTCGTCGATTCCGAGACGAAGATGCCGAGCGTCGTCTACCGGCGTCACGGCTACGACTACGGCGTGATCCACCTCAACTCCGACCAGGCCTCCAGCACCGATGAGCCCGGTCCGGGAGGTGCGGGCGGAGCGCTGGGCGGCTGACGCCGCGTCGGGTTTCCGTGCGGTGCCCCTGCCGGACACGAGGTGTCCGGCAGGGGCATCCCTGTGACCGGATATGCGCCAATGCGCCAGGCGTCCGCCCGGAGGCCCGCGGCGGGCGGCGCGGGCATGGAATCATGGCGGGCAGTCAACCGGCGGGTGCGTCCGCCGGGTTGGCCGGGCAGCTCGGCACATGCAGGGGGAGGAACGATGGCGGACGGTTTCGAGCCGGTGCGCGGGGACGAGGGCGGCGGTGAGCCGATCCGGGTGCTCGTCGTCGACGACCACGCCCTGTTCCGGCGCGGGCTGGAGATCGTCCTCGCGCAGGAGGAGGACATCCAGGTCGTCGGCGAGGCCGGGGACGGCGCGGAGGCGGTGGACAAGGCGGCGGACCTGCTGCCGGACATCGTGCTGATGGACGTGCGGATGCCCCGGCGCGGCGGGATCGAGGCGTGTACGTCGATCAAGGAGGTGGCCCCCTCCGCGAAGATCATCATGCTGACGATCAGCGACGAGGAGGCGGACCTCTACGACGCGATCAAGGCGGGCGCCACCGGATACCTGCTGAAGGAAATCTCCACGGACGAGGTGGCCACGGCGATCCGCGCGGTGGCCGACGGGCAGTCGCAGATCAGCCCCTCGATGGCGTCGAAACTCCTCACCGAGTTCAAATCCATGATCCAGCGGACGGACGAGCGCCGGCTGGTGCCCGCGCCCCGGCTCACCGACCGCGAGGTGGAAGTGCTCAAGCTCGTCGCGACCGGGATGAACAACCGGGACATCGCCAAGGAGCTGTTCATTTCCGAGAACACGGTGAAGAACCACGTCCGCAACATCCTGGAGAAGCTGCAGCTGCACTCCAGGATGGAGGCGGTCGTGTACGCAATGCGGGAGAAGATCCTGGAGATCCGCTAGGACCTCCGGTGCTCAGAGGGCCGCCAGCTCGGCGGTGACCGCCGCCGCCTCCTGCGGGGTCTGCGCGCGCTCCACCCGTACGTCGTCGCAGCCGACCCACTCGGCCGCCTCGCGCAGCGCCGCGGCCATCGCCGGGGCCGCCTTCGGCGAGGCCAGGGACAGCTGCCGGGCCACCAGGGTGCGGCCCTCGCGGGCCGGGTCCACCCGTCCCCGCAGCCTGCCGCCCGTCAGCAGCGGCATCGCGAAGTAGCCGTGCACGCGCTGCGGCTTGGGCACATACGCCTCCAGCTTGTGGCTGAAGCCGAAGATCCGCTCGGTCCGCGGGCGCTCCCAGACCAGGGAGTCGAAGGGAGAGAGCAGGGTGGTGCGGTGCCGGCCGCGCGGGGGAGCGACCAGCGCCTCGGGGTCGGCCCAGGCCGGCTTGGTCCAGCCCTCGACCGCCACGGGCACGAGGCCGGAGTCGGCGATCACCGCGTCGAACTGCTCGCCCTTGATCCGGTGGTAGTCCGCGATGTCCGCGCGGGTGCCCACTCCCAGGGACTTCCCGGCCAGGCCGACCAGGCGGCGCAGGCACTCGGTGTCGTCCAGGTCGTCGTGCAGCAGCGCGTCCGGCACCGCCCGCTCGGCCAGGTCGTAGACCCGCTTCCAGCCGCGCCGCTCGGTGCAGACCACGTCACCGGTGTCGAGCAGCCACTCCACCGCGATCTTGGTCTCGGACCAGTCCCACCACGGGCCGCCGTTCTTGGCGCCCCCCAGCTCGGTGGAGGTGAGCGGGCCGTCGGCCCGCAGCCGGTCCAGGACCAGCGCGCAGGTGCCCTCGCGGTCCTTCATCCGGTGCCAGCGGTAGCCGTGCTCCCGCCGGGCCCGGCGCCGGAAGGCGAAGTGCGGCCATTCCTCGATCGGCAGGATGCAGGCCGCGTGCGACCAGTACTCGAAGGCGTGGCCGTCCGACCAGTACGCCCGCTCGACCGCCTCGCGGCCCACCGCGCCGAGGCGCGCGTACGGGATCAGCTCGTGCGAGCGGGCCAGGACGGAGATCGTGTCGAGCTGGACGGCGCCGAGGTGGCGCAGCACCCCGCGCACGCCGCCGCGCCGGTCGGGAGCCCCGAGGAACCCCTGTGCGCGCAGGGCTATCCGGCGCGCTTCGTCGGCGGACAGGGACACGGCGGCGGCGGTGGCGGTGGTCATGCGCCGAAGCCTAGGCCCCGGCACTGACAGCGGGCCGGTGAGGGCCGTCCGCGCGGTGGCCCCGCGCCCGCCCCTGCGGGCGCGGGGGCGGGCGCCGGACGTCACCGCGGGCCGCTCAGGCCCCGGCGCCGATGTCGGGCCCTCGGTCCGGTGCAGAGAGGTACGGCAGCCGCGACTCCAGGCCCAGGTCCGCGGGGAGCAGCCCGCCCACCCAGCAGTCACGCCAGGTGCCCCGGACCGGCAGGGCGGCTCGCAGTACGCCCTCGACCCGGAACCCGGCCTTCTCCGCGACCGCCCGGGAGCCGGCGTTGCCGACCTCGGCCCGCCACTCCACACGCCCGGCGCCGAGCTCGGTGAAGGCCCAGCGGGAGACCGCCGTCACGGCCTCCGTGGTGTGGCCGCGGCCGCGGTGCTCCTTCGCCGCCCAGTAGCCCACCTCGTACGCGGCCGGTCCGCGCACGTGCAGCCCGACCGCGCCGACGAGGATCCCGGAGTCCGCGCGGCAGACCGCGAAGGAATATTCGGTGTCCTGCCGCCAGCCGGCCGGGGAGATCTCGCCGGTCCAGCCGCGCGCGTGTTCCCGCTCGTACGGCGCGGGGACGGTGGTCCAGCGCTGGATGTCGGGGTCCTGGCACGCCAGGTGGACGGCGTCGGTGTCCTCCGGGGCCCAGGGGCGCAGTACCAGTCGTTGCGTGGGGAGCACGGTGGGTTCCATGACCGAATTCTGCTGGCGTGGCCCCGGCCGGGCGAGCAGTTTTCGCGAAGGGCGGCACTTTCGCCGCCCCCCGTACGTTCTCATTCCGGGCGCATGCCGCCCCGCGGCCATGGCGGACCTCCCGACGTGACCGTGTCCTCGCTTACGATGGCCGGTGCGGTGGGGCCCACCCTCCGTGCCCGCGTACGAACCAGTGCCAGGCCCGACCGGCAAGGAGACAAACCTCGGTGTCCGTCTTCAACAAGCTCATGCGTGCAGGCGAAGGCAAGATCCTGCGCAAACTGCACCGCATCGCGGACCAGGTCAACTCCATCGAAGAGGACTTCGTCAACCTCTCCGACGCCGAGTTGCGTGCGCTCACCGACGAGTACAAGCAGCGCTACCAGGACGGCGAGAGCCTGGACGACATGCTGCCGGAGGCCTTCGCGACCGTCCGCGAGGCCGCCAAGCGCGTCTTGGGCCAGCGGCACTACGACGTCCAGCTGATGGGCGGTGCCGCGCTGCACCTGGGGTACGTGGCCGAGATGAAGACCGGTGAGGGCAAGACCCTCGTCGGCACGCTCCCTGCGTACCTGAACGCGCTGTCCGGCAAGGGCGTGCACCTGATCACGGTGAACGACTACCTGGCCGAGCGCGACTCCGAGATGATGGGCCGCGTCCACAAGTTCCTGGGCCTGAGCGTCGGCTGCATCCTGGCCAACATGACCCCGGCGCAGCGCCGCGAGCAGTACAGCTGCGACATCACCTACGGCACGAACAACGAGTTCGGCTTCGACTACCTGCGCGACAACATGGCGTGGTCGCGGGACGAGCTGGTGCAGCGCGGGCACAACTTCGCCGTGGTCGACGAGGTCGACTCCATCCTGATCGACGAGGCCCGTACCCCGCTGATCATCTCCGGCCCGGCCGACCAGGCCACGAAGTGGTACGGCGACTTCGCCAAGCTGGTCACCCGCCTGACCAAGGGCGAGCCGGGCAACCCGCTGAAGGGCATCGAGGAGACGGGCGACTACGAGGTCGACGAGAAGAAGCGCACCGTCGGCATCCATGAGGCCGGTGTCTCCAAGGTCGAGGACTGGCTCGGCATCGACAACCTCTACGAGTCGGTGAACACGCCGCTCGTCGGCTACCTGAACAACGCCATCAAGGCGAAGGAACTGTTCAAGAAGGACAAGGACTACGTCGTCATCGACGGCGAGGTCATGATCGTCGACGAGCACACCGGCCGTATCCTCGCCGGCCGCCGCTACAACGAGGGCATGCACCAGGCGATCGAGGCGAAGGAAGGGGTGGACATCAAGGACGAGAACCAGACCCTCGCCACGATCACCCTGCAGAACTTCTTCCGCCTCTACACCAAGCTTTCCGGCATGACCGGTACGGCCATGACCGAGGCCGCCGAGTTCCACCAGATCTACAAGCTGGGCGTCGTCCCGATCCCGACGAACCGTCCCATGCAGCGCAAGGACCAGGCGGACCTGATCTACCGCACCGAGGTCGCCAAGTTCGCCGCCGTGGTCGACGACATCGCGGAGAAGCACGAGAAGGGCCAGCCGATCCTCGTCGGCACCACCTCGGTCGAGAAGTCCGAGTACCTCTCGCGGCAGTTGTCCAAGCGCGGCATCCCGCACGAGGTCCTCAACGCCAAGCACCACGAGCGCGAGGCGGTGATCGTCGCCCAGGCGGGCCGTCGCGGCGCCGTGACGGTCGCCACGAACATGGCCGGCCGCGGTACCGACATCAAGCTCGGCGGCAACCCGGACGACCTCGCCGAGGCCGAGCTGCGCCAGCAGGGCCTGGACCCCGAAGAGCACATCGAGGAGTGGGCACACGCCCTGCCCTCCGCGCTGCAGCGCGCGGAGGCGGCCGTGAAGGCCGAGTTCGAGGAGGTCAAGGCGCTCGGCGGGCTGTACGTGCTGGGCACCGAGCGGCACGAGTCGCGCCGCATCGACAACCAGCTGCGCGGCCGCTCCGGCCGTCAGGGCGACCCGGGCGAGTCCCGCTTCTACCTGTCCCTGGGCGATGACCTGATGCGCCTGTTCAAGGCGCAGATGGTCGAGCGCGTGATGTCGATGGCGAACGTGCCGGACGACGTGCCGATCGAGAACAAGATGGTGACGCGCGCGATCGCGTCCGCCCAGTCGCAGGTCGAGACCCAGAACTTCGAGACGCGCAAGAACGTCCTGAAGTACGACGAGGTCCTCAACAGCCAGCGCGAGGTCATCTACGGCGAGCGCCGCCGCGTCCTGGAGGGCGAGGACCTGCAGGAGCAGGTGCGCTACTTCATGGACGACACCATCGACGCGTACATCGCGGCCGAGACGGTCGAGGGCTTCGCCGAGGAGTGGGACCTGGACCGGCTGTGGGGCGCGTTCAAGCAGCTCTACCCGCTCAAGGTCACGATCGAGGAGCTGGAGGACGCGGCGGGCGACCGCGCCGGCATCACCGCCGAGTTCATCGCGGAGTCGGTCAAGGACGACATCTACGAGCAGTACCAGGCCCGCGAGAAGGCGCTCGGCTCCGACATCATGCGCGAGCTGGAGCGGCGCGTGGTGCTGTCGGTGCTGGACCGCAAGTGGCGCGAGCACCTGTACGAGATGGACTACCTCCAGGAGGGCATCGGCCTGCGCGCGATGGCCCAGAAGGACCCGCTGGTCGAGTACCAGCGCGAGGGCTTCGACATGTTCAACGCCATGATGGAGGGCATCAAGGAGGAGTCCGTCGGCTACCTGTTCAACCTGGAGGTCCAGGTCGAGCAGCAGGTCGAGGAGGTCCCGGTGCAGGAGGCCGCCCCGGCGATGGCCCCCGGCCCGCGCCCGGAGATCCGCGCCAAGGGCCTGGACACCCCGCAGCGACCGGACCGGCTGCACTTCTCCGCCCCCACGGTGGACGGCGAGGGCGGCGTGGTCGAGGGCGACTTCGAGGCCGAGGAGGGCGACGGGATGACCCGCGCCGAGCGCCGCAAGGCCCAGAAGGCCGCAGGCGGCCGCCGCCGCAAGAAGTAGCCCCCGCCACTGGCTGAGGCACCCCGCCGGGGGTCGGACACCGAGTGCGTGTCCGGCCCCCGGCGGCGTTTCCGACCGCCGTTCTGTACGGAGTGTCGAACTCCACCCCGCGGTTTTGTACAGGAACGGCCGTTGGGGGACGGGGCGGATGTGGTGCTTGACTGCCGTCATGGAAAAGCGAGTTGAGCGCCGCCGCGAGCGGCCCCAGTTCGAGCTGCGCTGCGGCGGGCTGTACATCGTGGTCGAGCGCGTTCCCGTCTGGCTGGTGGCGCTGGTGGCCACGGCCACCGGTACCGGGGCGGCCTGGTGGACCGGCCTCTAGGCCGCCCTGCCCGCACTGCCGCCCCGCCCCGCGGCGGGGTCAGGGCAGCGGGCCGCGGATTTCGACGGCCGCGCAGCGCCAGCGCAGGTCGGGGCCCTGCTCCAGGCGGAAGGCCATCGCCGAGATGCGGTCGCCGGTGGCGATGCGGGCGAACGCCTCGATCACGCCCGGGCCCGGGTGGAAGCGCCCGCAGCGGCGCAGCACGGGGCGCAGGCGGCTGCGCAGCGGGCCTGCCGGAGCCAGGCCCACCAGCTGGTCGTAGGCCGGGCCGACGGTGAGGCCGAGCAGGGAGTGGACGGGGCGCTGGCCGCTGATCACCGCCAGCAGGCGCTCGGCGAACCAGTCGTGCGGCCCGCGGGAGGTTTGCGGACGGGGCGCCCGCGGTCCCGGCCGGCGCTGGTCACGGCGGCCCGGCGGCCGGGCGGTGCTCCCGGCCGGCCCGGCCGTACCGGCGGCCCTGGCTGCCCCGACCGTCCTGGCCGTCTTCGCCGCCGCGTCGGGCCTCGCCGTCCCGGCCAGCCCCGTCGGTCCGGTTGTCCCCGCCGGTCCGGCGGTCCTCGTCGCCGCGGTCGGGCTCGTCGTCCCTGCGGGCCCGGGCGTCCCGGCCGCCCGGGGCGTCCGGGGCGTCCCGGGCATCCCGGGCGTGCTGGAGGGCCTCGTCGTCCCGGTGGGCCTTGCCCGGCCGGTGGTCCTGGTGGGGCCGGTGGTCGTCGGGCCGATCGGCCTTGCGGGGCCGGTGGTCTTCGTCGGTCCGGTGGTCCGGGCGGGCCCGGTCGTGCTCCTCGTGGTGCTGCTTGTCCTGGTGGTCATGCGGTCGTCCCCCACGTGTGCGGCCCCGGCGGTACCGGGCGGTAACTTCGTCGGGGATCTTCTACGGCCGGCCGACACGCTCCGCAACGGAGCCGGGGCGGCCCGGCGGGCCCCGCGCTGCTTCACCTATCCGGGTGGCCCACGCCCCGTACGGCGGCCGCTCGGGGACCGCAGGACGCCCCGCCGTGGACGCGCCCCGGCGCCGCCCGTGCAGCCCGAAGGGGGACGGGCGCCGTCACCGCACGCAGTCTTCCGCCGCCGCTGTGCCACCGTCGTATCCTGAGGGCGTTTCCGACTACCGAAAGCAGCCGGCCATGCGCGTGTACGTCCCCCTGACCCTCCCCGGGCTCGCCGAGGTGCAGCAGGCGGGTGAGCTGGGCGGCGCCTCCCTGCGCGCGTACGCCGTCACGCCGGGCCTGCGCGAGTGGTACGTGTCGGACGACATCGAGGAGCTGGAGTACGCCGCCCTCGGCCGGGCCGCCGCCGCCTCCCTGCGGATGCTCGCCGAGGACCCCGAGGCCCCCCGCAAGCGCGTCGTCGTCGCCTTCGACGTGGCCGACAAGGCCGTGACCGCCGTCCCCGGGATCGACGAGGCCTCCCTCGGGCAGGTCGCCGTCGCCGGCCCGGTCCGGCTGGCCGCGGCCGCCGCCGTGCACGCGGACGCGGACGACGCCGTCAAGGACGTCGAGGCGGCCGCCGCGGCCGTCGGGGCCGCCGACGCCGGGGACGACGACGCCCGGTTCACCGTCGACGGCGCTGATGACCACGAGCTGCTGTGGTTCGGCGTGCAGGAGATCCCGGGGCTGCTGGCATGAGCGGCGGCAGCCGGTGGCACATCGTCTGGGACTGGAACGGCACGCTGCTCCACGACATCGACGCCGTGATCACGGCGACGAACGCCTCCTTCGCCGAGTTCGGCTTCGAGCCGATCACGCTGGAGCGCTACCGTGAGCTCTACGTCGTACCGGTGCCCAAGTTCTACGAGCGGCTCATGGGCCGGCTGCCCACCGACGCCGAGTGGGCCGTCATGGACGAGGCGTTCCACCGCCACTACTGGGTCGCCGCCGAGGAGGCCGGGCTCGCCGAGGGGGCTCGGGAGCTGCTGCACGACTGGCAGGCCGACGGGCTCACCCAGTCCCTGCTGTCGCTGGCGCCCCACGACCGGCTCGTACCGCTGGTGCGGGCGTACGGCATCGACCGGCACTTCCTGCGCGTCGACGGCCGCACCGGCCCCTCGCACAGCTCAAAGGCGAGCCACCTGGTCCGGCACATGGCGGCCCTGGAGGCCGGCGGGGTGAGTCCCGGGCGCACGGTCCTCATCGGGGACGCGGTCGACGACGCCGCGGCCGCCGCACACGTGGGCGCGCGGGCCGTCCTCTACACGGGTGGTTCGCACAGCCGCAGCAGTCTGGAATCGGCCGGTGTGCCGGTCGTGGACAGCCTGGCAGAGGCCGTAGCCACTGCTCGCGAGCTGGCCGAATAAGCACTGGCACGCGCGGTGGTCCGCGTCACTGCGCACATCGTCAAACTTCCGGACTTGCTTTTGTACAGATTCGGACCGTGACGCGGTGGGGGGAGGGCGAGATAGCCTGGTACCCGTGATCAGCGCGATAGTCCGCGGGGGCACTGACGCCCCCGGCCTGCGCCCGGCGCACGACCGTGCCCGGGCCTTCGCTGATCCCCGCTGCCGGGACGCCTGGCCGATTCCGGCCGTTTCCCTCCCGGTCGGCTCTCACGACGACATAGCGTCGGTTCCGGACGGACTACCCGCTGCGCGGCGCTACGTCATACCTTCCTTCACCTACGTCACGCAATGGCGCGCGACAGGAGCCAGAGGACATGCAGACCAAGCTGGACGAAGCAAAGGCCGAGCTGCTCGCGCGGGCGGCCCGGGTAGCTGAGCACAGCCCGGCCGGGGGACTCCTTCCGACCGGTGCCGAGCAGAAAGAGCGGCCCGACCGGGACACGACGCTCGCCTATCTCCAGCGCTACTACCTGCACACCGCCCCCGAGGACATCGTCAGCCGGGACCCCGTCGACGTGTTCGGGGCGGCGCTGTCGCACTACCGGCTCGCCGAGAACCGGCCGCAGGGCACCGCGAACGTCCGCGTGCACACCCCGACCGTCGAGGAGAACGGCTGGACCTCCAGCCACTCCGTCGTCGAGGTCGTCACCGACGACATGCCCTTCCTCGTGGACTCCGTGACGAACGAGCTGTCCCGCCAGGGCCGCGGCATCCACGTCGTGATCCACCCCCAGGTCGTCGTCCGCCGCGACGTCGCCGGCAAGCTGATCGAGATCCTCGGCCCCGACTGCGACGCGCACGGCCCGCAGACCGCGCGCCCCCACGACTCCCTCGTCGAGTCCTGGATCCACGTCGAGATCGACCGCGAGACCGACCGCGCCGACCTCAAGCAGATCACCGCCGACCTGCTGCGCGTCCTGTCCGACGTCCGCGAGGCCGTCGAAGACTGGGAGAAGATGCGCGAAGCCGCGCTGCGCATCGCCGACGGGCTCGTGGACGAGCCGACCGCCGCAGACCTCCACGAGTACGAGCTCGAAGAGGCCCGCGAGCTGCTGCGCTGGCTCTCCGACGACCACTTCACCTTCCTCGGCTACCGCGAGTACAACCTCGTCGACGGCGACGCCCTCGCCGCCGTGCCCGGCACCGGCCTCGGCATCCTGCGCTCCGACCCGCACCACAGCGGCAAGGACGACGCCCACGCCGTCTCGCCGTCCTTCAACCGGCTGCCGGCCGACGCCCGCGCCAAGGCCCGCGAGCACCGCCTGCTGGTGCTGACCAAGGCCAACAGCCGCGCCACCGTCCACCGGCCCTCGTACCTCGACTACATCGGTGTGAAGAAGTTCGACGCCGACGGCAACGTCATCGGCGAGCGCCGTTTCCTCGGCCTGTTCTCCTCCGCCGCGTACACCGAGTCCGTACGCCGCGTCCCGGTCATCCGCCGCAAGGTCGCCGAGGTGCTGGAGGCCGCCGGCTTCTCGCCGAGCAGCCACGACGGCCGCGACCTGCTCCAGATCCTGGAGACCTACCCCCGCGACGAGCTGTTCCAGACCCCCGTCGACAAGCTCTGCGAGATCGCCACCTCCGTCCTGTACCTGCAGGAGCGCCGCCGGCTGCGGCTGTACCTGCGCCAGGACGAGTACGGCCGCTACTACTCGGCCCTCGTCTACCTGCCGCGCGACCGGTTCACCACCGGCGTCCGGCTGCGCCTGATGGACATCCTCAAGGAGGAGCTCGGCGGCACCAGCGTCGACTTCACCGCCTGGAACACCGAGTCGATCCTCTCCCGCATCCACTTCGTCGTCCGCGTCCCGCAGGGCACCGAGCTGCCCGCGCTGACCGACGCCGACGTCGAGCGCCTCGAGGGCCGCCTCGTGGAGGCCGCCCGCTCCTGGTCCGACGGCTTCGGCGAGGCCCTGGTCGCCGAGCTCGGCGAGGAGCGCGCCGCCGAACTGCTGCGCAAGTACAGCGGCTCCTTCCCCGAGGGCTACAAGGCCGACCACACGCCGCGCATGGCGGTCTCCGACCTGATCCACCTGGAGCGGCTCTCCGCCAGCGACAGCGAGTTCGCGCTGTCCCTGTACGAGCCGGTCGGCGCGGGCCCCGGCGAGCGCCGGTTCAAGATCTACCGCACCGGTGAGCAGGTCTCGCTGTCCGCGGTCCTGCCGGTGCTCCAGCGCCTCGGCGTCGAGGTCACCGACGAGCGCCCGTACGAGCTGCGCCGCAGCGACCGCACCAGCGCGTGGATCTACGACTTCGGCCTGCGCATGCCCGTCGCCGGCAACGGCGAAAGCTACCTCGGCGACGACGCCCGCGAGCGCTTCCAGGACGCCTTCGCCGCCGTGTGGCGGGGCGAGGCCGAGAACGACAACTTCAACACCCTGGTCCTGAGCGCCAAGCTCACCTGGCGGCAGGCCGTCGTCCTGCGCGCGTACGCCAAGTACCTGCGCCAGGCCGGCTCCACCTTCAGCCAGGACTACATGGAGGACACCCTCCGCAACAACGTCCACATCACCCGGCTGCTCATCTCGCTGTTCGAGGCGCGGATGTCGCCCGGCCGCCAGTCCGCCGGCACCGAGCTGATCGACGCGATGCTGGAGGAGCTGGACGGGGCCCTGGACCAGGTCGCCTCGCTCGACGAGGACCGGATCCTGCGGTCCTTCCTCACCCTGATCAAGGCGACCCTGCGGACCAACTTCTTCCAGCTCGACGCCCAGGGCGAGCAGCACTCCTACGTGTCGATGAAGTTCGACCCGCAGGCCATCCCGGAGCTGCCGGCGCCCCGCCCGGCCTTCGAGATCTGGGTGTACTCGCCGCGCGTCGAGGGCGTCCACCTGCGCTTCGGCAAGGTCGCCCGAGGCGGCCTGCGCTGGTCCGACCGCCGCGAGGACTTCCGTACGGAGATCCTCGGCCTGGTCAAGGCGCAGATGGTGAAGAACACCGTCATCGTGCCGGTCGGCGCCAAGGGCGGCTTCGTCGCCAAGAACCTGCCGGACCCGTCGGTGGACCGCGACGCCTGGCTCGCCGAGGGCGTCGCCGCGTACAAGATCTTCATCTCGGCGCTGCTCGACATCACCGACAACATGGTCGGCGGCGAGGTCGTGCCGCCCAAGGGCGTCGTCCGCCACGACGAGGACGACACCTACCTCGTCGTCGCCGCCGACAAGGGCACCGCGACCTTCTCCGACATCGCCAACGGCGTCGCGGAGTCGTACGGCTTCTGGCTGGGCGACGCCTTCGCCTCCGGCGGCTCGGCCGGCTACGACCACAAGGGCATGGGCATCACCGCCCGCGGCGCCTGGGAGTCGGTCAAGCGGCACTTCCGCGAGCTCGGCCACGACACCCAGACGCAGGACTTCACCGTCGTCGGCGTCGGCGACATGTCCGGGGACGTCTTCGGCAACGGCATGCTGCTCTCCGAGCACATCCGCCTCGTCGCCGCCTTCGACCACCGGCACATCTTCATCGACCCGACCCCGGACGCGGCCGTCTCGTACGCCGAGCGCCGGCGCCTGTTCGAGCTGCCGCGCTCCTCCTGGGCGGACTACAACCCGGAGCTGCTGTCCGCGGGCGGCGGCATCCACCCGCGCAGCGCGAAGTCCATCCCGGTCAACGCCCACATCCGCGAGGCCCTCGGCATCGAGGCGGGCGTCACCAAGATGACCCCGGCCGAGCTGATGCAGGCCGTCCTGCACGCCCCCGTGGACCTGCTGTGGAACGGCGGCATCGGCACGTACGTCAAGGCCACCTCCGAGACGCACGCCGAGGTCGGCGACAAGGCCAACGACGCCATCCGCGTCAACGGCGCGGACGTCCGGGCCAAGGTCATCGGCGAGGGCGGCAACCTGGGCCTGACCCAGCTCGGCCGCATCGAGTTCGCCCGGACCGGCGCGGGCGGCGAGGGCGGCAAGGTCAACACCGACGCCATCGACAACAGCGCGGGCGTCGACACCTCCGACCACGAGGTGAACATCAAGATCCTGCTGAACGCGGTCGTCGCCGACGGCGACATGACCGTCAAGCAGCGCAACGCCCTGCTTGCGGAGATGACCGACGAGGTCGGCCGCCTGGTGCTGCGCAACAACTACGCGCAGAACACCGCCCTGGCGAACGGCGCCGCCCAGGCCCACAGCCTGCTCCACGCCCAGCAGCGCTTCATGCGCCGCCTGGAGCAGGCCGGACAGCTGAACCGGGAACTGGAGTTCCTGCCCACCGACCGGCAGATCCGCGAGCTGCTGAGCGGCGGCACCGGCCTGACCCAGCCGGAGCTGGCCGTCCTGCTGGCCTACACCAAGATCACGGTGGCGGACGAGCTCATCGCCACCGCGCTGCCGGACGACCCGTACCTGCGCCGCCTGCTGGACGCGTACTTCCCGGCCGCGCTGCGCGCGAAGTTCCCGGAGCAGATCGCCTCCCACGCCCTGCGCCGCGAGATCATCACCACGCTGCTGGTCAACGACACCGTCAACACCGGCGGTTCGACCTTCCTGCACCGGCTGCGCGAGGAGACCGGCGCCTCCACCGAGGAGATCGTGCGGGCGCAGCTCTCGGCCCGTGAGATCTTCGGCCTGGCCGAGGTGTGGGACGCGGTCGAGGCCCTGGACAACAAGGTCCCGGCCGACGTCCAGACCCGGGTGCGCCTGCACTCGCGGCGCCTGGTCGAGCGCGGTACGCGCTGGCTGCTGAACAACCGGCCGCAGCCGCTGCAGATCACCGAGACGATCGGGCTGTTCGCCGAGCGGGTCGCCCAGGTCTGGGCCGAGCTGCCGAAGCTGGTGCGCGGCGCGGACCTGGAGTGGTACCAGCTCGTCCTGGACGAGCTGACCGGCGAGGGTGTGCCGGAGGAGCTGGCGGCGAAGGTCGCCGGCTTCTCCTCGGCCTTCCCGACGCTCGACATCGTCGCGATCTCGGACCGGACCGGTGTGGACCCGCTGGGTGTCGCCGAGGTGTACTACGACCTGGCCGACCGCCTGGACATCACCCAGCTGATGGACCGGATCATCGAGCTGCCGCGGGCCGACCGCTGGCAGTCCATGGCCCGCGCCTCCATCCGCGAGGACCTGTTCGCGGCGCACGCGGCGCTGACCGCCGACGTGCTGGCGGCCGGCGAGACCGGCGCGTCGCCCGAGGAGCGCTTCAAGGCCTGGGAGGACAAGAACGCGGCGATCATCGCCCGCGCCCGGACCACCCTGGACGAGATCCGCGGCTCGGACGACTTCGACCTCGCGAACCTGTCGGTCGCGATGCGGACGATGCGGTCGCTGCTGCGCGCGCACGGCTGAAACCGGAAACTGACGCCCCTTCGGGGGCATGAGTGAACGAGCGGCCCGGAAGCATGACTTCCGGGCCGCTCGTCGCGTATCCCGGCACCGGCCACCGGCCACCGGGTCGGGCCGCGATCGCGACGACACGGGTAGCAGGGACAGCAGCGCGCATCGATCGGCATCAGGTGGGCGAGGCCGCGGTCTCCGCCGCCGCGGGTCAGCCGCCGGAGTGGGCCTCGTACGCGGCGCAGACCTCCTCGGCGGGGCCGTCCATCCGCAGGACGCCCGCCTCCAGCCAGATGGCGCGGTCGCAGGTCTCGCGGACGGTGCCGATGCCGTGGCTGACGAGGAAGACGGTGCCGGCCCGGGCGCGCAGCTCCTCGATGCGCTTCTGGCTGCGCCGCTGGAAGGCGGCGTCGCCGGTGGCCAGGGCCTCGTCGATCATCAGCACATCGTGGTCTTTGGCCGCGGCGATGGAGAAGCGCAGCCGGGCGCCCATGCCGGAGGAGTACGTGCGCATGGGCAGGGAGACGAAGTCGCCCTTCTCGTTGACGCCGGAGAAGTCGACGATGTCCTGGTAGCGCTCGTGGACCTGCTGCCGGGACATGCCCATGGCGAGGCCGCCGAGGATGACGTTGCGCTCGCCGGTGAGGTCGTTCATCAGGGCGGCGTTGACGCCGAGCAGCGACGGCTGGCCGTGGGAGTAGACGGTGCCGCGGGCGACGGGCTGGAGTCCGGCGATCGCCTTGAGCAGGGTGGACTTGCCCGAGCCGTTGGAGCCGATCAGACCGATGGCCTCGCCCCGGTAGGAGGTGAAGCTGACGCCCTTGACGGCGTGCACCTCGCGGACGCCCGGGTCGGCCCGGCGGGAGAGCAGCCTGCCGAGGGCGGCGGTGGCGCCGCCCTTGCGGGCTCCGGCGTTCACCTTGTACACGACGTGGACGTCGTCGGCGATGACGGTGGGGACGCGGTCAGCCACGGCCGTACTCCTCTTCTGCCTTCCAGAACCAGACGAACCCGCCGACGCCGGCGAGCAGGGCCCAGCCGACGGCGATCGCCCACGCGTGGGGCGGCAGCGCGTCGAAGCTGTCGATGAGGGCGTAGCGCATCAGGTCGATGTAGACGGCCGCGGGGTTCAGCTTCAGGGCGAGGGCGGCCCAGTGCGGCAGGTTGCCCTGGTGGAGCATCTGCTCGATGGACCACATGACGCCCGAGGAGTACATCCAGGTGCGCAGCACGAACGGCATCAGCTGGCTGACGTCCGGGGTCCTGGCGCCGATCCGGGCCATGGCCATGGCGCAGCCGGCGCAGAAGACGGCCGCCAGTGCCAGGACGGGCAAGGTCAGCAGCCAGGCCGGGCGGGGCGTCTGGCCGAAGGCGAGCAGCAGGACGACGAGCGCGCCCATCGTCACCAGCAGCTGCTGGAACAGCTGGAGGACGGAGGCCAGCGGCAGGCTGGCGCGGGGGAAGTGCAGGGCGCGGACCAGGCCCAGGTTGGCGTGCACGGCGCGGGTGCCGGTGTTGATCGAGTTGCCGATGAAGTCCCAGACGAAGACGCCGGTCAGCAGGAACGGGAGGTAGTCGGGCACGCCGTGACCGGCGTTCATGACGACGCCGAAGACGAAGTAGTAGACGGCCGCATTGAGCACGGGGGTCGCCAGGTGCCAGACCTGGCCCAGCTTCGCGGTGCTGTACGTGGCCTGCATCCGGGCGGTGGCGTACGCGGTGACGAAGTGGCGTCGGCCCCAGAGCTGGCGTACGTACTCCGGCAGCGGGGGGCGGGCGCCGCTGACCGTCAGGCCGTGGGCGGCGGCCAGCTCCGCGGGGCTCGCGTCGGCCGGGACGGCCGGGGCGGGTGAGGTCACGGTCACGGGGGTCGCTTTCGACGGGGCCAGGACGTGAGGGACGACGGGACGGATCCGTATCGTCGCTACGGCGAGGCTAGGGCGCGCCAGGGCGGAACGCAACCGTATCGTCGTGACGGGCTGGTGGCGGCCTGCCCGGCTATGCTCTGTCCATGACCACGGACTCCGCCGC
>NZ_JACBGN010000107.1 GCF_013401435.1 Streptomyces sp. BR123
CCCGCGCCCCGTCCTTCCCTCCGGCTCCGCTCCCGGCCCCGGACGGCCACCCGGCCGCCGGGGTCCTCGCGACTGGGGGTACCGTCGTGGGCGTGTACCGCTTTGTGCTGACCCGGCAGTGGGTGACCCTCACCCTCCTCGCCCTCGTCCTCATCCCCGTGATGATCAAGCTGGGCTTCTGGCAGTACCACCGCCACGAGCACCGGGTCGCGCAGAACGAACTGATCGAAGCCAACCTGACCGCGCGGGCGGTCCCCGTCACCGAGCTGACCTCCCCCGGCCACCGGGTCCCGCGGTCCGACTACTGGCGGGCGGTCACCGCCACCGGTACGTACGACGCCGCGCACGAGGTCGTCGTCCGGATGCGCACCTCCAACAGCGACCGGGTCGGCTTCCACGTCGTGACCCCGCTCGTGCTGGCCGACGGCCGGGCGGTGCTGGTCAACCGCGGCTGGGTGGCGGGCGGCGACGACCCCCGCGCCTACCCGCCGGTGCCGGCCGCGCCCTCCGGCGAGGTGACGGTCACGGGCCGGATGAAGGCCGACGAGACCAGCGGCGGCAGCGGCATCAAGGACCGCAAGGGGCTGCCGGACCGCCAGGTCATGCTGATCAACAGCGAGCAGCAGGCGGCGTCCCTCGGCCGGCCCGTCCTCGGCGGCTACCTGGAGCTCGCCCCGCCGGCGCCGGGGGACGGAACGCCCGAGCCGGTCGCCGATCCCGACCACGAGTCGATCGGCGCGCACTTGGCGTACGCGGTGCAGTGGTGGCTGTTCGCGGCGTCGGTGCCGGTGGGCTGGCTGGTGCTGGTACGGCGGGAGAAGCGCGACCGGGAGGCCGCGGCGGCCGCGGCGGTTGCTCCCGGGCGGGAGCCGGCTCCGACGGCGTAGGTTGTCGGGCATGGATCTTGGACTGAAGGACCGTGTCTACATCGTCACCGGCGCCACCCGCGGCCTGGGCTTCGCCTCCGCGCGCGAGCTCGTCGCGGACGGCGCCCGCGTCGTGGTGTCGGGCCGCGACGAGGAGCGGGCCGCGGCGGCCGCGGATGCGCTCGGCCCCAACGCGGTGGGAGCCGCGGCCGACAACGCCGACCCGGAGGCCGCCGGCCGGCTCATCGCCGCGGCGAAGGAGCACTTCGGCCGCTTCGACGGCATCCTCGTCAGCGTCGGCGGTCCGGCGCCGGGTTCGGCGGCCGGCACCACCGACGAGCAGTGGGCGGAAGCGTTCGAGGCGGTGTTCCTGGGCGCGGTGCGCCTGGCCCGGGCAGCGGCGGCCGAACTGGGCGAGGGCGGGGTCATCGGCCTCGTCCTGTCGGGCTCGGTCCACGAGCCGATCCCGGGCCTGACCATCTCGAACGCCTTGCGGCCCGGGCTGGCCGGGTTCGCCAAATCGTTGTCGGTGGAGCTCGGGCCTCGGGGCATCCGGGTGGTCGGGCTGCTGCCGGCCCGTATCGACACCGACCGGGTGCGGGAGCTGGACGCACTGTCCGGCGATGTGCAGGCGGCCCGCGCGGCCAGCGAGGCGCAGATCCCCCTGGGCCGCTACGGCACTCCCGAGGAGTTCGGCCGGACCGCGGCGTTCCTGCTGTCGCCGGCGGCCTCGTACCTGACCGGGGTGATGCTGCCGGTCGACGGCGGCTTCCGGCACGGCTTCTGACGGGCCGCCCCGAAGGTGCCCGCCGGGCCTCGTCGGTTGGTTCGCGGGGGCACGTCAGGTGACGCGGCTGGCGCGGTGCCCGGGCACCCGCAGGCGGGCCTCGGCCGGGAGCCCGGCCAGGCCCGCCGAGGTGCGGGCGTGGCCGAGCACCGGCCCGGCCAGCGCGCCCAGGGCGTCGGCCGGGACGGCGTACGGCTCCAGGTCCAGGGCCACCCGCAGGCAGGGTGCGCCCCGGCGCCCGCGCAGCACGACCCGGCACCGTGCGACCCCGGGCAGTGCGCCGGCCTCCGCGGCCACCGCCTCCTCCAGGGCGCGGCCGCGGAGCACGGCGAACGCGCCGTCACCGGTGTCCACCGGCACGCCGGACAGCCTCGGGCGGCGCAGCTGGGCCAGCAGCCACCACAGGGCGAGCAGGACGCACAGCGTCAGGCCGGCGGCGACGGCCCACCACCACCAGCCCTGGGCCTGCCAGTGCTCCCGGCGGGTCTGCTCCGCGAGCAGCGGCGCGTGGCGGCCGCCGAGCGGCGGTACCGCCGCCAGCACTCCCGCCCCTGCGGCGAGCAGGACGAGCCCGACCAGGCCGAGCAGGATCCGGTTGACGGTCCGCAGCACGCGGCTCACCTCTTCCCGGCGGCGGCCCGGGTGACCCGTACCCGCCGTTGCGGCGGGTGGGCGAGGCCCAGTTCGCCGATGCCGACGGCGAGTACGGCTTCCAGGTCGGCCCGTACGTCGTCCAGTTCGCGGAAGTGCGAGGAGGCCCGCACGGCGACACGGGTGCGGCCCACCCGTACGCGCGCGGACCGCACCCCGGAGACCTCCATGGCCCGGTCCCGCAGCACCAGCGCGGCGTCCTTCCGCCCCAGTCCGGCCCGGATCCCGGAACCGTCCACCTCATTGGGCGGCAGCATCGGCAGGACGCCGCGCAGCCCGGGGGTGAGGGCCAGCACGAGCAGGACGACCCCGGCCGCGGCCAGGACCGCGGCGGCGACGAGCACCTGCGGATCGGCAGGGGTGTGCTGGGCGAGGCGGGCGGCGAGGTCGCGGCGCCACTGCATGCCGGGGCGGTGGGCCCGTACGGCGGCGAAGTCGTAGAGGAACAGGCCCGCGGCTGCGAGCAGGACGAACGCGGTCAGCGCGGCCGGGATCCGCCGGGTCGACCAGAACCGTCCGGCGGTCGGCGGTCGGCCGGGGGCGTGGTCACCGCGGTGCCGTCCACCACGACCCCGAGGGCCCGCCCCGCCGCCGGTGGGCACGGGCCCTGACGGCACGGGCCCGGACGGCACGGGCCCGGACCGCGTGGGATCCGGCTGTGCGGGATCCGGCTGTGCGGATTCCGCTGGTCCGGGGGCCGTCACCGGAGCTTCCGGTCCCGCGCGGAGGCACTGCGCGTGTACGCGGAGTGCAGGTGCTCGATGTCGATGTCGACCTCCGGTACGGCCATGCCGGCGCACTCCTCGACGCGCCGGACCACCTGGCGACGCACGGCCGCGCAGCTCGCTGCGAGGTCGGACGGGTAGTCGAGCTCCAAGCTCACCCGGACCCGCGCGATGTCGTGGTGCACGGTCACGGCGGCGTGCGGCGCGGCCGCGCCCCCCGGTCCGGAGCCCCGGGGCGTCCCGCCGGGCTGCGCGGCCAGCGCCTCCCGGGCGGCCCGGGCGGCGATCTTGGTCACGACGCGGTCGGCGATGTGGGTGGCCCCCCGCTCGGCGGGAGGAATCCGGGCCGGAAGCGGGCTCGTCGGCGGTGTGCCCATCGGCGGTGTACTCATCGGCGGTGTACTCATCGGCGGCTCACCCTCACCTGCCGCGGTGGCGGGGGCGGAAGAAGTCGCCCGGCTCCAGGTCCCCTTCCAGGAACCGGCCGACGACGAAGCCGACGGCGCCGAGCGCCGCCACGAGCAGGAAGGCACCGAAGCCCCCGAAGTAGCCGGCGAACGCCAGTGCCATGCCGGCGAAGAGGCCGACGACCGCCATCCTCATGCGGGCTCCCTCACTGGAGTCGTGGCTCCGGTTGCTCCTCGTCCGGCTCGTCGGGCAGTTTGACGTCGCTGACCGCGATGTTGACCTCGACGACCTCCAGGCCCGTCATCCGCTCGACGGCGGAGACCACGTTGAGCCGGACGGCGCGGGCCACGTCGCGGATGGCCACCCCGTAGTCGACGACGATCTCCAGGTCGAGGGCGGTCTGCACCTCGCCCACCTCGGCCTTGACCCCGCGGGTGACGGACGTCTTGGCCCCGCCGGGGACGCGGTCGCGGACGGCCCCGAAGGTGCGGGACAGGCCGCTGCCGCTGCCCATGGCATGGACGCCCTCGACCTCTCGGGCGGCGAGTCCGGCGATCTTCTCGACCACGCCGTCGGAGATGGTCGTGCGGCCGCGGTCGGCGGGGTCGCGCGCGGCGCCCCCGGAAGCGGATTCGGTCATCGCGTGTCCCTTCGCGCGGATGGACTCACTCGCACCACCACGGTAAGCGCAGCGGCGCGGGGGCGCCCCGGGACTACGCCGGTCGGTCGGATCCGCTTCCTCCCCCGCTTGACCTCAACCGAGGTCGAGGTCGGAGAGTGGGGGCGTGATCACGGCCGAAGGGCCTGACGCAACGAGCGCAGCCCTGAGGGGCACGGACGAGGGGGACGTCGTGAAGGCGATTCGGGTGGACGGGTTCGGGGGTCCGGAGGTTCTGGTTCCGGTGGAGTTGGCCGATCCCGTCCCCGGGGCGGGCGAGGTGGTGATCGCGGCCGAGGCCGTGGACACGCTGTACGTGGAGACACAGATCCGCGGCGGCTGGGGCCCGCGGTTCGGCATGCACCCCCCGTTCGTACCCGGCGGCGCGGCGGCCGGCACCGTCGTCGCGGTGGGCGGGGGCGTCGCCCCGGACTGGCTGGGACGCAGGGCCCTCGCCGCGGCGGGCTCGCGGGGCACCTACGCCGAGCTGGTCCGCGTCCCGCTGGAACGGCTGGTCCCCGTTCCGGACGGGCTGGGGCTGCAGGAGGCGGCGGCGCTGGCACACGACGGGGTGACCGGCGCGAGCATCGCCGCGCGGGCCGGGATCACAGCGGGGGCCCGCGTACTGATCCTGGGGGCCGCCGGCGGCATGGGGACGCTGCTGGTGCAGTTCGCGGTCGCGGCGGGGGCCGAGGTCATCGGTGCGGCGCGCGGCGGGCCCAAGATCGAGCTCGTCCGGAGGCTGGGCGCGCACCGGGCGGTGGACTACGGGGAGGACGGCTGGACCGACCTGGTCGGAGGCCCCGTGGACATCCTGCTGGACGGGGTGGGCGGAGAACTGGGCCGGGCCGCATTCCCCCTGGTCCGCGACGGCGGGTGGGTCTCGTCGCACGGCGCGCCGAGCGGCGGCTTCGCGGAGCCGGACCCGCAGGACGCACGAAGGCGCGGGATAACGCTGAGCGGGATCAAGGAGGTGCAACTCGACCCTGCCCAGGTGCAGCAGTTCACCGCATTCGCGCTGGGCGAGGCGGCGGCCGGCCGGCTGAAGCCGGTCATCGCCCGGACCTTCCCGCTGGCCGAGGCGGCGCTGGCCCACCGGGCGATCGAGGCCCGGGAAGTGCCGGGCAAGGCGCTGCTGATCCCGTGAGGGGGTACGGGCGGCGCCCGGCCCCGTGGGGCCGGGCCGGGCGGCGCCTGCTCAGTCGGAGAGTCCGGCCAGGTCGCGCAGGCGGCGGGCCTGGGCGGCGCGCTCGGCAGCGCGCTGGTCGTCGTATGCGCGGGACGGGGCGCCGCGGAGCAGGGCCTTGGTCTCGATCACCGCGTCCCGCGGCGGGGCCAGCAGCGCCGACGTGAGGTCCTGGACCGCGGCGTCGAGCTCCGCGGCGGGGACGACGAGGTTGGCGAGCCCGATCCGCTCGGCCTCCTCGGCATGCACGAAGCGGCCCGTCGCGCAGATCTCGAGCGCGCGGGCGTAGCCGACGAGGGAGGTCAGCGGCTGGGTGCCGGCGAGGTCCGGGACCAGACCCAGGCTGGTCTCCCGCATGGCGAACTGGACGTCGTCGGCCACGACGCGGAGGTCGCACGCGAGGGCAAGCTGGAACCCGGCACCGATCGCGTGACCCTGTACGGCGGCGATGGAGACGACGTCATTGCGGCGCCACCAGGTGAAGGCCTCCTGGTACTCGGCGATGGTGGAGTCGAGCAGTTCGTCCGATCCGCGCGCCAGATCGAGGAAGGAAGGTTCGCCCTCGAATCCCTCGGGCGTGAACGCCTGCCGGTCGAGTCCGGCGGAGAAGGACTTGCCCTCGCCGCGCAGCACGACGACCCGGACGGTGCCCGGCAGCGACCGTCCGGCCTCCGTCAACGCCCGCCAGAGCGCGGGGGACTGAGCGTTTCGCTTGGCCGGATTGGTCAGTGTCACCGTGGCGACCGCGTCGTCCACGGTGAGCCGTACGCCATCCTTGTCGAGCAGAGCCATCTGGTGCCTCCGGTGGGGTGCAGTCGGCCGCAGTCTCGGCCCAAGTGACTGCACAGTAACCACCCAGTCGACCGTTCGGCCGACCGGGGGTCACCGAAGAAACCGCGGTTCAGGCAGGCAAGCGTTGTCTTTCCCGGCCCCGGGCCTCACGGCCGGGGTCGTGATCAGATGGAAGCCGCTTTCTTGCCGCGTGTCGCGCCACCGCGACCGCGCAGCACGACTCCGGACTCGCTGAGCATCCGGTGGACGAATCCGTAGGACCGGCCCGTTTCCTCGGCCAGCGCCCGGATACTCGCACCGGAGTCGTACTTCTTCTTCAGGTCTGCCGCGAGCTTGTCGCGCGCGGCGCCGGTCACCCGGCTGCCCTTCTTCAGAGTCTCGGCCACCCGTGCCTCCTCATGGGAAGTGCGCTCTGGACTTCTCATGATCACCCCTCCGCGGCTTCCTGGCCACCCATTCAGCAAGGTCGGTGCGGCGGCATTTCCCGGGTCGTGGACACGCAAGCGGAGCGGAATCCCTCATTCCACAGCATGACGTCCGTCACATTTCCGCACCCACTTGAGGAAACACCAGGTCAGAGGGCGGAAACCGGAAAAACACGACCCCGGGGCGCCTTCGCGAGAAAGCGCAGCCAGGGCCGTCGTACAGAGCGCAGCGGTACGAGACCGTCTCACTCAGATGATGGAGAAAGCCTGAGCCGAATGATCCATAAGGAACTGGATCAGCCCGCGGGGCGATCGGAAGGCCGCCGCGGGGCGGTCCCGCGGCGGCTGCCGGACGCGTCAGGCGAGGGCGACCAGGTCCCGGTAGTCCGGGCCCCACATGTCCTCGACACCGTCCGGGAGCAGGATGATCCGCTCCGGCTCCAGGGCGTCGACCGCGCCTTCGTCGTGGGTGACGAGGATGACGGCGCCCTTGTAGGTGCGCAGCGCGCCGAGGATCTCCTCGCGGCTGGCGGGGTCGAGGTTGTTGGTGGGCTCGTCGAGGAGCAGCACGTTCGCCGAGGAGACGACCAGCGTCGCGAGCGCGAGGCGGGTCTTCTCGCCGCCGGAGAGGACGCCCGCGGGCTTGTCCACGTCGTCGCCGGAGAACAGGAACGAGCCGAGCGTCTTGCGGACGTCCACCAGGTCCATGTCGGGCGCGGCGGAGCGCATGTTCTCCAGGACGCTGCGGTCCGGGTCCAGGGTCTCGTGCTCCTGGGCGTAGTACCCGAGCTTGAGGCCGTGGCCGGGTGTGACGGCGCCGGTGTCCGGCGCCTCGGTGCCGGACAGCAGGCGCAGCAGGGTGGTCTTGCCGGCTCCGTTGAGGCCGAGGATGACGACCCTGGAGCCCTTGTCGATGGCCAGGTCGACGTCGGTGAAGATCTCCAGCGAGCCGTACGACTTCGACAGGCCCTCGGCGGTGAGCGGCGTCTTGCCGCAGGGGGCGGGCTCGGGGAAGCGGAGCTTGGCGACCTTGTCCTGGGCGCGCACGGCCTCCAGGCCGGCCAGCAGCCGGTCGGCGCGCTTGGCCATGTTCTGCGCGGCGACGGTCTTGGTGGCCTTGGCGCGCATCTTGTCGGCCTGCGCGTTGAGGGCCGCGGCCTTCTTCTCGGCGTTCTGGCGCTCGCGCTTGCGGCGCTTCTCGTCGGCCTCGCGCTGCTGCTGGTACAGCTTCCAGCCCATGTTGTAGATGTCGATGACCGAGCGGTTGGCGTCGAGGTAGAAGACCTTGTTGACCACGGTCTCGACGAGGTCGACGTCGTGGGAGATCACGATGAAGCCGCCGCGGTAGGTCTTGAGGTAGTCCCGCAGCCAGATGATCGAGTCGGCGTCGAGGTGGTTCGTCGGCTCGTCGAGGAGCAGGGTGTCGGCGTCCGAGAAGAGGATCCGGGCGAGCTCGACGCGGCGGCGCTGACCGCCGGAGAGGGTGTGCAGCGGCTGGCCGAGGACCCGGTCGGGCAGGCCGAGGGCGGCCGAGATGGTCGCGGCCTCGGACTCGGCGGCGTAGCCGCCCTTGGTGAGGAACTCGGTCTCCTGGCGCTCGTACTGGCGCAGGGCCTTCTCGCGGGTGGCGCCGGAGCCGTTGGCGATGCGGTCCTCGTTGGCGCGCATCTTCTTGATCAGCACGTCGAGGCCGCGGGCGGACAGGATCCGGTCGCGGGCGAGCACGTCGAGGTCGCCCGTGCGGGGGTCCTGCGGCAGATAGCCGACCTCGCCCGAACGGGTGATGGCGCCGGCGGCGGGCTGTCCTTCGCCCGCGAGGCACTTGGTGAGGGTGGTCTTGCCGGCTCCGTTGCGGCCGACCAGGCCGATGCGGTCGCCCTTGGCGACGCGGAAGGAGGCGGACTCGATGAGGATGCGGGCGCCGGCGCGCAGCTCGATGCCGGTGGCGGTGATCAAGGAAATGCTCCAGGGCGGTGAGAACGGCGGAAGGGGGCGGGTGCGAGCTTCGACGCCGCTAATCCGCGAGGAGATTTGCCATGGGATTCAGTCTACCGGGGGTGCGCAACCTGTTTTCGAGCCGCGGGCGCCGTGCGGGGGGCGCGGGCCCGCGCGCGCGGGCCGGGGCGCGCGCCGTGCGGGGGCGGACGGCAGTGCGGTGACGGCCTTCCCGCCGCTTTCGGCGCCGCCTGCCATGCTGTTGCGCAGGTCACATTCACGAGCGCGCCGCATTCACGAGCACGCGCACGAGCCGACAAGGGGTGATCGTCATGGCCGGACAGCCGTCCGTGTTTCCCGCTCTCGTCTACCGCGACGCGAAGGCCGCGATCCGGCAGCTGACGGAGGCCTTCGGATTCACCCGGGTCGCCGTCTACGAGGGCGACGACGGCACCGTGAGACACGCCGAGCTGTCGTACGGGCCGGGTGCGGTCATGCTCGGCAGCAGGGGTACGGGCAGCGTCTTCGACAAGGCGATGGCGGACGCCGGCCCGACCGGCATCTACGTCGTCGTCGACGACGTGGACGCGCACCACCGGCGGGCCGTGGAGCACGGGGCGGAGATCCTGATGGAGCCCACCGACCAGGACTACGGCTCCCGGGACTACATGGCCCGGGACGTCGAGGGCAACATCTGGAGCTTCGGGACGTACGCGCCGCAGCTCTGACGCGCGGCGCGCCCGTCCGGTCCGCCGGCCTCCCGGGCGCCTGATCGGCCGGTACGGCGGTCAGGCCCCGCCCGTGTGGACCTGGAAGGCGGCCCGGCGGACCGCCTTGGCCAGCGCGGGGTCCGGGTGGGCGGCGGCCAGCGCGACCAGGACCTGCACGGTGCGCGGGTGGCCGACCGCGCGGACCTCGTCGAGCAGCCGCGGGACCGTGGTCCGGACGGCCGAGTCGAGGTGGCGGGCCAGCAGGTCGGCCTCGCCGTGGTCGGCGATCGCGGCGGCGGTGTCCACCCACAGCCAGGTCGACTCCTCGGGAGTGAGCACCTCCTGGGCCTCCTCGGGGTCGACCCCGTCGTGCTCTGCGAGCCAGAGCAGGGCGTACGGCCGCAGGGCGGGCTCGCGGGCGGCGGCGCGGACCTCGGACTCGGCAGGGGCGCCGACCACGCGGAGGGCCTCGAAGGCGAGGCCGCGCAGGAGGGCGTCCTCGCCGCGGGCGGCGCCCAGCAGCTCGCCGACCGCATGGCCGACGGGCCGGGCGGCGAGCCAGGCCCGGTACTCCGCCCGGGCCGGGCCGGGGGTGAGGCCGGCGCATCCGTGCAGCATGGCGGCGGCGGACTGCTCGATGTTCCCGGCGGGGCTCTGCGCGGCCACGCAGATCTGCTCCAGCTTGACCCAGACGGCCCAGCTGCCGAGCGGGGTGAGCGAGGCCTGGGCCGGGCCGAGGGTGACGGCGTCCACGGCGGCGAGGCCGCCGAGCGCCCAGCGCAGCAGCCGGGCGAGCGGCACGTGGGCCGCCGCGGGGCCGGCGGCGGCCTCGGGGACGGGGATCCCGGGGGCGGAGTCCTCGGGGCCTGCGGTCACAGGGGCTGCGGCCGCAGGGGCCCCGCAGGCGGGTTCCGGCGTGGTGTCGGGCGCGGCCCCGGCGGGCGACCCCCCGCGTGCGGGGGTGTCGTACGGGACCTCGCAGCGCTCGTCGCGGAGTTCTGCGACGCGCTGGCCGAGCAGGTCGAGCAGGTCCGGGACGGTCACCGGGCCGGCGGACAGCTGGAGCAGGGAGAGCAGCTGGGGCATCGCCTCGACGACCTCGGCGATGTCGGCGGGGGCGATGTCGGCAGGCGCGGGGTGCACCAGCGACCAGGCGTCGAACAGGGCGACCCAGCCGCGCAGGACGGCGCTGTCGTCGCTGTCCCAGGCCCGCAGCCGCCAGCCCGGCCGGGCGTGGCCGCCGTGCACCTCGACGAGGCCGGCGAGGCGGGCCCGGTCCCAGCCTGCCCGGATCTGTCCGTGTGTCAGGCCCAGCTCCTCGGAGGCCCGTTCGACGTCCGCTGCGGGCAGGGCGGCGGCCGGGGCGGGCCGTCCTCCGTCGCCCGCGCCGAGGCTGCGTTCGGCCCACCGGGCGAGCCGTACGGCGTCGGCGAGCGATGCCCGGGCCCGGTTGGCGAGTTCGGCCGGGGCGGGGGTGCCCGCCGGGGGCCTGGAGGCCGGCCGGGTGCGCCGGTCCGTCACCGCCTTGCGGGCTGTTGCGACGGAGCGCGGGGAGACGAGTCGGAGTCTGGAGTCGCGAACCAACTGCTCATCAGGCTTTCGGGACGTCACGGAAGCAGTCTCGCCCGTCACCGGCCGAAAGCCCAAACGGAACCGGCCGTTATCGCAGCTCGGGGCGCGGGAATTTCAGACATATCACCACCCCTGCCCCTGTGTACACACAGGCTTCACATCAGCGGGGTGAGAAAGCGGCGCAGGGCTTCCTCGTACCCGTGGGGGTCGGCGTTCCACATCGCTCCGTGGGGGGCGTCGGGGACGGTCCGCAGGGTGACGAGGTCCGGCCGGGCGCCGGCGAGCCGGCGGGAGGGCTCCCAGGGGGCGATCGTGTCGCCGGGGCCGTGGAAGACCAGTACGGGGACGCGCAGCGCGCCGGGGTCCTCACCGGGCCGCCGGTGGCCGGCCCGCAGCCCGGCGCGGCCCTCGGCGGCGCGCACGGCGAGCGGCAGCAGGGCGGCAGGGGTGCGCCGGGCCGCGGCGAGCGCGCGCAGGGTGGCCTGCCAGTCGAGCACCGGCGAGTCGAGGACGAGGCCGGCGATGCGGTCGGCGAGGGCGGAGCGCTCGGCGGCGTGCAGGGCCATGGCGGCGCCGGTGGACCAGCCGTGCAGGACGACGCGGCGGGCGCCGTGGCGCAGGGCGTAGCGGATGGCGGCGTCCACGTCGCGCCACTCCGATTCACCGAGGTGGCCGAGGCCGTCCGGGGAGGCGGGGGCACCGAGGTCGCCGCGGTAGGACAGGGCGAGGACGGGCAGCCGGAGGCGGTGCAGAAGGGGCATGACCACCATGGGGTGCTCGCGGCCGGTGCCGAGCCCGTGGACGGCGATGACCCAGGTGTGGCGGGGTGCGGGCACGAACCAGGCGGGCAGGGCGCCGAGTTCGGCGGGGACGTCCACGTCTGCGTGTTCGAGGCCGAGGGCGGTGCCCGGATCGCCCGCGTGGACCTCGGGGGTGAGGGCGACACGGGTGCCGGGGGCGAGGCTGCCGTGGGTGACGGCCAGGAGCCGGCGGACGACGGTGTCCGGGTCGTGGGCGACGCCGTCCAGGACGGACCCGACGACGGCGTGCACCCCGGGCGCGGTCAGGCCGTAGATGCCGGGGCGCAGCGAGGCCAGGGAGCGGGTCAGTGCGACGCGGCCCGGGCCGGTGGAGTGGACGCTCAGCGCGGGCCCGTCGGGCAGGGGGCAGCCGGGCCGGGGGCGCAGGGCGGCGTCCGCCGCGTGGCGGCCTGCCGCGACGGCGGCCGCGCCGACGCCGACGAGGGTGGTGGCGACGGCCGCGGCCGTCGCTGTGGCGGTACGCACCGCTCCAGTGTCGGGGCGGGAGCGCGGGCGGGCCACCGGGGGAACGGCCCCGTCCCGTGGCGGCCGGGAAGCGGAACGTCCGCCGCGGTTGCGGGATCCGGTGCGGGGGCCTCCCGGCGGGAGCCCCCGCCGGGCGTGATGTGGATCACTTCCGGCTCCGCTTCGGGGCGGGGTCCGGACGCCCCGAGCCGGGGCGGGAAGGTGCGCCGACCCGGCTTTGACGTGCATTAATCGACATATGGACTCCGAAATCGGGACGAAGACCGGAGCGGGGGCCTGACCCGGTCCACCACCGCGACGATGTCAGTTCATCTTCCGTTCACCCAGCTTGCCTACGGTCGGCGAGCCACTGACGCCAAACAGAAGCCTGGGTAAATGGAGCACATAACGCTTCTCCTCGGGATCGTGATCATCACCGCTCTCGTGTTCGACTTCACGAACGGTTTCCACGACACAGCCAACGCGATGGCGACCACCATCTCGACTGGCGCCCTCAAGCCCAAGACGGCGGTGGCAATGTCCGCCGTGCTCAACCTCGTCGGCGCCTTCATGTCCGTCGAGGTCGCCAAGACGATCTCCAAGGGCCTCGTCAACGAAGAGGGCATCCAGCCCGAAGTGATCTTCGCCGCCCTGGTCGGCGCGATCCTGTGGAACCTGGTGACCTGGCTGGTCGGACTGCCCTCCAGCTCGTCGCACGCCCTCATGGGCGGTCTGATCGGTGCCGCGGTCGCCTCCGCCGGCCTCGGCTCCGTCAACGGCGACGTCGTGGTCACCAAGGTGCTCATCCCGGCCGTCGCCGCGCCGATCGTCGCCGGTGTGGCCTCGATGCTGGCCGCCCGGGTCACGTACAAGCTCGGCGGCCGGGTCGGCGAGAAGACCTCCGCCAAGGGATACCGCGCCGGGCAGATCGCCTCCGCCGGCCTCGTCTCCCTCGCGCACGGCACCAACGACGCGCAGAAGACCATGGGCATCATCACGCTGGCGCTCGTCGCCGGCGGCGCCCTGCACCCGGGTGCGAACCCGCCGGTCTGGGTCATCGTCTCGGCCGGCATGGCCATCGCCCTCGGCACCTACCTGGGCGGCTGGCGCATCATCCGCACCATGGGCAAGGGCCTGACCGACCTCCAGCCGCAGCAGGGCTTCGCCGCCCAGACCTCGGCCGCGAGCGTCATCCTGGCCTCCTCCAGCCTCGGTTTCTCCCTCTCCACCACCCACGCCTGCTCCGGCGCGGTCATGGGCGCCGGCCTGGGCCGCAAGGGCGGCGTGGTCCGCTGGTCCACCGCCACCCGCATGTTCGTCGCGTGGGGCCTGACCCTGCCTGCCGCCGCCCTCGTCTCCGCGCTCGCCGAGATGGTCATGCGCACCGGCGACGTCGGCGTCGCCGCCGTCACGGTCTTCCTGGTCGGCTCCTGCCTGGCCATCTGGCTGATCTCGCGCCGCAAGGTCGTCGACCACCACAACGTCAACGACGTCCAGCCGGCCGACGCCGAGGCCCCGGGCGTGGTCACCACGGCCATGGCCGCCGTCACCGTCCCCCCGACCGCCGCCGCCGTGGCGGGCGAGGAGCTCAAGGCCACCATCCCGGCGCCTGCCGCTCCGACGACCCCGTCGGCCCCCGCGGCCACGGTCTGACCCCGCGAACGACAGAGGAATCCGCAGTATGAAGATCGACTGGGCAGCTCTCGGCTCCGTCTTCGGGGTCAGCCTCTCCGCCACCGTCGCCCTCGTGGCCCTGTTCACCCTGGGCCTGGTGGGCCTGTCGAAGCACGAGGCAGCCGTCGAGCAGGGCGGCGCCGCCACCCTGGCCCGCAGCGGCGCGTACGCCTGCTTCGCGGTCGTCACCGCGGCCGTCGCGTACGGCATCTACCTGATCGTCAGCTGACGACGGCACGCAACACGCGCGAAGCTCCCTCCGGACTCTCCGGGGGGAGCTTTCCCGTGTCGTGCCCGTGCCCGTGACCGTCCCCCCGACCGCCTCGTGTGATGTGCCTCGCCGCAGGTCAACGGCGAGTTGACGGGCGTTCGCGGTGCGTGGTGGACTGCCCGAGCCATCACGGCGGCATGGAGAGGAAGTCCGGTGCGAATCCGGCGCGGTCCCGCCACTGTCACCGGGGCGCACGCGGCACGTGCGGTCCGGGAGCCAGGAACTCTCGCCGCCGGACACGTCGAACCAGGGCGCGGACCCTGAGTGAGGACATACCTGCAACCATGCGTGCCGATCGCGTATTCGCGTACGGCGCCACGGCGGGCCTGATCGGCGACCGGATCCTCGGCGATCCGCGCCGCGGGCACCCCGTGGCCGCTTTCGGACGGGCCGCCGCCGCCGTCGAACGCGCCCTGTGGCGCGACGACCGCGCCCGCGGCGTCGTCCACACCCTCGTCTGCGCGGGGGGCGCGGCCGCCGTCGGCGCGCTGGCCGCCCGCGCCGTGCGCTCCCGGTCCGCTGCCGCCCGGATCGCCGTCACCGCGGCCGCCACCTGGGCCGTCGTCGGCGGCACCACACTGGGCCGGGAGGCCCGCGCCATCGGCGGGGCACTCGCCGCCGGCGACGCCGAGGTGGCCCGCGAGCGGCTGCCGCACCTGTGCGGGCGCGACCCGCAGGCCCTGGACGAACAGCAGATGGCCCGCGCCGTCGTGGAGTCGGTGGCCGAGAACACCTCCGACGCGGTGGTCGGGGCCCTGGTGTGGGGCGCCGTCGCGGGCGTCCCCGGGATGCTGGCCTTCCGCGCCGTCAACACCCTCGACGCGATGGTCGGCCACAGGTCGCCCCGCCACCTGCGCTACGGCTGGGCCTCCGCGCGGCTCGACGATCTCGCGGGCTGGCCGGGCGCCCGGCTGACCGCGCTGGCGGCCGTGGCCGTCGGCCCGGACCGGCGGGGAGCCGTACGGGCCTGGCGCGCCGACGCCGGCCGGCACCCGAGCCCCAACGCCGGGCCGGTGGAGGCCTCCTTCGCGGGAGCCCTCGGCGTACGGCTGGGCGGCACCCTCTCGTACGGCGGGCGGGTCGAGCACCGGGCCGTGCTGAACGGCGCGGCCGGCCGTCCCGTGGAGCTCGCGGACATCGAACGGGCCGTACGGCTCTCGCAACAGGTGACGTGGCTGGCACTGGGGACCTGCGTGGCACTGCGGTACGCGGTGTCGCGCCGGCCGGGGAAGTCGGGGAAGGGACGGGCATGAGCGGCGGGAAGCGGGCGGGGGGACTCCTCGTCGCCGGTACGACGTCGGACGCGGGCAAGAGCGTGGTCACGGCGGGCATCTGCCGGTGGCTGGCCCGCAAGGGCGTGAAGGTGGCGCCGTTCAAGGCGCAGAACATGTCGCTCAACTCGTTCGTGACCCGCGAGGGCGCCGAGATCGGGCGGGCGCAGGCCATGCAGGCACAGGCGGCCGGCGTCGAGCCGACCGCACTGATGAACCCGGTCCTGCTCAAGCCCGGCAGCGACCGCAGCAGCCAGGTGGTACTGCTGGGCAAGCCGGTCGGCGAGATGAGCGCCCGCGGCTACCACGGCGGCCGGCAGGAACAGCTGCTCGGCGTCGTCACGGACTGCCTGGAGCAGCTGCGGGGCACGTATGACGCCGTGATCTGCGAGGGGGCGGGCAGTCCGGCCGAGATCAACCTGCGCCGGACCGACATCGTGAACATGGGGATCGCGCGGGCCGCGCGCTTCCCGGTCGTCGTGGTCGGCGACATCGACCGGGGCGGGGTCTTCGCCTCGTTCTTCGGGACCACGGCGCTGCTGTCCGGGCAGGACCAGTCCCTGATCGCCGGATACCTGGTCAACAAGTTCCGCGGTGACGTCTCCCTGCTGGAGCCGGGCATGGAGATGCTGCGGTCCCTCACCGGCCGGGCCACGTACGGGGTTCTGCCCTACCGGCACGGGCTCGGCATCGACGAGGAGGACGGCCTGAGGGTCTCGCTGCGCGGCGCGGTGCGCGAGTCCGTCGTCGCCCCGCCGGTCGGCGAGGACGTGCTGCGGGTCGCCGTCTGCGCGGTGCCGCTGATGTCGAACTTCACCGACGTCGACGCACTGGCGGCCGAACCGGGCGTGGTGGTGCGGTTCGTGGACCGTGCCGAGGAGCTGGCCGATGCCGACCTGGTCGTCGTGCCCGGTACCCGCGGCACGGTGAAGGCCCTGCAGTGGCTGCGCGAGCGCGGGCTCGCCGAGGCGCTGGTGCGGCGGGCCGCGGAAGGCCGGCCGGTGCTCGGCATCTGCGGCGGCTTCCAGGCGCTCGGCGAGCGGATCGAGGACGAGGTCGAGTCGAAGGCCGGCGTCGTCGAGGGCCTCGGGCTGCTGCCGGTCCGGGTCCGGTTCGCCCGGGAGAAGACCCTGGCCCGGCCGGCCGGTACGGCGCTGGGGGAGCCGGTCGACGGCTACGAGATCCACCACGGCGTGGCCGAGGTGCTCGGCGGGGAGCCGTTCCTGGACGGTTGCCGGGTGGGGTCGGTCTGGGGCACGCACTGGCACGGCTCGCTGGAGTCCGATGCCTTCCGGCGGGCCTTCCTGCGGGAGGTCGCGGCCTCGGCCGGCCGTCGCTTCGTCCCGGCTCCGGACACGTCCTTCGCGGGGCTCCGGGAGGAGCAGCTCGACCTGCTCGGCGACCTGATCGAGGAACACGCCGACACCGAAGCCCTGCTCCGCCTCATCGAGGCCGGCGCCCCGACGGGCCTCCCCTTCCTCCCGCCGGGGGCCCCGTGACCGCCGGGGGCCCCGTGCCCGCCGCAGGGGCCGTGCCCGCCGCTGCCGCCCTCGGATCCACTGCCGCCGCGCCCTCCGGGACCGCCGCGCGGGCCGTGACCGCCGCCGCCCCCGGATCCGCTGCCGCCGCGCCCTGCGCGGGCGCCGCGCCTGCCGTGACCGCCGGGGGTGCCATGGCCGCGGCGGGGCCCCGGGCAGGGGCCCTGCGGGCGGCCGTCCCCTCCCCGCCCCTTCCCGAAGCGGGGCTCTGCCCCCGAGCCCGCGCCTCGAACGCAGGCGAGGGGATCCGGGCACCCGCAGCGCCAGCCGGAGGTGGCGATCGGTGGCCGAGCCCCCAGTTTCGGGAAGGGCCGGGGTGGGGGAAGAGCCATCCACGCAGAGGCCGCCGCAACCGCACCACACCCACCAGCCGAAGGGCATGCGACATGCACCGCGCACTGATCGTCGTCGACGTCCAGAACGACTTCTGCGAAGGCGGCAGCCTCGCGGTCGCCGGCGGGGCCGACGTCGCCGCCGCCATCACCGAGCTCATCGGGCAGTCCACGGCGGCCGGCTACCGCCACGTCGTCGCCACCCGCGACCACCACATCGACCCGGGCCCCCACTTCGCGCGGCCCCCGGCCGCCCCCGACTACGAGAGCTCCTGGCCGGCCCACTGCGTGGCCGGCACCGAGGGCGTCGGGTTCCACCCGAACTTCGCGCCCGCCGTCGCCTCCGGGGCCGTCGCCGCCGTCTTCGACAAGGGCGCGTACGAGGCCGCCTACAGCGGCTTCGAGGGCGCCGACGAGAACGGCACCCCGCTCGCCGACTGGCTGCGCGAGCGGCACGTCACCGAGGTCGACGTCGTCGGCATCGCCACCGACCACTGCGTACGGGCCACGGCCCTGGACGCCGCCCGCGCGGGTCTGCGCACCCGGGTCCTGCTCGACCTCACCGCGGGCGTGGCGCCGCACACCACGCAGCGCGCCCTGGACGAGCTCCGGGCCGCCGGGGTCGATCTGGTCGGCACCCCGGTCGTCCGGACCGCCTGAGGGGCGCGCAGGCCGCTCAGGAGCCGCTCGGGCCACCGCGCCGGCCGCCGCACGGACCCCGCCGCACGGACCCCGCCGCTCAGGCGCCGCGCAGCAGGGCCCGTATCGGGTGCCAGAGCTCGCCCGCCTCGTCCGGGACGGCCCGCCACAGCAGGCCGTCCGGGTGGTGCAGGACGGCCGTCACCTCGTCCGGGGTCGGCGGCTCGGTGTTGCCGCGCAGGTACACCGCGCGCAGCCCGAGGTTCCGCAGCCTGGTCAGGGCGCGGGCGCGGTTCGCCGCGTGGACCAGGACCCGTACGGGCCCCGTCCCGCCGTCGCTGCTCCCCGCCGGCCTGGGCAGGGTCAGTGCGACGACGACGCTCCCGTTCGGGAGCCTGGTGAAACCTCCTGCAGGCATGCTGTACGTCTCCCCCGTCAGCCGGATGTCAATAACGCTGGTCACCACAGGTCGCTTCCGCATCTAAACGCGATCGGCCGCCGCCCGCTAGGGGGCGACGGCCGATCATGCTGTGACCAGCGGTTCTTACCGAATTACTTGGAGGACGGACCGACCTCGACCGTCATCTGGAGACCGTCGTAGGTCTCCTTCGCGATCTTGATCTTGGTGTTGGTGTCAGTGACCTTCACCGAGCCGGTCGGGTTCTCGTCGTAGTAGTACTTGCCCTTGTGGTCGTCGAAGACCAGGTTCGCGGGCTTCGGCTTCAGGAACAGCGACTCGCCCTTGTTGTGCAGCGTGAACGCGTCCGTCGAGTACGCGCTGAAGGTGGCGTCGTACGGCTGGATCTTGTTGCGCAGCAGGGTGCCGTCCGACCACTTCATCGGCTTGGCGTTGGCGTCGATCGGCAGGATCAGGCCCTGGCCCGGGTGCTGGCTGGTGTTGTTGTCCTTCTGGGACTTGTCCCACAGCCAGATCAGCAGGCCGTCCTGGTACGGGTAGTGCTCGACCCAGTTCGGGCGGCTGTTGGCCCAGCCGAAGTTGTACGGGCCCACCTTGAGGGTGGAGTCGTACGACACGTAGCGGCGGTTCTCCGCGATGTAGTACTGCTCGTACTCCTTGGTGAAGCCGGCGCCGATGCGGGAGAAGCCCTTGCCGGTCCAGCCGTTGTCGCCGTTCTCGGCGCCGTCGGTGAACAGCGCGGCGCCATCGGCGGTCAGGGTGACGGCGTCGGCCGTGAAGCCCTTGCCGCCCGCGCCGCCGTCCGTCTGGTAGCGGAAGCGGAGGTCGAACTTCTTGCCGGCGTAGGCGTCCAGCGGGAAGTTCAGGTCCTGCCAGCCGCCGGAGACGTCGGTCAGGGCCGGGGCGCCCGCGGCGTCGACCGGGAGGGCCTTGCCGCCCGCCGTACCCGCGAGGGCGGTCCAGGTGGCGCCGCCGTCGGTGGACACCTCGGTGTAGAGGTAGTCGTAGTCCTTCTCGATGTCCCACCAGCCCTTGAGGGACAGGGCGGCGGACTTCTTGCCGGTCAGGTCGACCGAGCGGGTCAGGGTGTTCTTGAGGTCGTCACCCATGCCGCTCCACCACTGCGAGGAACCCTCGGCGGGAGCGGTGATGTCGGTCTTGACCT
Source organism: Streptomyces sp. BR123 (assembly GCF_013401435.1). Lineage (GTDB taxonomy): Bacteria > Actinomycetota > Actinomycetes > Streptomycetales > Streptomycetaceae > Streptomyces. The sequence continues at coordinate 19,289 of NZ_JACBGN010000107.1, forward strand.
GCTTCTTCGGCAGCTCGACGACCAGCGCCTGCTTGTCCTTGGTGTTGTACTCCGCCACACCGAGCTTGTGGGTGGACTTCGTCGCGGCCTTGGCCGTGTCGTAGTTCAGCCAGCCCAGCTGGAGCTTGTCCCAGGCGGTCATGTCGCCCGGGAGGTCGCCTATGGACTCCTTGCCCTCGCCGAGCCAGGAGCCGGCGGACATCAGGGACCAGAAGCCGACGCCGTTCTCGCCGCCGCCGGAGGTGTCGTACAGGTCCGGCAGGCCGAGGTCGTGGCCGTACTCGTGGGCGAAGACGCCGAGGCCGCCGTTCTCCGGCTGCATGGTGTAGTCGCCGACCCAGATGCCCGAGTTGCCGATCTGGGTGCCGCCGGCCTTGTTGTTCTCCGGGCCGGTCTTGCCCGCGTTGGTGCCGTAGGCGTACCAGCGGTGCGCCCACAGCGCGTCCTTGCCCTGGACACCGCCGCCGGCCGACTCGTCCTCGCCCGCGTGGACGATCTGGAAGTGGTCGATGTAGCCGTCCGGCTCGTTGAAGTTGCCGTCGCCGTCGAAGTCGTAGCGGTCCCACTGGTCGTACTGGGCCAGCTGCGCCTTGATCTGCTCGTCGGTCTTGCCGGCCTTCTTCTGGGCCTCGACCCACGCGGTGACGCCGTCCTTGACGGTGTCCCACACGTTGGAGCAGTTGCTCTGGCCGCAGAAGTTCGAGCCGTAACGGGCCTCGTTGTACGGGATCTTGACCCAGTCGGAGACCTCGCCCTCGACCGAGTAGCGGCCCGAGGAGGTCTTCTCGTAGTAGGTCTTCAGGGAGTGCTTGCCCTGGCCCGTACCGAAGTACAGCTCCTGGAAGTACTCGCGGCTGAAGTCCTTGCGCCAGGCGGTGCTGTTGTTGTCGGCGCGGTTCGGCTGCGCGATCGTGTTGTGCAGCGGGCCGGGGGTGCCGCCGTACTTCACGACCGGGGGCTTCGGGCCCTCCGGGCCGTCCGGGTCGAACATCGTCTGGTTGTCGACCTGGTCGCCGAACTCGACGAGGATCGTGAAGATCTTGTCGGTCTTCTCGCGGCCGAGCTCGACGTACTTCTTGTCGTCGAGCTTGACGACCTTGGAGGCGCCCCGCTGCTCGACGCCCTTCTTGCCCGCCAGCACCTGGTCAAGGGCAGCCTCGCGCGCCTGCGCCTGCTGCTTGCTGAACGGACCCTCGAGGTCGTGCTTGACCTTCTCCTTGGACGGAGCGGTCGGGTCCAGGCGGTCCGCGGCGGGCGCGGTCGACGGCGCCTCGGTGGCCTGGGCGGTGGTGAAGAACGCGCCGGAGGCCGCGGTGGCGGCCAGGGTCACGCCGATGGCCGCCGTACGCAGCGCATGCCGGCGGTAGGAATTGCTGGTCACTTGATGTCGTTCCCCTCCCGCGGCCGCGACACAGGTCGGAACGTCTCCGTAGGAGTGGGGGGTTCCGCGCGGCGCGCGTCTCAAGTGACGACATTTGACCGGAGAGTCTAAAGAAAAGACAGACCTTGACTTCTTCCTTACAACTGCACTATGCGGTGGGGGAGTTCCGCTATCCGGACGTTACGCGGTCATACGGGACGAAGGACGCGTCCCGCCCGCGATGTGGGACGGGCCGTGACCCCGTGCGCCCCCCGTGCCCCGGGCACCGTGGGTCAGGTCACGCTTACGGGCCGTTCCGTCCGGGCATGCCCGGACGGAGAGTCGCTCGACGCGCGAACCGGTCGAGCACAGGCCCCGACGCCCGACTTGAGGACGGAAACCGCCATGCCGCGCCCGACTGCCGCCCAGTTCCTCTACGGGTCCGCCGCCGTCGTCGCCTCGACGATCGCCATGCTGCTGCTCTCGCAGACCGGATCCGGAGCGGGTGTCGCAGTCATAGCAACGGCCGCCCTCGCCCTCGGCCTGCTCGTCGCGCTCACCGCCGCCGCCCCGCGCGGGCGGGGTCGGCACGCGGCCCGCGCCGGATCCGCCGCCGACGGCCGGCCGGGGGCCCCCACTGTCACCGAAGTCACACCCGTTCCGGGGCCCGAGGGCACCGGCGAGGACACGGCGGCGACCGCCCGGGGGCCGGAACCCCGGGCGGCCGCTGCCGAACAACCCGTCCACCACTGAGCTCGGCCGGGGCACCGGAGCGAGGGTCAGGCCGTCCTGACCACCACCGTTCTGGCGACCTTGTCGTGCAGGCCCTGCCTGTAGGGCTTGTCGACCAGCATGGAGATGACCAGCGCGATCGACCAGAAGAAGAGGCTGAGCCAGCAGCAGATCAGCCCGGGCACCCAGATCATGGCGGCGCGGGTCAGGGCGGGGCCGGCCGGCGGGACGCTTCCGTCATTGAGCATCGCGACGCGCAGGCCCAGCACCTTCTTGCCCAACGTCCGACCGCTCTTCTGATGGAACCACCAGTCGTAGACGACGAAGGCGGCGATGGCGATCAGGCCCGAGGCCAGAGCGTTGCGGGAGGCTTCTTCGCCCTCGGCCCTGAACCAGTCGATGTCGACGGCCAGTGTGAAGACGAGGAACAGCGGCACCGCGACAATGATCACGTCGATGATCCGGGCGCCGAGCCGCCTGCCGAAGTCGGCGAGCGGGGGCATGCCCGCGAGCGGGTCGGGCATGCCCCCGCCGGCGCCCGAGCCGAAGGGGTCGCCGCCGCCGTACGGGGGCGGCGGGGGCGGATAGCCGCTGCCGCCCGGCCCGCCGCCGTACGGGCCCCCCGGGGGCGGCGTCCCGCCCGGGGGTGTTCCGCCGGGGCCCGTTCCGTTCGACGGGGGCGGCGGGCCCTCGGGTCTCTTGCGGAAGGGATCGTCCTCGGGCGGCTGCTCCGGCGGCGGCTGGTCGGTGCTCATGCCCCGAGTCGAACCCGGCCCACCGGCCCCCGCAACGCGGCGGAGTCCGTTCGGGCGAGGGCGCCCCGGCACGCCTCCTGAGGGGTGGTCAGCGGGCCACGTACGTCCCGGCCGCTCTGTCGTGCGGGCCGCGGTGGCGCGGCCGGTCCGCGAGGCACCACAGCCCGCCCACGGGCCCGAGGAACGCGCCGACCAGCCAGCGGGACAGGGCCGCGCCGAAGCCGGGCGGGCGGTACGTCGCCGCGGACAGGACGCGGACGCCGAGGAGCTTCTTGCCCGCGGTCCGGCCCCAACGGGCGGTCGGCAGCACCTCGTAGAGCAGTCCGAAGACCACGAGTACGCCCAGGACCACGCCCGCGTACCCGGCGATGGTCGCGTCGAGCAGCCAGACGGTGGTGGCCCTGCCGCTGCCGCGGGCCGCGTCCACCTTGGACTGGAGGTGTGCGGCGGCCGCCGGGACGAGGGGCCGGGCGGTGGCCGCGGCGACGGCACCGAGCACCAGGGTGTCCAGGACGCGGGCCGCGATCCGGCGCGCCGGCCCGGCAGGACGTACGGCCCGCTCCGCCATCTCCTCGAAGACGGCCCGGCCGGTGGCCCGCGCCGGGACCGGGATCGGGGCCGGGGCCGCGGG
>NZ_JACBGN010000108.1 GCF_013401435.1 Streptomyces sp. BR123
GTCTATAAGAGACAGGTCCCCACCCCGGATACGGGTGCCGGCACCATCGGCATGCCGCAGCCGCCCCCGGCAGAGTCGGGGCATGACGATCCGCCGCACCCCCTCCCGGTCCGTCCGCGCCTCCCGGTCCGTCCGCGCCTCCCGGTCCGTCCGCGCCGCGGTCGCCGCCTCGGCCGGCGCCCTCATCCTGTCCGCGTGCGTGCTCGACGACCGGCCGGTGACGCTCTCGGACGACGCCGAGGTCACGGGGGCGGTCACCGCGGTGGAGGTGCCGGACGCCCGGAGCGGCTCCGTGGAGGTGGTCCCGGGCACCGGTCCCGGCGTCCGGATCCACCGCACCGTCCGCTACCGCGGCGAAGCGGAACCGGTGCCCGGCCGGCGGTTGTCGCAGGGCCGCCTCGTCCTGACCGACGGCTGCTCCGGTGACTGCCGCACCGACTGGCGCCTGGAGGTCCCGGCCGGCGCCACCGTCAAGCTGGCCGGCAGGAGCGGCCGCCTCAGCGTCACCGGGGTCGCCGCCGCCGACCTCACCTCCACGTCCGGCGAGGTCCGGGCCGAGGGGGTGACCGGGCCGCTGCGGGTCCGCACCACCTCGGGCTCGGTGACCGCGACCGGCCTGACCGGGGCGAGCGCCGACGCCGCCGCCTCCTCGGGCGACGTCCGCCTGGAGTTCGCGAAGGGGCCCGGTTCCGTATCGGCCGAGACCGGCTCGGGCGACGTCACCCTGCGCCTGCCCGCGGCCCCGTACCGGGTCGAGGCGAGCACCGACTCGGGGCGGAGGGACGTCTCCGTCCCCACGGACCCGGCTGCCGCCGCCCGCCTCACGGCCCGCAGCTCCTCCGGCGACATCCGCGTCACCGCCTCGTAGCGGACCCCGGCGGAGGCCGGCCCGGGAGATCCACACGGGCGTGCCGTCCCCGTCGCGGGCTGCGGCCGGGAAGAACCGCGCCAGGTCGCGGCGGCAGTCGGTCACCCACTCCGGCTCCGGCGGTTCGCACCCCCGGTGCTGCGCGCCCGGGACCTCGGCGCCCGCCCGGACCACGTCGACGGCTCAGCCGGTGGGGTCCAGGAGGAAGGACGGCGCATTCCATGGACATACCCGCCCGAAGTGGGACAGCGGCGCGTGTTCGCCCGAGGCGAACGGGAGTTGGGGAACACCGGGGGGCGCACATGCATTGAGTCGGCATAGCTCAACTTCACTGCCGGAGGGAAGATCATGGCTTCGACGTCCGTAAAGCTCACCCTGCCCGTGCTGCCGCTCGACGACGAGGTCGTGCTGCCCGGCATGGTCGTTCCCCTGGACCTGACCGACGCCGAGGTGCGCGGCGCCGTCGAAGCCGCCCAGGCGGCGGTCCGCAGCGGGAAGCCCCGGGTGCTGCTCGTGCCGCGCGTCGACGGGAAGTACGCCGGCACCGGTGTGCTGGGGACCGTCGAGCAGGTGGGCCGGCTCTCCGACGGCGATCCCGGCGCGCTCATCCGCGGCATCGGCCGCGTCCGCATCGGGGCCGGGACCACCGGCCCGGGCGCCGCCCTGTGGGTCGAGGGCGAGAGCGTCGACGAGCGGCTCGCCGACCCGCTGCCCGGATCGGTCACCGAGCTCGTCAAGGAGTACAAGGCCCTCGCCACCAGCTGGCTCAAGAAGCGCGGCGCCTGGCAGGTCGTCGACCGCGTCCAGCAGATCGAGGGCGTCTCCGCCCTCGCCGACAACTCCGGCTACTCGCCCTTCCTGACGGTGGACCAGAAGGTCGAACTGCTGGAGACCGCCGATCCCGTCGCCCGCCTCAAGCTCGCCGTCGCCTGGCTGCGCGACCACCTCGCCGAGCAGGACGTGGCCGAGTCCATCGCCAAGGACGTCCAGGACGGCGTCGACAAGCAGCAGCGCGAGTTCCTGCTGCGGCGCCAGCTGGAGGCCGTCCGCAAGGAACTGCGCGAGCTGAACGGGGAGAAGGAGGGCGAGGCATCCGACGACTACCGGGCCCGGGTCGAGGCCGCCGACCTCCCCGAGAAGGTGCGGGAGGCCGCGCTCAAGGAGGTCGACAAGCTGGAGCGGTCCAGCGACCAGTCCCCGGAGGGCTCCTGGATCCGCACCTGGCTCGACACCGTCCTCGAACTGCCCTGGAACGAGCGCACCGAGGACGCCTACGACATCACCGGCGCCCGCGCGGTCCTCGACGCCGAACACGCCGGGCTGGACGACGTCAAGGACCGCATCACCGAGTACCTGGCCGTGCGCAAGCGCCGCTCCGACCGCGGCATGGGCGTCATCGGCGGCCGCCGCGGCGGGGCCGTCCTCGCGCTCGTCGGCCCGCCCGGCGTCGGCAAGACCTCCCTCGGCGAGTCCGTCGCGCACGCCATGGGCCGCACGTTCGTCCGCGTCGCGCTCGGCGGCGTACGGGACGAGGCCGAGATCCGCGGCCACCGGCGCACGTACGTCGGCGCGCTGCCCGGCCGCATCGTCCGCGCCATCAAGGAGGCCGGGTCCATGAACCCGGTCGTGCTCCTCGACGAGATCGACAAGGTCGGCTCCGACTTCCGCGGGGACCCGGCCGCCGCCCTGCTGGAGGTCCTGGACCCGGCGCAGAACCACACTTTCCGCGACCACTACCTGGAGGTGGAGCTCGACCTGAGCGACGTCGTCTTCCTGGCGACCGCGAACGTGCTGGAGGCCATCCCGGAGGCGCTCGCCGACCGGATGGAACTCGTCCGCCTCGACGGGTACACGGAGGACGAGAAGGTCGTCATCGCCCGCGACCACCTGCTGCCGCGCCAGCTGGAGCGCGCCGGCCTGGGCGCCGACGAGGTCGTCCTGGAGGAGGACGCCCTGCGCAGGCTGGCGGGCGAGTACACCCGCGAGGCGGGCGTGCGCACCCTGGAGCGCTCCCTCGCCCGGCTCCTGCGCAAGGTCGCCGCGCAGCACGAACTGGGCGAGCGCCAACTGCCGCTGCGCATCGGCGCCGGCGACCTGCGGGCACTCATCGGGCGGCCGCACCACGTGCCGGAGTCCGCGCAGGACCCGGCCGAGCGGCGCACCGCCGTCCCCGGGGTCGCCACCGGCCTCGCGGTGACCGGCGCGGGCGGTGACGTGCTCTTCGTCGAGGCCTCCCTCGCCGACCCGGAGACCGGCGCCGCGGGGCTCACCCTGACGGGCCAGTTGGGCGACGTCATGAAGGAGTCGGCGCAGATCGCGCTGAGCTTCCTGCGCTCGCACGGCGCGGAGCTGGAACTCCCGGTGGCCGACCTGAAGGACCGGGGCGTGCACATCCACTTCCCGGCGGGCGCCGTCCCCAAGGACGGGCCGAGCGCCGGCATCACCATGACGACCGCGCTGGCCTCGCTGCTCTCGGGCCGTCAGGTCCGCACGGACGTGGCGATGACGGGCGAGGTCTCCCTCACCGGGCGGGTGCTGCCGATCGGCGGGGTCAAGCAGAAGCTGCTCGCGGCACACCGGGCCGGGCTGACCACCGTCATCATCCCGAAGCGGAACGAAGCCGACCTGGACGACGTCCCGACCGAGGTTCTGGAGCGGCTGGAGGTGCACCCGGTGACGGACGTGCGCCAGGTGCTGGAACTGGCCCTCTCCCGGGCGCAGACGGCGGTCGTCGGCGCGGCCGCCTGAGCAGGCCGGGCCCCCGCCGGCCGGCCCGGACGCCCGCGCCCGGCCCGGGACCCCGCTCCGGCGGGGCCCCGGGCCGGTGCCGCACGCTCTGCGAAATACTGGAGGCGACCGGCACAGGGGGTGCCGGACACACGAACGGGAGCGGCACGTGCACGGCAGCGAAGACCAGGAGTTCCTTGCTCTGGAGCGGGAGCTTTCCGTCTTCCTCCGGCGGGCACGCGCCTCCTCCGGGGAGATGGCCCGCGCCCTCCACCCCGAGCTGGAGCCCGCCGCGTACGGGCTGCTCGTACGGCTGGAGGCCGCCGGCCGCCAGCGGGCCACCGACCTCGCCGCCTACTTCGGGGTCGGCAAGGCCACCATGAGCCGCCAGCTGCGGGCCCTGGAGGTCCTCGGCCTCATCGCCCGCGAGCCGGACCCGGCCGACGGCAGGGCCTTCCTGGTCGGGCTCACCGAAGAGGGCCGCGAGCGGTTCCTGCGGGTCCGCGGGGCCCGGCGCGAGCGGTACATGCGCAAGCTCGCCGACTGGGACCGAGGCGAGGTCGCGGAACTGGCCCGGCTCCTGAACCAGCTCAACCAGGGCGAGGAGTAGCGGCCCGGGGCGCCCGCCGGCTCGCCGCACTGCCACCGCCCGCCGGCGCAGGCACTCGGCGCGGTGCACGCGCCCGCCGCCCGCCGGGCCGCGGTGCCGCCGCCCTTCGCCGCGCTACAGCTCCGCGAAGGCCGCCGACGCGTCGTCGTGCCGCTTGCCGCGGGCGTGCGGGCGCGCCGGATCGGCCTCCAGCGCCCGCACCCGGCCGATCAGCCCCTGCGCCCCCTCCTTGCGCAGCACCGCCAGGCACTGCGCCCAGTCGCCCTCCCCGAAGGTGTCCGTCCACCGGCTCGCCCCGTCGGTGAGGGCCGCCACCGCCCGGACTTCCCCGCGCGGGCTGCGCCCGGTCACGGCCCGGGCCGCCACCGCCGGATCCGCGGCCGCCGTGAAGAAGCCGCCCTCCGCGTTGCGCAGAGCGTCCGCCGACGCCCGGGAGCGCAGCGCCTCGCGCGGGAGCCGGTCCAGCCGGTCGTCGAGCACCGCCGTCACCCCGCCGTCCGGGGCCTCCAGGAGGAGGACGGAGTCCGAGAGGACGAGGTGCTCCACGTGTGCCTCGTCCCAGCGGACGACCACCACGGTCGCCTGCGGAGTGCGTGCGTGAGAAAGGTCACACGTCCCACGGTGGGCGTCGGCCGTGTCCCGGATGGACTCCGCCAGGATCCGGGCCAGAGGCATGTCCCGCCGCGATCCGGACAGTTCGGTCAATCGTCCCCCGAGCCGGGCCGTGAACCACGGCACTCCGTGCGCGCAGCCGACGTCCCCCGGCGGCGGGGTGACCCCGTCCAGGGCGACGAGGACTCCACCGCCCGCCGCGGGCGTCGCGGCTGATAGCCAGTCCTCGTTGGGGCGTTCCGCTGCGCCGGGGGCAGTGGCGAGGTCGATGCGCATACGGACATTCTGCCCGCGCGTCCACGGCCGGGGCCCGGAGCGTACGCAAAAGTCCGTACCAGGACGGGGAGGTGTGCGGCGGCCGCCGGGCCCCGTCCGCGCCCGGCGCGCGGGCGCTCCCCGGGACATGTGGGCGCGCATATTGCCAAAGCCCCCATCGATCTTTCAACCACCCGCCCGCGAAGCGGCCCCGGAGGCCGTTTGCCGAGTTGGTTGCCAACTCTTCCGTGATGTTCACTCGTTCGAGTGGCCGGGTGGGCGATGTGAGGCTCTCTCCCCATCACACTGCAAAGGTCTGAGGCGGTACTGAGGGGACAGGGGGCGTTTACTTGTTGACCGGCCGTTACCTCGGCCACACGAGTAGACGAGCACGAGCACACGTACAGGATTGCGAGCACCGGTGCAGAAGAAGCGGTCTCGGAAGAACGGCACCGCCACCGACGGACCCGCCCCCGCAGGACGCCGCGTCCACGTACGCAGCAGGCTGGTCGTCGGTGTCGCCGTCGCCAGTCTCACCGTCCTCGCGGCCGGAGCGCCCGCCGTGGTCACGGCGACCCGTGAGCTGAACGACTCCCAGCAGCTGGTCACCCTCGCCCAACAGACCCAGCACACCCTCACCCTGGCGCACCTCCTCGGCGACGAGCGCGACGCCGTCGTCGAGTACGTGGCCAAGGGCCGCCCCGGCGCCCAGGCCAAGGCCCCCCTGCAGGAGCGCACCGCCCTCACCGACCGGCAGCTCGACGAGGTCCGGGCCGAGGCCGACGAACCCCTCGCCAAAGCCCTCGCCCGCGTCCGGGCCGCCCGCACCGAGGCCGTCGACGGCAAGGGCAGCGCCGTCGCCGCCCACCAGGCCTACGCCGACGTCATCGCCGAACTCCTCGCCCCGGGCGTCCGGCTCGCCGACCAGACCCCGCCGCGCGCCGAGGACGCCCTCGCCACCACCCGCCCCCTGGCCCCCCTGGGCCAGGCGGTGGAACAGGCGTCCGCCACCCGCGGACTGCTGCTCGCCGCGCTCGCCGTCCCCCGCGCCGACCAGGCCCCGAACACGGCCGTCGCCGACGAGCTCTCCGCCGCCGCCCAGCGGGCGCGCGTACGCGAGCAGGCCGCGCTCGACGACTTCACGCGCACCGCCCGCCCCGAGGTGCGCCAGACCCTCGCCGCCACCGTCACCGGCCCCGAGGTCAAGACCGCCGACGACTACCTCAAGCGGCTCACCGAGCGGTCCACGCTCTCCGCGGCCGACCGCAAGCTCGACGCCGCCGCCGTCGGCTCCGCCCTGACCGCCCGCATCGACCGCATGCGGTCGGTGGAGGCCACCCTCGCCGGGCAGCGGGCCACCGCCCTGGCCACCCTGCGCAACGACGACGTGACGCGGCTGGAGATGCTCGTCGCCGCCCTCGGCGTGCTCTTCCTCGTCACCGTCGGCGTCTCCACGGCCGTCGCCCGCTCGCTGACCCGGCCGCTGTCGGTGCTCCGGCGCGGCGCGGCCCGGCTGGCCACGCCCGAGGGCTCGGTGGAACCGGTCCGGTTCACCGGCCGCAACGACGAGTTCGCCGAGGTCGTACGCCACCTCAACGCCGTACGGGACCAGACGGTCTCCCTCCACACCAAGATCGCCGGCCTGGACGCCGACCGGAAGCGGCTCATCGGCCGCAACGAAGCCCTGTCCGCGGGCCGGGACGCGCTCGAATCCGAGCTGACCGAGCTCCGCGAGGCGCTGGAGGAGCACCGGCGCGTCATGGCGAGGACGTCGGTCTCGCTGTCGCTGCGCACCCTCGGCCTCGTCGAGCGCCAGCTCGCGGTCATCGAGGAGCTGGAGGCCAAGGAGCAGGACCCGGACCGGCTGGAGACCCTCTTCAGGCTGGACCACCTCGCGACCGTGATGCGCCGCCACAACGAGAACCTGCTGGTCCTCGCCGGGCAGGAGCACGGGCAGGGCGCCGACACCCCGGTGCCGCTGGTCGACGTCATGCGCGCCGCGGTCAGCGAGATCGAGCGCTACGAGCGGGTCGACCTCGCCGTGCCGCCCTCGTTCACCCAGGTCGCCGGGCACGCCGCCGACGACGTCTCGCACGTCCTCGCCGAACTGCTGGAGAACGCGACGACGTTCTCGCCGCCCGGCGCCAAGGTCAAGCTCTGCGCACGGCACCTGGAATCCGGCGACGTGGTGCTCTCCGTCGTGGACGAGGGAATCGGCGTCACCCCGGACCGGCTGGCCGCGCTCAACGCCCGCCTCGCCACCCCCGGGGCCTACGACGAGGAGTCCGAGGCGGAACACGGCCTCGGCCTCGGCCTGTACGTGGCCGGCCGCCTCGCGGCCCGGCACGGGGTCACCGCAGAGCTGCACGCCTCGCAGTCCGGCGGCATCGAGGGCCTGATCGCCATCCCGGCGGCCCTGCTCCCCGACGGTCCGCCGACCTCCCCGGTGCACACCTTCGCCACCCCGGGCCTGCCGCGGTTCCAGCTCCCGGGCGTGGTCGCGGAGGCCAACGAGAACACCCTGCCGCCCCGGATCCGGCCCGCGGGGGAGCCGGCCGACGCGGACGCCGCCCCGGCTGCGGACGCGGACTCGGCTCCGGCCGCGGCCGCGACCCCGGTCTTCGACGGGCCGGCTTCCGACACCACCGCCTTCGACGCGCCGGCCGACGCCTTCGGTGCCGCCCCCGGTGCCGGTACGGACGCCGACGCGCCGGCTGCGGACGCGGGACCGGGCGCGGACCTGCCCGAGGCCGCGGCCGGTGACCAGGCCCCGGCCGACTCGGCCGGGCCCGCCGGCTTCGGCGGCGGCACCACCCCGGACGGGGAGCCGCTGCCCCCGGCGGAGCAGGTGTCCACCGCCCAGGCCCCCGAGGCGTCCCCGGACCCGGCCCCTGGCGCGGCCCCGACCCCTGGCGCGACTCCGGCGGTCGCGGCCACCCCGATGACGCTGCACGAGCGCGCCGCACGGGAGGAAGTGCCGCCCGCCGACGAGGTGTTCACCGCGCAGGCCCCGACCGACCCGGATGCGGGCGACGAACTCCTCGCGCGGGTCGTGCCCGACGCAGAGCCGGGCGCCTTCGCGGTGCCCGAGCACACCGGCCCGGCGGCCGCGGGCGCGCCGGAAGGCACCGCGCAGCCGGTCGACGTACCGGAGACAAGCTCCACCCCGCCCGAGCAGGCCGCCACGCCCGCCGCACCCGACGCGGAACGGCAGCCCCCGGCCGACCGGGTCTCCACCGCGCGCGGCGCCGCACCGGCCGAGCCCCACGGGCACACACCCGCCGAGACCGACTGGGTCCCCCGCCAGGGGAGCCACGCCGACCACGACGGGCCCCGGGACACCGTCACCGCCAAGGGCCTGCCCAAGCGCACCCCGCGCACCCTGGCCGGCCGGGCCTTCCCCGGCTCCACCGCCGGATTCGCGGCGGGCCCGGGCCCGGCGGCCCCCGTCCCAGCCCCGGGCGCAGGCACCACACCCCCCGCGCCGCGCCGGGTCGACGCGGAGGAACTGCGCCGCCGTCTGGGCGGGTTCTACCAGGGGACGCGGGACGGTCGGCGCGTCGTCGCCGCCGAGCTCGCACAGGACACCGACCAGGGGGACACCGCACAGGAGGCACGCACATGACCGCGCCCAGTACGTACGGACTGAGCACCCAGGCCCGCAACCTGCAGTGGCTGCTCACCGACCTGGTCGAGGAGGTGCCCGGCGTCAACTCGGTCGCCGTCGTGTCCTCGGACGGGCTCCTGCTGCTGTCCTCCGACCCCGGAGGCACGGCCTCCGGCGCAGCCCCCGGCCAGGGCCAGGGCCAGGCCCCGGCGCGGACCAAGGGCCCGCGCGGCGCTTCCGCCGACCTCGCCACCATCGTGTCCGGACTCGGCAGCCTCACGACGGGCGCCGCCGCCCTGATGGAGTACGGCGAGGTCAAGCAGACCATGGTGGCGATGGAGCACGGCTCCGTCTTCGTCATGGCCATCAGCGACGGCTCGCTCCTCGGCGTGCACGCCACCCCTGACTGCGACATGGGTGTGGTCGCGTACCACATGGCCCTGTTCGTCGGCCGTGCCGGACACGTCCTCACCCCCGAAGTCCGCAGCGAGCTGCGCCAGTCCATGGAGAACACCCCGTGAGAAGCACGGCCTCCGACCGGCTGCCGATACGCGGAGCCGATCGCCGTCCCGCCCGCGTCCGCCCGTACTCGCTCACGGGCGGCCGCACCCGTTTCGCGCAGGTCCTGCACGTCGAGACCTTCGTCGCGGCCCTGGACACGCGGGTGTCCGAGCCGCAGCAGCCCGCCGTCACCGCCACCGTCGGCGCTGCTGACGCCGACGAGCGGATGCCGGAGATGCCCGCCATCGTCGAGGTCTGCCGCCGCATGCGCACGATCGCCGAGATAGCGGCGCTGCTGAAGCTGCCGCTCGGCGTGGTCCGCGTCCTGGTCAGCGACCTCGCCGACCAGGGGAAGGTCCGCGTCTACGGGACCGGACACGGCCCCGGCCGCCCCGACCGCGCACTGCTCGAAAGGGTGCTCAGTGGCCTTCGCCGTCTGTGAAACCGCCCCCGGCGACGACCCCGTCCAGCCCTGGCAGTACGACCGCTCCCGGTCCCCCGTCGCCGTCAAGGTGCTGGTGGCGGGCGGCTTCGGCGTCGGGAAGACCACCTTCGTCTCGTCCGTCTCCGAGATCGCCCCGCTGCGCACCGAGGCGGTGATGACCGAGGCCAGCATTCCCACCGACGACCTGTCGGCGACGCCGGAGAAGAACACCACCACCGTCGCGATGGACTTCGGCCGCGTCACCCTCGCCGACGACCTCGTGCTGTACGTGTACGGGACCCCCGGCCAGGAGCGGTTCTGGTTCATGTGGGACGACTTGGTCCGCGGCGCCATCGGCGGCATCGTCATGGCCGACACGCGCCGACTGCGCGACTGCTTCCCGGCGCTCGACTACTTCGAGAGCTGCGGGCTGCCGTACGCGGTGGCCGTCAACCACTTCGACGGCTCGCAGGCGTACGAGCCCGAGGACGTGCGCGAGGCGCTGACCATCCCGCCCCGCGTACCCGTGCTGATCATGGACGCCCGGCGCCGGGAGACGGTCGTCGAGTCGCTGACGACACTGGTCGCCCACGCCCTCGACGCCACGCCCGAGTAGCGGATCGCCCCTACCCCGTCCCCCCGTACCCTGTACCGCGAATCGAGAACGTGAGATGCGCAAGATACTCGTCGTGGGCGCCGGCCAGTCCGGTCTCCAGCTCGCCATCGGCCTCCAGGCCAAGGGGTACGAGGTCACCCTCATGTCCAACCGGACCGCGGACGAGATCCGCACCGGGCGGATCATGTCGACGCAGGTCATGTTCGACACGGCGCTGCGGCACGAGCGCGACCTCGGCCTCAACTACTGGGAGCGGCACACCCCGCGGATCGAGGGCGTCGGCGTCTCGGTCTCCGGCCCCGACGGCAGCCGCGCCGTGGACTGGCTGGGCCGGCTCAAGGCGTACGCGCAGTCGGTCGACCAGCGGGTGAAGATGGCCGGCTGGCTCGACACCTTCGTGCAGCGCGGCGGCCAGCTGGTCATCCACGGTGCGTCCGTCGCCGACCTGGACTACTTCTCCCGCGTCCACGACCTGGTGCTGGTCGCGGCGGGCAAGGGCGAGCTCGTGTCGATGTTCGGCCGGGACGCGGCACGCTCCCCGTACGGCACGCCGCAGCGCGCGCTGGCCGTCTCGTACGTGCACGGGCTCGAACCGCGCCCCGAGCACCCGGGCACCGAGGCCGTGCGCTGCAACCTGGTCCCCGGTGTCGGCGAGCTGTTCACCATGCCCGCGCTGACCACGTCGGGACGGGCCGACATCCTGTTCTGGGAGGGGCTCCCGGGCGGGCCGCTGGACGTGTTCCGCGGGGTGAACGATCCTGCGGAGCACCTGAGGATCACGCTGGCCCTGATGGAGAAGTACACGCCCTGGGAGCACGCGCGGGCGGCGAAGGCCGAGTTGACCGACGCGGGCGGCACCCTCGCCGGCCGGTACGCGCCGGTCGTCCGCAACCCGATCGGCCGACTGCCGGGCGGCGGGGCGGTGCTCGGCGTGGCGGACGTCGTCGTCGCGAACGACCCGATCACGGGGCAGGGGTCGAACTCCGCCGCGAAGTGCGCGGCCTCCTACCTGTCGTCGATCCTGATGCACGGCGACAAGCCGTTCGACGAGGCGTGGATGAAGGCCACCTTCGACAAGTACTGGTTCGCGACCGGCAAGCCGGTGACCCAGTGGACGAACGCGATGCTGGCCCCGCCGCCGGAGCACGTGCTGAACCTGATCGGGGCGGCCGGGCGGCACCAGCCGGTGGCGGACCGGTTCGCCAACGGCTTCGACAACCCGGCCGACTTCGACGCGTTCTTCTACGACGCCGAGGACGCCGCGGACTACCTGGCCGAGGTGGAGTCGTCCGCGGACTCCTCGGTGCCGACCGGAGCCTCGGCCGACGAGTAGCCGGCATCCTCCCCGTCTCCGTCCGCCGATGATGCGGCTGCGGCCCCGAGCAGCGGCGGCGGGCGGTAGGCGGCCAGCGGTACCCCGTCCGGGTCCGGGCGGACCGCCCCGAGCAGCGGGTTCGCCGCGATGGGCGACACCTTGACGGGGGCTCCGGGACGCGGCGCCTGGATCACCTTCCCGTCACCGATGTACAGGGCCACATGGGTCGCGGTGGGGAAGTACACCACCAGGTCCCCCGGCCGCAGCCGGTCCAGCGGCACCTTCGGCAGCCGGGCCCACTGCTCCTGGCTGGTGCGCGGGATCGCCCGGCCGGCATGCGCCCACGCCTGCGAGGTCAGCCCGGAGCAGTCGAAGGCCCCCGGCCCCTCCGCCCCCCACACGTACGGTTTGCCGATCTGGGCGGTGGCGTAGGCCAGGGCCGCGCTGCCGGCCTTCGTCGGCGTACGCGTACGGGCCGCGGGGGCGCCCAGCCGGCCGGAGGCCAGCAGCTCCCGCTGCGCGGCGGCGGTGTCCGCGGCCTCGCGGGCGCCGACCTCGGCGAGCTGGCCCGCGGAGAGCGAGGAGAGCATCCGCTCGACCTCCCGGAGGCGGAGGTCCGCCTCCTCCTTCAGCCGCTTCGCGCGGGCAGCCCCGGCCTGCTGGGCGTCCAGGGCCCTGCGGGCGGCCGTGGCGAGGTCGTCGGCCTGCCGCTCGCCGCGGGTGAGGCGGGCCAGGATGCCGGCCTGCCGGGTGCTCTCCCGTTCGGTCAGCCGGCGCTGGTCCTGGGCGGCCCGCAGGTCACCGGTGAGTAGCATCCGGGCGTACGGGGACAGGCCCCGGGCCCCCTGGTACTGCTCGCGGGCGATCCGCCCGGCCGCGGCCCGCTCCGCGCCGAGCGCGGCCCGGGCCCGGCCGAGTTCGGTGCCGAGCCGCCGCTCCTCCTCCTGACGGGCCTTGAGCACGGCCTCGTGGGCGTTGGAGGCCTCAGCTGCCTCCTCGGCCTGCCGGTAGAGCCCCTGGAGCCGGGTGAGCAACCCCCCTACGGAGTCGACCACCCCCTTCCGCGAAGCAGAGGCCCCCGCCCCGGCCCTCCCCACACCACCGGCGGTGCTCCCGGCGGCAGGGCGACGGGCAGCCCCGCCGGCCTCTGCGGCCGACGCACTCGGGGCGGTCTCGCCGACAGCCGTGGCGGCGGCACTCGGGGCGACCCCGGCGCTGCCCTCGCCCCCCGCACCGGGAGCACCGCCGGTGGTGACGTCGGAGGTGGTCTCGTCCGCGCCGCGCCGGGCGTTGCCGGTGGTCCTGCGCCCGGCTCCGGCGTCTGCTGTGGCCCCGCCCGAGGCGGTGCGGACAGCCCTCCCCGGCTCCTCGTCGGCGGCCCCGGGCGTGGGCGCGGCACCGACCCGGCCGGTGGCCCTGCCTCCGGCGCCTGCGGTGCGCTCGGCGGCCCCGGAGGCGGCGGCCGTGCCGGCCCCGGCTTCGGCCGTGGAACCAGGGGTGACCCCGTCCGCGGCACCGGGGGTGGCCCCGGCCGTTGCCTCGGCGGTGGCGCGGGGCAGCGGCTCGGCGTGGGGAGTGGGCAGCGGCCCGGCGGCGAGGAACAGGGCGGCGACACCGGCGGCGTGGAGCAGACGGCGTGACATGGGATCACCTCCGGCCGCCGATGGTGCCATGCAAGATATGACAAACACCCCGATCCGCTGCGGCCCTGCCGCTCCGCTCACCCTCCCGGCGGTACCGGGCACCCGAGCAGCCCACGGGGAGCGAGGCGCGTCCGCGCAACCTCGGCCGGCCGGGCGGGCGTGGCGTCGATGTGCCGGAACCGGCCGGCCTGCCGGCCGTCGTGGCGACGGCAGTCGCGAAGCCCCCGCCCCGCCTCCTGCGCGCGCCACGGACGCCTCGCTCCACGCCCCGGCGCGCAGGTGGGCGACGACCCGCCCGGACCCCGGTCCAGGGCCGTCACCCGAGCCACCCGAGCCCGGCCGGCAGCGGTGCGCGGGGCGGGTCGGGGATTCAGGCGGGTCAGGGATTCAGGAGGCGGGACTTGGCCGCGGAGAATTCCTCGGGGGTCAGGAGGCCTTCACGGGCAAGGGCGGCGAGCTGCGTCAGATGGGCCGTGAGGTCGGCTCCGGTCTCCGGAGCCGCCGGCTCGGCTGACGGCCCCGGGGCGCCGCCGGGCGAGGCGTGCGGCGGCGCAGTGCCGGCCGGTTCCGCCTTCGCCCCCGCCGCTCCGGCGGGCTCGCCGGCCGGTCCGGCCACGACCGGCGGCGCCGACGCCGCCCCCTCCTCCGCGGCCCCCGTACCGCGCTGCGGAATCCACGCAGGCACCGGGGCCACGTCCCAGACATAGGCGCCGCGCGCCAGGCTCCCCCGCAGCAGTGGCCGTCCGGCGGGGCGGCGCGCCGGGTGGACGACGGGGCCGACGGGGCGGATGAACATCAGGCCGCCCCCAGCCGTTCCGCCGGGATCCGGACCGAGCCCGCGATCCGGCCGCCTGCCGCCCGTACGGCGATGGCGGCGTCCTCGGCCCACACGTGCTCCACCACGAGCAGGAGCGCACAGCTGCCGCGTTCGAGCAGGTCGGCGGCTTCCTTCACGTCCTCCGGGCCGATCAGCCGGGCCGCTTCCCGGTGGGCGAGGAGGCCCTGGAGTTCGACGAACTCGTCGAACTCGGCGGCCAGCACCTCCCCGCCGGCGGTCTTGGTGGCCACCAGCCCGTCGATGAGCCGCACGTTCCCGGTCTTCCGCAATCCCAGCACCGCCTCGACCGCCGGCACCCGCAGCTGCTCCTCCGGGAAGGCGAGGACGATGAACTCCACAGGTCCCATGTGCCGCCGCTCCCACTCTGACCGATTCTGACGATTCTTCGGCACCCTATGACATAAGCGGACATGTCACCCGTTCACTTGCTACGTTTCCCGTATGACCGCTCTGACGGCTGAGGTGGCGGGGGAGCCCTTCCCGTACCTGCCCCCCGGCGTCCGTCCGCCCCGGCGCGGGGGAGCCGAGCTGGCACTCCTTCTCGGGGCCGTCCTCATCAGCGTCCTCGGCCACCTCTCCGTCGGCTTCGCCGCCACCGGGCGGCTGCCCGCGACGGCCGCCCCCTATGCGGCCGGGCTCGGCTGCGCCGCGCTCCTCGCCCACCTCGCGGTCCGCCTCCGGGCCCCGTACGCCGACCCGGTGCTGCTGCCGATCGCCTTCCTGCTCAACGGGCTCGGCCTGGTCCTCATCCAGCGCCTCGACCTGGCCACCCCGGCCGCCCGCGCCGCCGCCGGGGACCAGTTGCGCTGGTCCGCCCTCGGCATCGCCCTGTTCGTCCTGGTCGTCGCGGCCGTGCGCGACCACCGGGTGCTGCAGCGCTACGCGTACCTGGCGGTGGCGGTGGCCCTCGTGCTGATACTGGTCCCGGTCTTCTTCCCGGCGGTCAACGGGGCGCACATCTGGATCCGGTTCGCGGGATTCTCGTTCCAACCCGGGGAGTTCGCGAAGATCCTGCTGGCCGTGTTCTTCGCGGCCTACCTCGCCGCGAACCGCACCGCCCTCGCCCTGACCGGCCGCCGCCTCTTCTGGCGGCTGCGGCTCCTGCCCGGCCGGGTCCTCGGGCCGATCCTCGCGATCTGGCTGCTGAGCGTCGGCGTGCTCGCCCTGGAGCGGGACCTGGGCACCTCGCTCCTCTTCTTCGGACTGTTCGTGATCATGCTGTTCACGGCCACCGGCCGGATCGGCTGGATCGCCATCGGGATCGCCCTGGCCACCGCGGGCGCGTACGCCGTCGGAAGCCTCGAACCGCACGTGCACGGCCGGGTGGACGACTGGCTGAATCCTTTTGGCTCCATCGACCGCGGCGAGGGCCCCGGCCAGCTCGCGCAGTCCCTCTTCGCGTTCGGCGCCGGCGGGCTCCTCGGCGCCGGACTCGGCCACGGCCAGTCGTTCCTCATCGGCTTCGCCGCCACATCGGACTTCATCCTCGCCACCGCCGGCGAGGAACTCGGCCTCGTCGGCCTCACCGCGATCCTGCTGCTCTACGGGATCCTCGTCGACCGCGGCTTCCGCGCCGGGCTCGCCCTGCGCGACTCCTTCGGACGGCTGCTGGCCACCGGGCTCGCCTCCATCGTCGCCCTCCAGGTGTTCGGCATCGCCGGGGGAGTGACCGGCCTGATCCCGCTGACCGGCATGGCCATGCCCTTCCTCGCCCAGGGCGGGTCCTCCGTCGTCACCAACTGGATCATCGTCGCTCTGCTGGTCCGGCTCAGCGACAGCGCCCGCAGACCGCGCCCGGCCGCCGTTGCGGGCGCGGGAGCGGGGGCCGCCGCCGCAGAGGGGGACTCCCGGTGATCCGCTACATCCGCTGGTGCGCGTGGTTCTGCGCACTGCTCCTCGCGGCCCTGCTGGCCAACGTGGTCCGGGTGCAGGTCTGGGAGGCCGCGGCCTACGGGGCGAACCCGGCCAACAAACGCCCTGCCGTCGCACGGTACGCCCAGCCGCGCGGCGACATCCTGGTCGAGGGTCGGCCGGTCACCGGATCCCGGGACAGCGGCCAACTGCTGCGCTACGAGCGGACGTACACCGAGGGCCCGCTCTACGCGCCCGTCACCGGCTTCGCCTCCCAGACGTACGGCACCAGCCTGCTGGAGCGCGCCGAGGACCCCGTCCTCGCCGGGACCGACCCGGGCCTGTCCGTCTTCCCGCTCTGGTACGACCTGTCCCGCGGACGCCCCGACGGCGGCGACGCCGAGACCACCGTCCGGGCAGGCGCGCAGCGGGCCGGGTACACCGCGCTGGCGGGCAAGCGGGGCGCGGTGGCCGCGCTCGAACCCGCCACCGGGAGGATCCTCGCGCTGGTCAGCAGCCCCTCGTACGACCCGGGGGTGCTCTCCGGCACGGGCCCGGCCGTCACCGCGGCCTGGGCGCGGCTGAACGCGGACCCGGCCCGGCCGATGCTCAACCGGGCACTGCGCGAGACGTACCCGCCCGGCTCCACGTTCAAGATCGTGACGGCGGCCGCGGCCCTGGACGCGGGCGTGGTCAAGGACGTGGACGCGCCGACCCGCACACCCGACCCCTACCCCCTGCCGGGCACCAGCACCCTGCTGCCGAACGCGGGCACGGGCACGGACTGTCGGGACGCCTCCATGGCGGAGGCGGTGCAGCACTCCTGCAACACGGTGATGGCGAAGATCGGCGTACAGGTGGGGCTGCGGGGGATGGCGGAGGCGGCCGGCCGGTTCGGTTTCAACGACGACGGCCTGCGGGTGCCGGCCTGGGTGTCCCGGTCGACCTTCGACACCGACATGAGCCCCGACCAGCTCGCCCTGTCCTCGATCGGGCAGTTCAACACCAAGGCCACCCCGCTGCAGATGGCGATGGTGGCCGCTGCCGTCGCGGGCGGCGGCGAGGTCAGGGCCCCGTACCTGGTGGAGCGCACCGTCCGGGCCGACGGGAGCCAGGTCCGGCGCACCGGCCGGCGCAGCCTCGGCCGCGCCATGAACCCTGCGACGGCGATGCGGCTCCAGCAACTGATGGTGAAGGCGGTCGAGGGCGGCACCGGGCGCAACGCGGCCATCCCGGGTGCGCAGGTCGGCGGGAAGACGGGCACCGCCCAGCACGGCGTCGGCAACGCGGGCACCCCGTACGCCTGGTTCATCGGCTGGGCCAAGGCCGCGGACGCACCGCTGCCGGGGGTGGCGGTCGCGGTGGTCGTGGAGGACGCGGCGGGCGACCGCGGACACATCAGCGGCAACAGCGCGGCGGCCCCGATCGCCCGCGCGGTGATGGAGGCGGCCCTGCACGGCGGCGCGGCGCGGGCGGCCGGGTCGGGGTCCGGTCAGCCCCGCCACCGGGCGCCGTGAAGGGCGCGGCGAACTGCGCGGCAGCCACAGACGGCCCGCAGCCCGCGTACCGCACTTCCCGCCGAGCGCTCGGCGGCCCGGCCGGTGAGGGCTCGGCCGCCCGCTACCGGGCCCCGGGCCCCGTACGGCCGTCCGGCCCGCCCCCGGCTTCGTCCCCGGCAGGGTCCCCGGCTTCGTCCCCGGCTTCGTCCCCGGCAGGGGCTCCGGCCCCCTCGGCGATGACGGCGGCGACCTCCGCCACCCGCGCCGCCTCCTCGGCCGCGAACCGCTCGCGGTCCAGGGCCTCGGCGACCTCCTCGTCCCGGCTCATCAGCAGGTCCAGGTTGGAGTCGCCCATCTCGAAGACCCCCATGTCCAGGTAGGCCTTCTGCAGCCGCGGACCCCACAGGCCGATGTCCTTCACGCACGGCACGATCCGGCTGAAGAGCAGCCTGCGGAACAGGTGCAGGAACTCCGACTGCTCGGTGAACCGCACCGCCTCCTGCCGCGGGATGCCGAAGTTCTCCAGCACCTCCACCCCGCGCAGCCGGTCCCGCATGAGGTGGCAGCCCTCGATCACGAACTCCTCGCGCTCGCGCAGCTCCGCATCGCTGAGCTGCCGGTAGTGGTCGCGCAGCGCCATCCGCCCGAACGCCACGTGCCGTGCCTCGTCCTGCATCACGTACGCCAGGATCTGCTTCGGCAGCGGCTTGTCGGTCGTGTCCCGGATCATCCCGAAGGCGGCCAGGGCCAGCCCTTCGATGAGCACCTGCATCCCCAGGTACGGCATGTCCCAGCGGGCGTCGCGCAGGGTGTCCCCGAGCAGCCCCTGCAGGCTGTCGTCGATCGGATAGAGCAGGCCGATCTTCTCGTGCAGGAAGCGCCCGAAGACCTCGGCGTGCCGGGCCTCGTCCATGGTCTGCGTGGCGGAGTAGAACTTGGCGTCCAGGTCCGGGACCGACTCCACGATCCGCGCCGCGCACACCATCGCGCCCTGCTCGCCGTGCAGGAACTGGCTGAAGTTCCAGGAGGCGTAGTGCCGGCGCAGCTCGCCCTTGTCGTCATCGGTGAGTTTGCGCCAGTAGCGGGTGCCGTGGAGGGTCAGGGCCTCGTCCGGGGTGCCGAGCGGATTGTGCGGGTCGACCGGCAGGTCCCAGTCGATGCGCTTCGCGCCGTCCCACTGCTTGTCCTTGCCCTTCTGGTAGAGCGCGAGGAGCCGTTCGCGGCCCTCCGCGTACTCCCAGTTGAAGCGGGCCGCGCCGGTGGCCGGGATCTGCCAGACGTCCTCGTCCGGGACTGCGGTGTAGAGATCGTGCGTCGACACTGACGCCCCCTCGCCTCGCGTACTGCCGTGCAGGACAGGATCGTTGGCAATGTCACACGTTGGTAGACGCGCAGTCAACAAGTGACGCGCAGGGGATTGACGGTCTTGCTGACAAGCAGTCTCATACCTGGTGACCGCACCGGGGGATCGCAGCCGTGACCCCAACCCACCCAGGAACAGGGCGAGGTGCCCCGCCATGACGACCACCACCGACCGCACGGGCGACCGCACGGACGACCCCTCGGGCGACCGCACGGGCGGCCACCGCCACGTTCTCCAGGACGCCCTGGGCCTCCTCAAGGACCGCGAGGAGACCGCCGCCCGCCTTCTCGACTCCTCGGCCAAGCACTCCTTCGACCCCGACAAGGAGCTCGACTGGGACGCCCCGCCGGTCGACGGCGCGTACTACTGGCCCCCCGAGCTGCTCTCCCTCTACGACACCCCGCTGTGGAAGCGGATGAGCGAGGAGCAGCGCATCGACCTGTCCCGCCACGAGGCCGCCTCGCTCGCCTCCCTCGGCATCTGGTTCGAGATCATCCTCATGCAGCTGCTGGTCCGGCACATCTACGACAAGCCCCTGACCAGCAATCACGTCCGCTACGCGCTCACCGAGATAGCCGACGAATGCCGGCACTCGATGATGTTCGCCCGCATGATCCAGAAGGCGGGCGCCCCCGCCTACCCGGTCTCCCGCCTCAACCACAACCTCGCCCGCATCCTCAAGACCGTCTCCACCACCCCCGGCTCCTTCGCCTGCACCCTGCTCGGCGAGGAGATCCTCGACTGGATGCAGCGCCTCACCTTCCCCGACGAGCGCATCCAGCCGCTGGTCCGCGGCGTCACCCGGATCCACGTCGTCGAAGAGGCCCGGCACGTCCGCTACGCCCGCGAGGAACTCCGCCGCCAGATGCTCACCGCCCCGCGCTGGGAGCAGGAACTGACCCGGATCAGCTGCGGCGAGGCCGCCCGCGTCTTCTCCCTCGCCTTCGTCAACCCCGCGGTGTACGAGAACGTGGGCCTCGACCGGCGCGAGGCCGTCGCCCAGGTCAAGGCCAGCGGCCACCGCCGCGAGGTCATGCAGGCCGGCGCCGGGCGGCTCACCGACTTCCTCGACGACATCGGGGTCCTGCGCGGCGTCGGCCGCAGGCTCTGGCAGAGCTCGGGACTCCTCGCCTGAAGCGGGCGCCGTGCCGGGGGTGCCTGCCCGGGACGTACTGTCCGGGTGCCGTGCCGGGGTGCCGTGTCCGCGTGCCGTGCCGGGGTGCCGTGCCGCGGCGCCCCTGTGGTCGCCCCGCGGCCCCCTGTGGCCACCCCGCGGCGGCTACCCTGCGGGCATGACCGCACCCGCGTACCGCAGGCTGAGCGTCGAGGAGCGGCGGGCACAGCTCCTCGACGCGGCACTGTCGCTCTTCGCGCACCGGGCGCCCGATGAGGTCTCCCTCGACGACGTCGCCGAGGCCGCCGGCGTCTCCCGGCCCCTCGTGTACCGCTACTTCCCCGGCGGCAAGCAGCAGCTGTACGAGGCCGCCCTGCGCTCGGCGGCCGACCTGCTGGACCAGTGCTTCGCCGTACCCAGGACCGGCCCGCTGACCCAGCGGCTGGCCCGGGCCGTGGACCGCTACCTGGCCTTCGTCGACGAGCACGCCACCGGCTTCGCCGCCCTCCTCCAGGGCGGCAGCGTCGTGGAAACCTCCCGCACGACGGCCACCGTCGACGGCATCCGCCGCGCGGCCGCCCGCGAGATCCTGCTCCACCTGTCCGTCCCCGCCCCCGGCCCGGGACCCCGGCTGCGCATGATGGTCCGCACCTGGATCACCGCCGTCGAAGCCGCCTCCCTGATATGGATCGACGAGGGCAAACAGCCCGACGCCGACACCCTGCGGGACTGGCTGGTGGACCAGTTCATCGCCCTGCTCGCCGCCACCGCCGCCACCGACCCCGAAACGGCGGCCGCGGCCCGGGCGGCCCTGGCCCTGGAAACAGCCGACGGCCCGGCCGGCGTCCTGGCGCGGCGCGTGATCCCGGTGGTCTCCGAGGCCGCCCACCTGCTGTGACACTGGAGGGGTGAGAAGCGAACCCACCCCCTTCGAGGGCGGCCCGATGGACGGCCGCACCCTGCCGATCCTCGTCGGCCCGACCGGGCACCCCCCGAAGTGGTACGAGATCCCGGTCCCGGCACCGGACGGCGGCCCCCCGACGGTGCTGCTGTACGAGCGCGTGCCCGCGGGCTACACGAAGCGGCTGGGCCTCCAGAAGGGCTGGAAGTACACGTACTCCCCGAACGGGGAGAAACCCAAACTCCGCTGGCCCTGGACCAAGCCCACCCCACCGAGGACCCCGCCGACGGAGTAGACCCCGCCCCTGCGGACGGGCAGGCCGCGCCGCGATGTGGCGCGAGGCCTCGACGCCCGCGCGGTCGTGCCCACGGGTGTCCGTTCCGCGGTACGACCGCGCGCAGAGGTACGCCCCGCTCACGCCGGGACACCCCGGGAATCAGCTGTCGGTACGTCCGCGCCGCAGCATCGCGTACCCGAGGCCGGCCGCCCCCGCCGACGCGATGCCGCCGCCCGCGGCGAGCAGCAGCATCCCGTCCCCCGGCTCGTCGGCCGGCGCGTACGGGTCCGGCACCTCCGTGTCGGGCGCCGCGACGACGACCCCGTCCCGGGTGCCCGTCTTGTGGCCGTCGGGGCTGTGGCCGGCGGGCGTGCGCCCGTCCGGCGCGTGCCCGGTGCCGGGACGCCGGTCGCCGACCCAGGACGTGATCCGGCCGTCGGCCCGCAGGTCGGCGTGCAGCTCCCCGCCGCCGATCCCGACAGCACGGTCCCCGCTGTGCAGGGTGGCGGCCTTGGCGCCGTCACCGCCGAGGACGTCGGCCTGGTAGGCGCCGTCCGCGCCCCTGTAGACCTCGGCCCGGGACACCCCGTCCGCGAGGGCCACCCGCTTGACCAGCGTCCGTGCCGTCGACGCGGCCGGCATGCCCTCGGCGAGGGCCCCGGCCGCGGTCAGCACCAGCAGACCTCCCGCGCACGCGCTCACGGCGGCGACGCGGACCAGAGTACGGACACGGACGATGCTCACGCGGAACCCTCCTTCGTCATCGCCCCCAACCTAGGAACCCGCCGTTGCGGTACCGCGATGAGCGTGTAACAGGAACCCGGCAGACTCCCGTAGAAGCCGTTACACGACCGAGAACTCCCCACGGGGGATTGCCCCCGGGCGCACGCCCTGCTCCCATTGACCCCGGGGGGTGACGTCGATGACACCCGTGCGCGGACTCACAGTGCTGCCGAGCGGCCGCCCCGGCCGCGGCCGGCTCTACGTGAACCTGCCCGACGGCCAGGCCGTGGCCTGGTACGACCGGCAGGCCAACCGGATCAGCTTGCTCGCCGAGCAGCACCGCGAAGCCGTACTCGCGGCCCTGCGGCCCTACCTGACCGGTGCCTGGACGGTCGGCCCGCCGCCCGTCCCCACGCGCGCGGAACTGCGCCGCCTCACCCTCCCGCCCGACGAGGACCTCGCCCCGAACCGCCCGGGCGAAACCCTGCTCGGCGAACTCGCCCACGGCTCCGCGGGCACCCGCACCCGGCACCGGCTGCGCCAGGAACTCATGGCCCAGCAGCGCACGGGCGAACTCCTCGACACCCTCGAAGCGGATGGCTGGCGCGTCCTGCACTGCATTCCCTTGCGCGCCCTGGGTCGCCTCGACCACCTCCTGATCGGCCCCGGCGGCATCTTCTGCATCCGCAGTGTCCCGGGCCGCCGCCAACGCGCGGTGGTGCGCGACCTCCTCCTCGGTGTGGGCCGCGCCGACCCCCGCCCCGACCCCCGCTGGATCCGCCGCGCCGCCTCCGCCGCCACCCGCGCCCTGGGCGCCCCGGCCACTCCGTCGCTCGCCCTGGTCGACGCCTCCCGCGTCGAGGTGGCCCCCACGGTCCGCGACATCCGCGTCCTCGAACCGGAAACCGCCCTGTCTCTTATACACACCTGACGCTGCCGACGACGC
>NZ_JACBGN010000109.1 GCF_013401435.1 Streptomyces sp. BR123
GTGGGAAGAGTAAGATGTGTATAGGTAACCGGCCCTCCGCCACTCGGAGGTGGTACGTCGCGCGGTCGATGACCTCCAGGCCGACGATCTCCCACGGCGGGAGCTGCGCCGAGGAGCGGTGCTCGCCCCAGAGGCGGAGCGCGACCGCCGCCGCGTCGTGGAGGTCGCGCGCCTCCTCCCAGTACCGGATCTCGGCGTGGTCGTCGGCGTATCTGCTGGTCAGCAGGAAGGGATGGTCGTGGGCCAGCTGCTCCAGCCCGCGCCGCACCTCCGACAGCGGCGCCGGCTTGCCGGAGACGCTCAGGGTGACGTGCCAGAGGCGGGAGGGCTCAGCATGCTCGTCCCCGCCGCCGTTGATGCTGGTCAGCGCTCGTCTCACCAGCCGCCTCCTGTCTGCACCGCTTCTTGCCGCCGGCGTGTCCGCCCTTCACAGTTGACCAGTCCCGGGCCCGCCGCGCGGCGGTTTTGCCGAACCTCAGCCCTGGAGCAGGACCAGATCGTCCCGGTGGACGACCTCGCGTTCGTACTCGGGTCCGAGCTCGCGGGCCAGCTCGCGGGTGGAGCGGCCGAGGAGCTGCGGAAGTTCCCTCGCGTCGAAGTTGACCAGGCCCCGGGCCACGGGGCGGCCGTCGGGCGCTCGCAGTTCGACCGGGTCCCCGGCCACGAATTCGCCTTCGACGGCGGCGATCCCGGCGGGCAGCAGGGAGCTGCCGCGTTCGGTGACCGCGGCGACGGCGCCTTCGTCGAGGACGAGGTGTCCCTGCGGGGTCGAGGCGTGCTGGAGCCACAGCAGCCGGTCCGCGGAGCGGCGGCCGGTGGCGTGGAAGTGGGTGCCGGTGGCCCGCCCGGCGAGGGCGTCGGCGGCCTGGCTGGCCGAGGTGAGGACGACCGGGATGCCGGCGGCGGCGGCGATCCGGGCGGCTTCGACCTTGGTGACCATGCCGCCGGTGCCGACGCCGGCCTTGCCGGCGCTGCCGATCGAGACGTGCGCGATGTCGGCCGGTCCGCGCACCTCGTCGACGCGGGTGGTTCCGGGGAGCGACGGGTCGCCGTCGTACAGGCCGTCCACGTCGGACAGGAGGACGAGCAGGTCCGCCCGGACGAGGTGGGCGACGAGCGCCGCGAGCCGGTCGTTGTCGCCGAAGCGGATCTCGTCCGTGGCAACGGTGTCGTTCTCGTTGACGACGGGCAGGGCGCCCATGGCCAGCAGCTGGTCGAGGGTCCGGTAGGCGTTGCGGTAGTGGGCGCGCCGGCTGGTGTCGTCGGTGGTCAGCAGGACCTGGCCGACGCGGACGCCGTACCGGGCGAAGGAGGCGGTGTAGCGGGCGACGAGGAGGCCCTGCCCGACGCTGGCGGCGGCCTGCTGGCGGGCGAGGTCGGTGGGGCGGCGGCGCAGGCCGAGCGGGGAGAGTCCGGCGGCGATGGCACCGCTGGAGACGAGGACGATCTCCTTCTCGCCGCCGCTGCGGGCCTTGGCCAGTACGTCGACCAGGGCGTCCACCCGGTCGGCGTCGAGCCCGCCGGCCGCGGTGGTCAGGGACGAGGAGCCGACCTTGACCACGATCCTGCGGGCGTCCACGACACCTTGCCTAGCCGCTGACACGTCTTGTCCCCTTGCCCCTTGCCGTGCTGGTACGCGTTGTGCGTCTGCCACCTCAATCTACGGGGTGGGCTCGGACGGCCGCGCACGGGTTTCAGACCTTGGACGACCGCGGCTTGCCGGAGGCGGTGTGCTCGGGCGCGGGGGCGTTCTCGGTCTTCTTCCGGCCGCCGGGGACGAGGATCTTGCGGGAGAGCAGGAAGGTGAAGGGGATGGCGACGACGGCGGCGACGAGCGGCGCGATCCGGGTGTCCATGCCGGCCCAGGTCACGAGCGCGTAGAGGCCGGCGGACTGGATGACGTAGTTGGTGACGTTCGTCAGCGGGAAGAGGAGGAACTTCCTCCAGGTCGGCCGGGTCCGGTAGGTGAAGTAGGTGTTCATGAAGAACGAGCCGACCATCGCCAGCAGGAAGGCGAGGGTGTAGGCGAGGAAGTACGGCATCCACGGGTGCAGCAGCAGGTAGATGCCGAAGAAGGTGCCGGTGTTGACGGCCCCGACGAGGCCGAAGCGGAAGATCTGGCCGAGCTGCTCTCTCATGGGTTCAGCGGGCCTCGTTCTTCGCCGGGACGGTTTCCCGGACCGCGGCCGGACGGGCCTGCGGGTCGGCGCCGTGCGCCTCCTTCACGAGGAAGTGCGGGCGGCGCTTGGTCTCGTAGTAGATGCGTCCGATGTACTCGCCGATCAGCCCCAGCATGATCATCTGGACCCCGCCGATACCGACGATGATCGCCACGAGGGTGACGTAGCCGGGGACGTCCACCCCCTTGGTCATGGCCATGACCGCGATCCACACCGCGTACAGGGCGGTCAGTGCGACCAACGACACACCCGCCCAGATGCCGACGCGCAACGGGCGGTTGTTGAAGGAGATCAGCCCGTCCATGGCGTAGTTCAGCAGCGAGCCGAACTTCCACTTGGTCTCGCCGGCCTCGCGCTGGGCGTTGCGGTAGTCGAAGTGGACGGTGTCGAAGCCGATCCAGGAGAAGAGGCCCTTGGAGAAGCGGTTGTACTCCGGCAGCGACAGCAGCGCGTCCACCGCGGGCCGCGACAGCATCCGGAAATCGCCCACGCCGTCGGTGAGCTCGACGTCGACCCAGCGGTTCACGCCGCGGTAGTAGAGGCGGCTGAGCGCGGAGCGGACCTTCTTGTCGCCCTCGCGGGTGCGGCGGGCGATGATCTGGTCGTGGCCCTGCCGGTAGTAGTCGAGCATGGTCGCGATCAGCTCCGGCGGGTGCTGGAGGTCCGCGTCCATGATCACGACTGCGTCGCCGGTGGCCTCGCGCAGGCCGGCGAGCATGCCGGCCTCCTTGCCGAAGTTGCGGCTGAAGGAGACGTAACGGGTGCGGTCCCCGTGTTCGGCGGCGATCCTGCGGAGCTTTTCGAGGGTGCCGTCGCGGCTGCCGTCGTCGACGTAGCAGACTTCGTACGTGACGGGCAGGGAGTCCAGGACCCTGCGGATCTCCGCATCGAAACTGTCGATCACGGCTTCTTCGTTGTAGCAGGGGACAACTACGGACAGCTTCGTCATGAACACTTCCTGCGGAGTCCGAACGGGTGATTGTCGGCGACCGGACCCGCCACTCACCTCTTCCTCAGAAGTATGCACGCCGGGCTCGGCAGGCCGGATCCGAGCGCGGCACACGGTAGCTTTGACGGGTTAAGCGGAATGGAACGAAGGGATCGAGGTGCACGTGCCTGACGTCTCCGTGGTCGTCATCGTCTACAACGACGCAGAGCGCCTGCCGACAGCCGTGCGGTCGGTTCTGGACCAGACCCTGCACGGGGTCGAAGTCGTGATCGTGGACGACTGCAGCCAGGACCGGTCGTTCGCGGTCGCCCAGGAGCTCGAAGCAGCGCACCCCGGTCGGGTGCGGGCCTTCCGGCTGCCCGAGAACAGCGGCGGCTGCGGCGCCCCCCGCAACCACGGCATCCGGCAGGCGACCGGCACGTACGTGATGTTCCTGGACAGCGACGACGTACTGGAACGAAACGCCTGTCGGAACATGCTGGACGCCGCCGAGCGGACCGGCTCCGACCTGGTCTCCGGCATGTGCGTGCGCGTGCACCTCGACAACCGCTGGGGCAAGACCACCGAGTGGTACCCCTGGATCTACTCGCGCACCCGCACCCTGGAGTCGATCACCGAGGATCCCGACCTCCTGGTGTACGACACCCTCTCCACGAACAAGTGCTACCGGCGCGCGTTCCTGCTGGAGCAGGGCCTGGAGTTCCCGGTCGGAATCCACTACGAGGACCTGCTCTTCTCCGCCCAGGCGTACGTCGCCGCCCGCCGCATCACGCTGATCCCCAACCACGTCTACTACTGGAACGTGGTCGAGAAGGCCGCGACCAAGTCGATCAGCAACCGCCGCCACGAGATCGCGAACTTCGTCCACCGGATGGAGATCCACCGCCGCGTCGACGAGCTGCTGGCCGCCAAGGGCTACACCGAGATCAAGACGGCCAAGGACGCCAAGTTCCTCAAGCACGACCTGGTGCTCCACCTGCGCGACCTGCCGCTGCTCGGCGACACGTACCGCCAGGAGTTCGCCCGCCTCGCCAACGGGTACCTCGCCGGCATCGACCCGGCCGCCTACGACAACGTCACGCACCTCCAGGCGATCTGCGCCTACCTCCTGGGCAAGGAGGACTGGGACAACCTGCTCCCGGCCGCCGACGCCATGACCAACAAGGGCCGCCTGACCTCGCCGCTCGCCGAGCGCGACGGGCGGATCTACTGGTGTGGCGAACATCTCGACGACGCCGAGGCCCGCCGGATACTGGACGTCACCGAGCAGGGCTTCCACACCACCCCGCTCTCCTCCCTCGTCCTCGGCAACCGCCTGACCTCGTACGAGGACGACGGCCGCGGCAGCGTCACCCTCGCCGGGTCGGTCGTGAACCCCCTCGGCCGGATCGCACCGGAAGCAGAAGTCAAGGCCAGCCTGGAGTTCCGGGCCCGCCGCCAGGTCGGCGTGCGGTCCTTCAGCTTCCCGGTGGAATCCGTCCGGCACGCCGGTGACACGATCGAGTGGCGGGCCACCGCCGACATCGGCAGCACCGTGCGCCCCCTCGGCATCATCGACGCCGTTTGGGACGTCCGGCTCAAGCTGACGGCCGGCAGCGACCGCCTCACCACCCGCGTCTCCGTCGGCGGCGTCGACCTGGAGTCGGCGGCCCGGCTGCGCGTGCGCCCGCGGCTGACCAGGCTGGTCTCCGACCGCTTCGAGCCCGAGGTGACCAAGAAGGGCAACCTGTCCTACGTCCTGATCGCCGAGGGCCCCGCCGCCGTCCGCACCCAGGCCCTGATCAGCGGCGCCATGCACGGCAGAGCCGCCGGCATGGTCAAGAAGACCCTGCGCCGGGCCCTGCGCGCCCGCCGGAACCTCGGCTCGGGCGAGCAGAAGGTGAAGGTCTACCACGAGGTCTTCTCGAAGCTGCCCGTCAAGAAGGGCACGGTCGTCTTCGAGAGCCACATGGGCAAGCAGTACAGCGACAGCCCGAAGGCGATCTACGAGGAGATGGTCCGCCAGGGCGTCGCCTTCGAGGCGATCTGGTCGTACGCGGGCGCCAAGCCCACCGGCTTCCCCAAGGAGGCCACCCTGGTCAAGCGCTGGAGCTGGCCCTACCTGCGGGCCCTGGCCCAGGCCGAGTTCTGGATCGACAACCAGGGCTTCCCGCTGGCGCTGACCAAGCGCCCGGGAACGACGTACATCCAGACCTGGCACGGCTCCGCCCTCAAGCGGATGGGCTTCCACGAGCCCCGCACGAAGGCCCAGGGCCGCGCCGGCCAGGACCGCTTCCAGGCGGCCGTCAACCGCTTCGACCACTTCCTGGTCCGCTCCGAGCACGACGTGCGCACCCTGGCCAAGGGCTTCCGGCTGCGCGACGAGGTGCTCCTGCGCGCCGGCTACCCGCGCAACGACGCCCTCGTCGAGGCCCACCGCGCCGAGACCCAGAGCGGGGAGCGGGTCCGCGGACCGCTCGCCGCCGAACTGGGCATCGACCCCGCGAAGAAGGTCCTGCTGTACGCGCCCACCTTCCGGGCGAATGCGGACGGCGCCGTGGAGGGCTTCGAGTTCCCCTTCGACGTGGAGGAGTTCGCCGACCGGCTCGGCGACCGCTTCACCCTGCTCGTGCGCACCCACTACCTCAACAGCGTCTCCCTGCCGCCGTCCGTCGAGGGCCGGGTCATCGACGTCTCCCGACACCACGACATCACCCCGCTGCTCGCGCTCGCCGACGGGCTGATCACCGACTACTCGTCCGTGATGTTCGACTACGCGGTCCTCGACCGGCCGATGCTGTTCTTCGCGTACGACTACGACAGCTACGCCGGCGACATCCGCGGCACGTACT
This sequence comes from Streptomyces sp. BR123, assembly GCF_013401435.1. GTDB lineage: Bacteria > Actinomycetota > Actinomycetes > Streptomycetales > Streptomycetaceae > Streptomyces. The sequence continues at coordinate 5,961 of NZ_JACBGN010000109.1, forward strand.
TCGACCTGAAGGAGAAGGCTCCGGGCCCTGTCGTGGCAACGGCCGGCGAACTCTTCCAGGCCATCGCCGCCTTCGACGAGGCGGACGCCAAGTACGCGCAGGCGCGCCAGCGCTTCCTCACCGAGTTCGGCGAGTACGACCGCGGGGACGCCGCCCGCCAGATCGTCGAGAAGTTCTTCACCAGGAGCGGCAAGTGAGCCAGCAGACCGCCGAGGCAGCCGAGACCGCAGCGACCGCCGGGACCGCCGGGACCGCAGCGGCCGCCGAAACGGCCGGCGGCCGTGACGTCTTCATCGTCTCCAACAGCGTCGACGAACTCGGCGGCGTCACGACCTGGTCGCACCAGATGGCCCGGCTCTTCACCGACCGCGGGCACCGCGTGCACCTCGTCGGCATCGTCCCGGTCGCCGAGGAGATCCGGCAGAAGCTGCCCCAGGACCTGCCGTACTCGATGACCACCCTGTACGACACCCACCCGCCCAGGGCACGCCGCCTGCGCGGCATCAAGGGCCGCCTCAACGCGCCCGAGCGGCGCCGCCAGGCCGCCCGGCGGGCCCTGCTGCACGCCAAGGCGCAGGAACTCAGCGCCCTGCTGCGCACGGCCCGCCCCGGCGGCGTCGTGATCGTCACCCAGGTCTGGGCGATGGAATGGGTGGCGCTCGCCGACACCGCGGGGCTCACCGTCATCGGCATGAGCCACGAGTCGTACGAGGCCAGCCAGAAGTCCACCCGCGGCGACCGGGTCCGCCGGCACTACCGCGGGGTCGACCGGCTGCTGGTGCTGACCCCGGAGGACGCGGACCTGTGGATCCGCTCCGGCATGGAGAACGTCTCCAGCATGCCGAACCCGCTTCCGTTCATGCCGGAATCCCCCGCCCCGCGCACCGCGAAGGTCGTCGCGAGCGTCGGCCGCCTCGCCTTCGAGAAGGGCGTGGACCTGCTCCTCGACGCCTGGGCCGAGGCCGCCCCGCAGCACCCCGACTGGGTCCTCAGGATCTACGGCGCCGGCGTGGAGGAGCCCACCCTGCGGGCCCACTGCACCTCACTCGGGATCGACGACTCGGTGGAGTGGATGGGCAGCACGGACGACGTGCTGGGCGCCCTGCGCGGGGCATCGGTCTTCGCCCAGGCCTCCCGCGCCGAGGGCTTCCCCATCACCCTGTTGGAGGCGATGGCCGCGGGCGTGCCCGTCGCCGCCTTCGACTGCGCGCCGGGCGTGCGCGAGATCGTCTCGGACGGCGAGGACGGGCTGCTCGCCCGCCTGGGCAACACGATGGAGCTGGCCGGGCACCTGCGCGTGCTGATGGCGGACCGGGAGCTGCGGGACCGGCTCGGCGACCGGGCGTTCCGGTCCGTGCAGCGGTTCTCCGGCACCGAGATCACCGACCGGTGGGAGGAGCTGTTCGCGTTCCTGGAGCGCTGAGCAGCCCCGGCCGAACACCGGACGCTGCGGATGAAGCCGCCCGCCCCCTTCGCTACAGGGGGCGGGCGGCTTCATCCGTACGGCAGGCCGGCAAGCAGGCCGGAAAGCTGCGGGGCTAGCGCGCCACGTGGGGCACGGCGCCCTTGCGGTTGGCCTCCCAGCCCGCCCACGCCGAGGTGATCATCTCGCGGACGTCGTGCTTGGCCTTCCAGCCCAGCTCCGCGTGGATCCGGTCGGCCGAGGCCACGACCTTCGCCGGGTCGCCGGGACGGCGCGGCACGACCACCGGCTCGAAGTCGTGTCCGGTGCCCTCGTTCAGCAGCCGGGCCATCTCCCGCACGGAGACGCCCTCACCGCGGCCGATGTTGACCGTGAGGTCCCGGTAGTCCTCCGCGGCCGCCCACTCGCCGAGCTTGCGGGCCGCGGCCACATGGGCCTCGGCCAGGTCCTCGACGTGGATGTAGTCGCGGATGCAGGTACCGTCCGGGGTCGGGTAGTCGTCGCCGAAGATCCGGGCGCCCTCACCCTCGTCGAACCGCTGGAAGACCATCGGGACCAGGTTGAAGACGCCGGTGTCCGCCAGCTCGGGGCGGGCGGCGCCCGCCACGTTGAAGTAGCGCAGGCAGGCCGTGGAGATGCCGTGCGCCTTGCCGGCCGCGCGGACCAGCCACTCGCCGGCCAGCTTGGTCTCGCCGTACGGGCTCAGGGGCGCGCACGGGGTCTCCTCGGTGACGAGGTCCACGTCGGGCATGCCGTACACGGAGGCGGAGGAGGAGAAGAGGAAGTTCCGGACGCCGGCCTCGGCCACCGCGCCCAGCAGGACCTGCAGGCCCTCCACGTTCTCGTGGTAGTAGTACAGCGGCTTCTCGACGGACTCGCCGACCTGCTTCTTGCCCGCCAGGTGCACCACACCCGTGATCTTGTGCTCACGGATGGTCTTGTCGAGGACCAGCCGGTCCAGGACCGAGCCGATCACCAGCGGGACGCCCTCGGGGACACGGTCCTCGTTGCCCGTGGACAGGTCGTCGAGGACGACGACCCGCTCTCCCGCGAGCTGCATGGCGCGAACGACGTGCGAGCCGATGTATCCGGCGCCACCGGTGATCAGAAAGGTCATGCGTTTCTCCCGAGTCCGTTCTTGTCGAGCTGGGCGGCGGTCCGGAGGCCGCCTGCCGTCCTCACCCCGCCGCGCGGCCTGCCCGGACCCGGTGGAGACGGCTGCGTACGAGGCTCATCGCGCCCGCAGCACCCGGCGCAAGCCGCAGGGCCAGGGAGCCCCCGGCCGTGCGGAACGGCTGCGCCAGCAGAACACCGTACCTGCTGCTGAGCAGCGCCCTGCGGCGGAGCAGACCGTCGAGGGGGCGCGGGGAGGTGAGCAGGGAGCTCCCGTCGGCACAGTCCACGCCCACCTGCACGCTCCAGGCCTGCATGCCGCGCCGGCCCCGGCGGCGCCCGGCGGCGGCAACGGCCGTCAGGTGGAACGGCACCTCGCAGGTCCAGCCGTCGCCGTCCGCGGCGGGCCGCAGCTCCACCGGCCGGTCGAGCACCGGCTCGCCGCCCGAACGCGGCACGAAGCTCAGCCGGGCGGTGCGCGGACCGGCCTGGGCGAGGCGGCCGTACAGGTCGTGCACCCGCAGCCGCAGGCCGCTGCCGGCGGGGCCGGCGTCGATGGTGACGGGCAGGTCGGCTGCCGGCAGCCCGTCCAACCCGTCGAGGGGGACGGGCACCTCCTCGCTCCACACGGGCCCGCCGTCGGGGCCGGTCGCGTACGGGGGCAGCAGCCGCGGCGGCTCGGCGGCGAACCGGGTGAGCCGGGCGGTGTCGGCGGGCGGCTCGGGAGTCGCCCGCAGCACGCGCACGATCCAGCGGGCATGGGCCCCGGCGGCCTCGACGGCGGCCTCGTCGAAGGTGTCCAGGTAGTCGCGGGTCAGGGTCCACCAGGCGGCCTGGTACCCCGGGTCGGTGCCGAGTTCGCGCAGGTACATGCGCAGGTCGTACTCCAGGAACTTCACCTGGCAGGCGCGGCCCAGCTCCGGGGAGGAGGCAGCGAGGATCCGGTGCGCGGTGCGGTGGGCCTCGATCCGGGAGCGCCAGTTGGAGACGTCCTTGCGGTCCAGGGAGATCGACACCTGGGCGGCGCTGCGGCGCACGTGCCACACGTAGACGAGGTCGCCGACGACCGCGATGCGGGGGGCGGCGGCCAGGACGCGCGAGGTGAAGACGAAGTCCTCGTAGACGAACCGACCATCGGGGAAGCGGATCGCGTGCTTCTCCAGGAAGGACCGGTCGTACAGCTTGTTGACGCAGAGGGTGTCGCGGACCAGCTCGGGCCGGTCGGCCGGCCGGTCGATGACGTCGCCCGGGGTGTACAGCCCGGGCACCCAGGGGGTGTCGTGGTACTGCGGCAGCTCACGGCGTACGCAGGCGCCGACGGTCACGGGCGCGCGGTGCTCCTCGGCGGCCCGCAGGAGGGCTTCGGCGGCCCCGGCGGGCAGCACGTCGTCGCTGTCGAGGAACAGGACGTACGGGGAGGTCGCGACCGCGATGCCGTCGTTGCGGGGGGTGCCGCAGCCGCCGCTGTTCTCCGTGCGGTGCACGACCTTGAGGCGGGGGTGGACGGCGGCCAGCTCGTCGAGCACACGGTCGGTGCCGTCGGAGGAGGCGTCGTCGACGGCGATGACCTCGGCAACGACCGGGCCCTGGGCGAGTGCCGAGGCGACGGCCTCGCCCACGAGCTCGGCGTCGTTGTACGCGATCACGACGACGGAGACGCTGGGAGGAATGGTGCTGCTCACCCGTGGGATCCTAGGCGACCAGGGTAAACATCAGCCCAATAGCGGCGCCTCCGCCGACGGAACGGCGGAAATGCAGGTCAGAAGGGACGGAATTCGTCGTACTCCTGCTGCGCGGAGTCCTTGTGGCGGGCGTCCTTCTCCTTGCGGCGCTGCGCGGCCGGACGCGGAGCCTCCATGCGGTGGTCCTCGCCGCGTCGGCCGAGCATCTCGGCGCCGGCCATCATCGACGGCTCCCAGTCGAAGACGACCGCGTCCTCCTCGGAGCCGATCGCGACGCCGTCGCCTGCGCGCGCGCCGACCTTCAGCAGCTGGTCCTCGACGCCCAGGCGGTTGAGGCGGTCGGCCAGGTAGCCCACGGCCTCGTCGTTGTTGAAGTCGGTCTGGCGGACCCAGCGCTCCGGCTTCTCGCCGCGCACCCGGTAGACGCCCTCGGCCTCGTCGAAGGTGACGGTGAAGCCGGTCTCATCGACGGCCTTCGGGCGGATGACGATACGGGTCGCCTCCTGCTTCGGCCTGCGGGCGCGCGCCTTGGCGACGACCTCCGCGAGGAAGTAGGACAGCTCCTTCAGACCGGTGCGGGCGACCGCGGACACCTCGAAGACCTTGTAGCCGCGCGCCTCCAGGTCGGGGCGGATCATGTCGGCGAGGTCCTGGCCGTCCGGGATGTCGACCTTGTTGAGGACGACGAGACGTGGCCGGGACTCCAGGCCGCCGCCGTACTGCTCGAGCTCCTCCTCGATGACGTCGAGGTCGGAGACGGGGTCGCGGTCGGACTCCAGGGTGGCGGTGTCCAGGACGTGCACGAGGACCGAGCAGCGCTCGACGTGCCGCAGGAACTCCAGGCCGAGGCCCTTCCCCTGGCTGGCGCCCGGGATCAGGCCCGGGACGTCGGCGATCGTGTACACGGTCGAGCCGGCGGTGACCACGCCCAGGTTCGGGACGAGCGTCGTGAAGGGGTAGTCCGCGATCTTCGGCTTGGCGGCGGAGAGCACCGAGATCAGCGAGGACTTGCCGGCGCTGGGGAAACCGACGAGGGCCACGTCGGCGACCGTCTTCAGCTCCAGCACGATGTCGCCGGCGGCGCCGGGGACGCCGAGGAGCGCGAATCCGGGGGCCTTGCGGCGGGCGGAGGCGAGCGCCGCGTTGCCGAGGCCGCCGCGGCCGCCCTCGGCGGCGACGTAGGTGGTGCCCTGACCGACGAGGTCGGCGAGGACGTTGCCCTGCTTGTCGAGGACGACGGTGCCGTCCGGGACCGGCAGGACGAGGTCCTGGCCGTCCTTGCCGGAGCGGTTGCCGCCCTCGCCGGGCTTGCCGTTGGTGGCCTTGCGGTGCGGGCTGTGGTGGTAGTCCAGCAGGGTGGTGACCGACTGGTCGACGACCAGGATCACGTCGCCGCCGCGGCCGCCGTTGCCGCCGTCGGGACCGCCGAGCGGCTTGAACTTCTCCCGGTGCACGGAGGCGCAGCCGTGGCCCCCGTTACCCGCGGCGACGTGCAGCTCGACGCGGTCCACGAAGGTGGTCATGGGTGTTCCTCCAGATACAGACGGGATGTCCCGGACAGGCCTTGCTGTCCCATTAAACGTGTCTACGTGCAAACGCGCCGAGGGCGGACCTCTCTTCCCGGCCTGCGCCGGGAAGAGCTGAGATCCGCCCTCGGGACGTTACGAACGCTTGATCAGCAGAAGCTGGATCAGGCGGCCGGAACGATGTTCACGACCTTGCGGCCACGGTGCGTGCCGAACTGCACGGCACCCGCCTGCAGCGCGAACAGCGTGTCGTCGCCGCCACGGCCGACACCGGCACCCGGGTGGAAGTGGGTGCCGCGCTGGCGGACGAGGATCTCACCGGCGGAAACGACCTGACCGCCGAAGCGCTTCACGCCGAGCCGCTGGGCATTGGAATCGCGACCGTTCCGGGTGGACGATGCGCCCTTCTTGTGTGCCATTGCTCAGTCCCTCTTTACTTCGCGGCCGACGGGATGGACGTGACCTTGATCGCCGTGTACTGCTGACGGTGACCCTGGCGACGGCGGTAGCCGGTCTTGTTCTTGTAGCGCAGGATGTCGATCTTGGCGCCCTTGGTGTGGTCCACGACCTCGGCCTGGACCTTGATGCCCGCCAGGACCCACGGGTCGCTGGTCACGGCGTCGCCGTCGACCACGAGCAGGGTCGAGAGCTCGACCGTGTCGCCAGCCTTGGCAGTGGAAATCTTGTCAACCTCAACGATGTCGCCGACAGCAACCTTGTGCTGGCGGCCACCGCTGCGCACGATGGCGTACACGCGGATCTCTCTCTCGCTCGCAATGGAAGCCCCTGAAGCCAGCCGGTCCCCGCAGAACGCGATACGGCCTCCCCCGTGCCGCTCGCGGCCCGGGAGGTGAGGTGCTCAGTGGCTGGCGCGCACGTAGACACGCCGACGGTCAAGGTTACGGGGCCGGGTTTACGAGGTCAAACCGGCCTGTGCGGGCGCCCCGGGCCGGTTGTCCGGCACCGCCGGAAGCCCGTGCGGACGGCCCACCGTCCACGGCCCGCCGCCAAGCCCTCGACGAGGTACCGGCAGCCCGGAGCAATCGTTTTCCCTCGGCGGGCGGTTTCGCCGTGTGCGGGTACGGGACTGCCCCGGCCCCCGCTGTGGGGGCCGGGGCAGTCCCGGTGGTGACGCGGATCAGGCGTCGGCATCGGCGGCGGGCTCCGCCGCGGCGGCCTTCTTGGTCGCCTTCTTCGCCGTCGTCTTCTTCGCAGCCGTCTTCTTGGCGGCGGTCTTCTTGGCCGTCGTCGTCTTCTTCGCGGCGGCCTTCTTCGCCGGGGCCTTCTTGGCCGCCGTCTTGCGGACCGTCTTCTTGGCCGGGGCGGCCTCCTCGGACGGGGCCTCCGCCTCGGCCTCGGACGCCGCTGCCGGCTCGGCAGCGGGCTCGGGCTCGGCCGGGGCCGCCTCGACCACCAGGACCGCCGCCTCCGCGCCCACCGGGGATCCGGCCGGAGCAGTGGCCTTGCGGGTGGCGCGGCGCCGCGGACGGGCCGGAGCGGCCTCCGCCGCCGGGGCCTCGACAACCGGGGCCTCCGCCTCGGGGGCCTCCGCCTCGACGACCTCCGCCACGGGGGCCTCGGCCGGCACGGCCTCGGCGACCGGGGCGACCGGCTCGGGCTGCGGCTCCGGCTCGGCCACGACGGCCGGCTCCGGCTCCACCACCGGGGCGGTCGCCTTGCGGGTGGCGCGGCGGCGCGTACGGCCCTTCGGCGCAGCCTCCTCCGCCACCGGGGCGGGTGCGGCCTCGACCGTCTCCGCCGCGGCCACGGCCTCGGCGACAACCTCGGCAGCCGGCTCCAGCACCGTCTCGGCGGGCTCGGTGACCGGCTCGGCCTCCACCTCGACCACCGGCGCCGGGGCCGGGGCCTCGACCGGGGCGGCCTGCTCCACGGGCGCGGACGCTGCACGCGGGGCGCCCGCCGCAGCGGTCGCCTTGCGGGTGGCGCGGCGGCGGTTGCGACGGCCGCTGATACCGCCTGCGGCGGCCTCCGCCTCGGCCACGCTGCTGTAGAGCTCCTCGTCCGGGGCGAACGCCGGCTCGGGCAGCGCCACCGGCGCGGCGATCTCGGCGGCCACCTCGGCCTCGGTCTCCACCTCGGCACCCGCCTCGGGCGCCTCGGTCACGGCGGCCTCGACGGCCTCGACCTCGTGCTCGTGGCCGCGACCGCCGCGGCGCTTGGCCCGCTTGCCGCCGTTGCCGGCCGTGGTGGCGGTGTCCATGTGCACGACCACACCGCGCCCGTTGCAGTGGACGCAGGTCTCGGAGAAGGACTCCAGCAGGCCCTGGCCGACCCGCTTGCGGGTCATCTGGACCAGGCCCAGCGAGGTCACCTCGGCGACCTGGTGCTTCGTACGGTCGCGGCCCAGGCACTCCAGCATCCGCCGCAGGACCAGGTCGCGGTTCGACTCCAGGACCATGTCGATGAAGTCGACGACGACGATGCCGCCCAGGTCGCGCAGCCGCAGCTGGCGCACGATCTCCTCGGCCGCCTCCAGGTTGTTCCTGGTGACGGTCTCCTCGAGGTTGCCGCCCTGGCCCGTGAACTTGCCGGTGTTGACGTCGATGACGACCATCGCCTCGGTCTTGTCGATCACGAGGGAGCCGCCGGAGGGCAGCCACACCTTGCGGTCGAGCGCCTTGGCGAGCTGCTCGTCGATCCGGTACGTCGCGAAGACGTCGACCTCGGAGGTCCAGCGCTGCAGCCGCTCGGCCAGGTCCGGGGCGACGTGCGAGACGTAGCCGTGGATGGTCTCCCAGGCGCTGTCACCGCTGACGATGACCTTCGAGAAGTCCTCGTTGAAGATGTCGCGGACGACACGGACGGTCATGTCCGGCTCGCCGTACAGCAGGCTCGGCGAAGAGGTCGTGATCTGCTTGGACTTCTTCTGGATGTCCTCCCACTGCGCCTGCAGACGCTCGACGTCGCGGCGCAGCTCCTCCTCGCTCGCGCCCTCGGCTGCGGTGCGCACGATGACGCCCGCGTCCTCGGGGACGATCTTCTTGAGGATGCTCTTCAGGCGCGCGCGCTCGGTGTCGGGCAGCTTGCGGCTGATGCCGGTCATCGAGCCCTCGGGCACGTAGACCAGGTAGCGGCCGGGCAGTGAGACCTGCGAGGTCAGGCGGGCGCCCTTGTGGCCGATCGGGTCCTTGGTGACCTGGACGAGCACGGACTGGCCGGACTTCAGGGCGGACTCGATGCGGCGCGGCCCGTTGGCCAGGCCGAGCGCCTCGAAGTTGACCTCGCCGGCGTAGAGGACCGCGTTGCGGCCCTTGCCGATGTCGATGAAGGCGGCCTCCATGGACGGCAGCACGTTCTGGACCTTGCCCAGGTAGACGTTGCCGACGTACGAGGTGGCCTCTTCCTTGTTGACGTAGTGCTCGACGAGCACGTTGTCCTCGAGGACGCCGATCTGGGTGCGCTCACCGGACTGGCGGACGACCATCACGCGCTCGACGGCCTCACGGCGGGCCAGGAACTCGGCCTCGGTGATGATCGGCACGCGGCGGCGGCCCTGCTCGCGGCCCTCGCGGCGACGCTGCTTCTTCGCCTCCAGGCGGGTCGAGCCCTTGATGGACTGCACTTCGTCGGAGGTCTCGGCCTTCTCGCGGGCCGGGCGGGGCTCGCGGACCTTGACGACGGTGCGCACGCCGTCCTCGTCGGTGGCCTCGGCCTCGACTCCCGCGTCACCGGTGCGGCGGCGGCGACGACGGCGACGGCGGCTGGATCCGGCACCGAGGGCGCCGGCCTCGTCGCCCTCCGTCTCGTCCTCCTCCTCTTCCTCGTCCGTCTCGGCCTCGGCCTCTTCCTCGGCGGTCTCGTCGAGGTCGGCGGCCTCACCGCGGCGGCGACGACGGCCACCACGGCGGCGGCGGCGCGAGGGGCGCTCGTCGGACTCGTCGGCCTCTTCCTCGTCGTACTCGGCGGCCTCGGCGGCCTCGGCGGCAGGCTCCTCCTCCGCGGGCTCCGCGGACGGCGCCTGCGGCGCGGCCTCATCGAGGTCGGCGGCCTCACCGCGGCGGCGGCGACGACGGCGGCCGGACGGCCGGTCGGCAGGGGCCTGGACGGCCTCGGCCTCGGCGGCGAGCTCCTGCTCCTCCGCTTCCTCGGCCTCTTCCTCGGCCAGGGCCTCGGCGCGGGCGGCCGCGGCTGCGAGAGCGGCGGTCTCCGGGGTCTGGAACATCGGCTCGGCGAAGACCGGGGCCTGGAAGACAGGCACGGCGGGACGCATGCCGCGGCGGCCGCGGCCCGGGGCGGCGGGCTCCGCGGCCCCGGCCTCCGGCTCGGCGGGGGCGGCCGGAGCGGCAGCGGCAGCCGGAGCGGCGGCGCGGGTGACCCGGCGGCGGCCGCGCTTGGGGGCGTCGACGGCGTCGCCGACGGTGAAGGTGGCGGCCTTGGGCGCCTCCTCCTGGGCCACGGCCTCGACGGCCGCCGGGGCCTCGGCAGCGGCAGCCACCGGGGCGGCAGCGGCACGGGTGGCACGACGACGGGCACGCGGCGCCGGCGCGGCAGCCTCCTCCACGGCCGGAGCGGCAGCGGCAACGGGAGCGTCGGCGACCGGAGCAGCCTCGACGGCCTCGGCCTCGGCGACCGGAGCGGCAGCGGCACGGGTGGCACGACGACGGGCACGCGGCGCGGGCGCGGCGGGCTCCTCGACAACCGGAGCCTCGACCGGAACCTTGACCGGAACCTCGACCGGAGCAGCCTCGACGGCCGCCGGGGCCTCGGCAGCGGCAGCCACCGGAGCAGCAGTGGCACGGGTGGCACGACGACGGGCACGCGGCGCGGGCGCGGCAGCCTCCTCCACGGCCGGAGCGGCCTCCGCAACGGGAGCCTCGGCGACCGGAGCAGCCTCGACGGCCTCGGCCTCGGCGACCGGAGCGGCAGCGGCACGGGTGGCACGACGACGCGTACGCGGCGCCGGCGCGGCAGCCTCCTCCACGGCCGGAGCGGCCTCCGCAACGGGAGCCTCGGCGGCCGGAGCGGTCGTGGCGCGCGTGGCGCGGCGGCGGGTGCGCGGCGCCGGCGCAGCGGGCTCCTCGGCGGCCGGGGCGGGCTCCGCAGCCGGAGCCGCCTCGACGGCCGAGGTGGCGGCTTCGGCCGGAACCTCGGCGGCGGGCGTGGAGACGGTGCGCGTCACGCGGCGGCGCGGGCGGGCCGGGGCGGTGCTCGGCGCTGCTTCCTCGGCGGGAGCGGCGGGCGGAGCGGCCTCGGCGGGAACCTCGGCGGTGGCCCCGGCGACGGTGGCGCCGGGCGGACCGGCCGGACGCGACGCGGCACGGCGACGCCTGCGCGGAGGCAGGTTGTCGCTGGGGCTGCCGTTGTCGGTGGCGCCGGCGGTGTTGTTGTTTTCGTTGTCGAGCATGCGGGCGGTTCTCCCGTCACGCTCCCGGGCGCCGCGGCTGACATCCGGTCCGGCACGGCTCCGCACGATCAGCGCGGAGCCGGCCTCCGGGGCGCGTTCGCCACACGGGAGCTGTAGTCCATGGCCGCCGGTTCCGTACGCCTTGTCCGTACGGCCTGGCGGAAGTCTTCAGGTGGGTGCGCTGCCGGACCCAGGTGGCTCCCGAGTGCCAGGGCGGCGCAGCGACGGCGTTCCCTACGCGGCGGGACCTTCCGGCGCCTTCGCGTCGGCGGTCACGGCGGCCGTGGGTGAAGCGGCCGTGTCAGCCTCGCGGTCGGGCGCGAGCGGGTCGGTCACCGTGCCGGACTCCTCGTCGAAGAGCCCCTGCGCCAGCCTGGTCACCGCTGCGGGGACCGGCGGCGCCAGGTCGGCCACAGCTCGGAGACCGGACAGGACGTCGTCGGGTCGTACGGCAGGTGTCAGATGCCGAACAACCAGCCGCAGTATCGCACAGGCATTGTCCACCGGCCTATCAGCGGGGACCGGAAGGACGTCGAGGGTCGCAACGGCCCCTCGGGTGTCGAAGGTGCGCATGCCGTTCTTGGTGCGGCGCTGCACCTCGACCGTGTCGGCGGCGAGGTAGGTCTCGACCGCGCGGGCGGCCTCGGCCGTGTCCACGCCGTCCAGCCGCAGCTCCCACACGGAGGCGGTGAGCCGGTCCGCGAGTCCGGAGGTGCGGGCCTCCACGGCGTCGATGATGTCCAGGCCGACCGGCATCGACTCGTCGAGCAGCTCACGGAGCTTTTCCGGGTCGCGGGGCTCGGTGAGCGCGATCTCCAGGTACTCGGCCTCGCTGCCGGTGCCGGTCGGGGCGGCGTTCGCGTACGAGACGCGGGGGTGCGGTGTGAAGCCGGCCGAGTACGCCATGGGCACCTCGGCGCGGCGCAGGGCGCGCTCGAACGCGCGCTGGAAGTCCCGGTGGCTGGTGAACCGGAGGCGGCCGCGCTTGGTGTAGCGCAGTCGGATGCGCTGTGCCACCGGTGCGGGGGGCGGGCCTTCGGGCTGTCGCTTGCCCAGTGGTTCTTCTCCTTGTGCGGGGCGGCGCGGCTCGCGCGCCGCCCTGAGGTCCGGTGAGCCTGCGGGCGGTTCCGTGCCCTCCGGCTCACCCCTGCCGGGTGTGCAGGGAGCGCTCGGGGGCGGGAGAGGCCCAGGCTTCGTACTACCCAGAGTACGCGCCCGTGACCTCGCCGGTTCCCGGGGCCGGTCACCCCAGGAGGGCCCGCCGCACCTCGGCGCGGACCTGCCGTACGGTCGCGCGGACCGTGCGCCCGGCGTCCCGCAGGACGTGCCCGACGGGGGTGAGGACGTGCCGGTACACCTGCGTGCAGGGCCACACGATCAGGGCCCGCCACAGCAGGGCGATCCCCCGCCCCACTGCCTTCACGATCCGCCCGGCCACGTGCCAGGCCCAGACCAACAGCCGCCCGACCGGCGCGAGCACGTACGCGTACACCCCGCGCGCCAGCCATGCGAACGCGGCACCGACGGGCACGAACACCCACCGCCACAACGCCGCCCCGGCCCATACGGTGCCCCGCCCCACCGGCACGAACGCCCACCGCCAGACCCCCAGCACGGTCCAGGCCACGGCCTGCCCCACCGGGACGACCAGCCACCGGTACGCGGCCCGGGCCAGCCACACGACGCCCAGCCCGAGCGGCACGAGCCCGTACCGGTACGCGCCGGTGGCCAGCCGGGCCACGGCGGTCCCGACCGGCCTGAGCAGCCACCCGTAAGCGGCGGCGGCCAGCCAGGCCGCGCCCAGCCCCACGGGCCGCAGCAGCCACTGGTAGACCGCCGCGGCCAGCCACGCCAGCCCGCGCCCGACCGGTACGAGCAGGTACGCGTACGCGCCCCGCGCCAGCCACACCGCCCCCTGCCAGGCCGGTCGGAGCACGTACCGCCACAATCCCATCCAGGGCCAGACGAACACCAGCTTGAACAGGACGGTCAGCACCCACCCGATTCCGCGGAACAGCGGTTCGAGGACGTGGGTCCACAGCGGCCCGAGGACGTGCCGGTGCACGGCCCGCCCGAACGCGGCGAGCAGGTCCCACACCGCACGTACGGGGAGCACGATCAGCACCGCGACCACCTTGGCGGGGATCCGCAGCACCCCCACGAGGCAGCCGTCACCCTCGCCGGAGGGCCGTTTGTCGAGTTCCATGCAGCTAAGGACACGCGAAAGCCCTCCGCCGTTGCACGGCGGAGGGCTTCGGCTACGGGCTGCTCCGGCTACTTGACGACCGTCAGCGGCAGCAGCTTCTTGCCCGTGGGGCCGATTTGGATGGCCGTGTCCATCTGCGGGCAGACGCCGCAGTCGAAGCACGGCGTCCAGCGGCAGTCGTCGACCTCGGTCTCGTCGAGGGCGTCCTGCCAGTCCTCCCAGAGCCAGTCCTTGTCCAGGCCGGAGTCGAGGTGGTCCCAGGGCAGGACCTCCTCGTACGTGCGCTCGCGGGTCGTGTACCAGTCGACGTCCACGCCGTACGGGGCGAGGGCCTTGTCGGCGGACTGCATCCAGCGGTCGTAGCTGAAGTGCTCGCGCCAGCCGTCGAAGCGGCCGCCGTCCTCGTACACGGCGCGGATGACGTCGCCGATGCGGCGGTCGCCGCGGGAGAGGAGGCCCTCGACGATGCCCGGCTTGCCGTCGTGGTAGCGGAAGCCGATGGAGCGGCCGTACTTCTTGTCGCCGCGGATCTTGTCGCGGAGCTTGGCCAGGCGGGCGTCGGTCTCCTCGGCCGAGAGCTGCGGCGCCCACTGGAACGGGGTGTGCGGCTTGGGTACGAAGCCGCCGATGGACACCGTGCAGCGGATGTCGTTCTGGCCGGAGACCTCGCGGCCCTTGGCGATGACGTTGACGGCCATGTCGCCGATCTGGAGCACGTCCTCGTCGGTCTCGGTCGGCAGGCCGCACATGAAGTACAGCTTCACCTGGCGCCAGCCGTTGCCGTAGGCGGTGGCGACGGTGCGGATCAGGTCCTCTTCCGAGACCATCTTGTTGATGACCTTGCGCATGCGCTCGGAGCCGCCCTCGGGGGCGAAGGTCAGGCCGGAGCGGCGCCCGTTGCGGGTGAGCTCGTTGGCCAGGTCCACGTTGAACGCGTCGACGCGGGTCGACGGGAGGGACAGGCCCACCTTGTCGTCCGTGTAGCGGTCCGCGAGGCCCTTGGCGATGTCGGCGATCTCCGTGTGGTCCGCGGAGGAGAGGGAGAGCAGGCCGACCTCTTCGAAGCCGGTGGCCTTCAGGCCGCGGTCGACCATCTCGCCGATGCCGGTGATGCTTCGCTCCCGCACGGGGCGCGTGATCATGCCGGCCTGGCAGAAACGGCAGCCGCGGGTGCAGCCGCGGAAGATCTCGACGGACATGCGCTCGTGGACGGTCTCGGCGAGCGGGACGAGCGGCTGCTTGGGGTACGGCCACTCGTCGAGGTCCATCACGGTGTGCTTGGAGACCCGCCACGGCACGCCCGACCGGTTCGGCACGACGCGGCCGATGCGGCCGTCCGGCAGGTACTCGACGTCGTAGAAGCCCGGCACGTAGACGCCGCCGGTCTTGGCGAGGCGCAGCAGCAGCTCCTCGCGGCCGCCGGGGCGGCCCTCGGCCTTCCAGGCGCGGATGATCTCGGTGATGTCGAGGACGGCCTGCTCGCCGTCGCCGATGACGGCGCAGTCGATGAACTCCGCGATCGGCTCGGGGTTGAAGGCCGCGTGGCCGCCGGCGAGGACGATCGGGTGGTCGACGGTGCGGTTGCGGGCCTCCAGCGGGATGCCCGCGAGGTCCAGCGCCGTGAGCATGTTGGTGTAGCCCAGCTCCGTGGAGAAGGACAGGCCGAACACGTCGAAGGCACCGACCGGGCGGTGGCTGTCGACGGTGAACTGCGGCACCTTGTGCTCGCGCATGAGCTCTTCGAGGTCGGGCCACACGCTGTAGGTGCGCTCGGCCAGGACGCCCTCGCGCTCGTTGAGTACCTCGTAGAGGATCATGACGCCCTGGTTGGGCAGCCCCACCTCGTACGCGTCCGGGTACATGAGCGCCCAGCGGACGTCACAGGAGTCCCACGGCTTGACGGTGGAGTTGAGCTCACCGCCGACGTACTGGATGGGCTTCTGCACATGCGGGAGCAGAGCTTCGAGCTGTGGGAAGACCGACTCGGACATCACGCGACTTTCGTGAAGCGGGCAGGGGGGCGACTCTCAAGCGTAACCCGAGGCGTCGTCGGTGCCGGACGTCGCGATCTTGGTCTAGGGGGCGAGGGCCTGGCGCAGGGCGGGGTCGGAAGCCTTGTCCCAGATTTCCGGAAGCTCTCGTTCGCGTGAAGCGGCGAGGGCCTCCTCACGGGCGTAGAGCACGCCCCAGCTGAAGGCGGACTCGCCCGCGGCTGCCGCCTGCTCGGCGAGGCCGCGCAGCGCCTCGCGGGCGACGACGCTGTCCTGGTGGTCGCCGAGCAGGGTCTGGACGGACTTCATGGCCTTGGCCTGGCGGTCGGCGGGCTTGCCGAGTGCGGGTTCGGCCGCGTCGGCGGCGTACCGGGCGCGCTTGGCGGCCTTGCGGGCGTCGTGGAGGGCGTGGTCGCGTTCCTCGCCGGGATCCAGGGAGAGGGCGTGCTCGATCCGGCCGGCGAGCCGCTCGTAGTCGCGGAGCACCGCCTTGGACAGGGGCTTCCCGGCGGGCTTGGCGGCGGCCGGCAGCAGCGGGGGGGCGGCGAGCACGGCGTCGAGGGCGTCGAGCAGGGCCAGGTGGCGCGGGGAGTCGAGGTAGGTGAGGGCGCGGCGGCGGGAGGCTGCGCGGCGGCTGTTGTTCCAGGTGCGCAGACGTCCGCGGACGGGGCCGTGGCGCAGGGTGCGCGGGAGGGCTTCGACGCCGGCCCGGAACCGTTCGTGCAGGACTTCCTGGTCGCGGTCGACGCCGAGCTCCTGGCCGAGGTGGCGCAGCTCCTCGCCGATGGGGTCGGTGACCTCGCGGTCGAGGACCTTGCGGTAGGTCTTGAAGGCGCTGCGCATCCGGCGGGAGGCGACGCGCATCTGGTGGACGGAGTCGGGGAGGTTGCGGCGTACGGCGGGGTCCTGGGCGACGATCGCGTCGCGCTGTTCGCGCAGGTACGCGAGGACGTACGCGCCCGCGGTGCCCTCGGCGGGGCCGGGTTCGGGGC
>NZ_JACBGN010000010.1 GCF_013401435.1 Streptomyces sp. BR123
CCCGCGCATCCCGCGCTGCCCGAACGCCCCGACCCGGCGAGCGTGCTCCCCTGGGGCATGCGGGTCGCGGCCGAGGCCAGCTGGCGGTTGCTGCTGCTCGCCGGGATGCTCTGGGTCCTGATGAAGGTGATCAGCGAAGTCCGGCTGGTCGTCCTCGCGTTCGCCGCGGCCATGCTGGTCACCGCGCTGCTCCAGCCCTTCGTGGTCCGGCTGCGCCGGCTCGGGCTGCCGCGCGGGCTCGCCACCGCCGTCACGGCCGTCCTCGGCTTCGTGATCATCGGCCTGGTCGGCTGGTTCGTGGTCTGGCAGGTCATGGAGAACCTCGACGACCTCTCCGCCCGGGTCCGCGACGGCATCAACGAGCTCAAACTCTGGGCACTGGACAGTCCGTTCCACGTGACCGAGAAGCAGATCAACGACATCGCGAAGAACCTCAGCGAGACCATCGGCACCAACACCGAGCAGATCACCTCCGCCGGCCTCCAGGGCGTGACCGTCCTGGTCGAGGTGCTCACCGGGATGCTGCTCGCGATGTTCTCGACGCTGTTCCTGCTCTACGACGGCGCGCGCATCTGGGGCTGGGCGCTGGGCCTGGTCCCGGCCGGCGCCCGCCGGGGCGTGGCCGGCGCCGGCCCGCGCGCCTGGCGGACCCTGACGGCGTACGTGCGCGGCACCGTCCTCGTCGCGCTCATCGACGCCATCTTCATCGGCCTGGGCATCTACTTCCTCAACGTGCCGATGGCGGTGCCGCTGGCCGTGTTCATCTTCCTGTTCGCCTTCATCCCGCTGGTCGGCGCGGTGGTCTCCGGCGCCCTCGCCGTGGTCGTCGCCCTGGTGACGCAGGGGCCGGTCGCCGCCCTGCTGGTGCTGGCCGTGGTGCTGGCGGTGCAGCAGATCGAGGGGCACGTGCTCCAGCCGTTCATCCTCGGCCGGGCCGTACGGGTGCACCCGCTCGCGGTGGTGCTGGTGGTGGCCGCGGGCGGCCTGGTCGCGGGCATCGGCGGGGCGGTCGTCGCCGTCCCGCTGGTCGCCGTCACCAACACCGTGGTCGGCTACCTGAAGGCCTACTCGCGTGACCAGCTCCTGCACGGGGCCGCGCCGATCGGCCCCGGCCCGCACGGGGCGACCGCAGTGGACCAGGCCGCGCGGGAGGCCGGCCGTGATCAGCGAGCCTGAGCTGGAGGGCGGCTGGGAGGACGACCGGCCGGCGCCGCAGCAGCAGGGCGATGCGGAGGGCACCGTACACAGGCCGCGGGCGCCGTGGATGTGGGCGCTGGGCGGGGCCGTGCTGGCCTCGGCGGTGTGGACGGCCTTACCGGTGCTGCAGGACCGTTCCTTCGGGGCGCCCCGCGTCGCGTACCGGCACACCGAGGACCTGTGCAAGGAGACCCGGCTCGACACCCTCGTCAAGACCACCGCGCCCGTCATGTCGAACCACCGGGCCCACCGGGAGAGCCCGGCCCTGGACTGGTCCCACTGCGAGTACTTCACGGAGTGGGAGGAGAAGGGCACCTCGTACCAGATGCAGATCATGGTCGAGCTGCACAAGAGGACCGACCCGGCACCGGAGTTCGGAGTTGCCCCGGGCCCCTTCCGGGAGTCGCTGTCGAACACCGGCGAGGCGGAGCAGGTGCCGGGGCTCGGCGAGCGGGCCCTGGTGAACGGCAAGTCCCCGTACACCTCGGGTCCCCGGCTCCAGGTGCTCGACGGCGGGGCGGTGTTCACCCTGTCCGTCGGGTGGCTCGGGGACACCGACGAGACGGGCGCCGGGGGCCCGCAGCCGGACGAGGACGCCGTCAAGGCGGCGATGATCGAGGACATGCGGATCCTGATGGCCCGGCTGAAGAAGTAGCCGCGAAAGCGGCGGAACGAGGAAGGGCCCGCTGCCGGGACGGCAGCGGGCCCTTCCTCGTACGGGCTGCTACTCGGCGAGGGCGGCCTCGGCGTCGAGGGTCACCGCGACGGCCTGGATCACCGAAGCGATCTTGAAGGCTTCCTGGATCGTGTCGCGCTCGACACCGGCCTTGCGCAGGACCTGCTCGTGCGAGTCGAGGCACTGGCCGCAGCCGTTGATCGCGGAGACCGCGAGCGACCACAGCTCGAAGTCGACCTTCTCCACGCCCGGGTTGCCGATGACGTTCATCCGCAGGCCCGCCCGCAGCGTGCCGTACTCCGGGTCGGAGAGCAGGTGGCGGGTGCGGTAGAAGACGTTGTTCATCGCCATGATCGCGGCGGCCGACTTGGCGGCCGTGTACGCCTCCGGCGACAGGGCCGCCTTCGCCTCGGGCTCCAGCTCACGCAGGACGCGCGGGGAGCGGGCGGCGATCGCGCAGGACAGGACCGTGCCCCACAGCTGCTGCTGCGTGAGGGTGTCCTGGTTGCCGATGACCGACCCGAGGTTCAGCTTCAGGTCCTTGGCGAAGTCCGGTATCGAGGACTTGAGGGAGTCGAGGGACATCCGTCACTCACCGGCCAGCAGGGCGCCGGCGTCCAGGGTGTCCTCGCCCTTGTTCCAGTTGCAGGGGCACAGCTCGTCCGTCTGCAGGGCGTCGAGGACCCGCAGGACCTCCTTGGGGTTACGGCCGACGGAGCCGGCGGTCACCATCGAGAACTGGATCTCGTTGTTCGGGTCGACGATGAAGACGGCGCGCTGCGCGAAGCCGTCCGCACCCTGCACGCCGCAGGCCTGCATCAGCTCGTGCTTGGAGTCGGCCAGCATCGGGAAGGGCAGGTCACGCAGGTCGGCGTGGTCCTTGCGCCAGGCGTGGTGGACGAACTCCGAGTCGCCGGAGACGCCGAGGATCTGGGCGTCGCGGTCGGCGAACTCCTCGTTCAGCTTGCCGAAGGCGGCGATCTCGGTCGGGCACACGAAGGTGAAGTCCTTCGGCCAGAAGAACACCACGCGCCACTTGCCCTCGTAGGTCTTGTGGTCGATCTGCGCGAACTCCTTGCCGGCTTCCAGCGAGACGCAGGCGGTCAGGTCGTACGTGGGGAACTTGTCACCGACAGTGAGCACGTGCTCTCCTTGCGAGAGAAAAGCGCCCTGATTGGGCGCTTTTCGAGGGGTTGGACGTGTCTCACATGCTGGCACAGCCAGCATTGATTGCGGAAATAGCTAGTCTTGTAGTGGGTGATCGGAGGTGCTTATCAGTGGCTGTCGGTAATAGAGGAGCGAAGCAGGCGACGCTCGCACAACTGCGCGCGTTCGCCGCCGTCGCCGAACACCTGCACTTCCGCGATGCCGCCGCCGCCATCGGAATGAGCCAGCCCGCGCTCTCCGGCGCCGTCTCCGCGCTGGAGGAGGCCCTCGGCGTACAGCTGCTGGAGCGCACCACCCGCAAGGTGCTGCTCTCCCCGGCCGGCGAGCGGATCGCCGTCCGCGCCCGGGCCGTCCTCGAAGCCATGGGCGCCCTGCTGGAGGAGGCCGAGGCGGTGCGGGCCCCCTTCACCGGGGCGCTGCGGCTCGGGGTGATCCCCACGGTCGCCCCGTACCTGCTGCCGACCGTACTCGGCCTGTTCCACCGCCGCTATCCGGGCATGGACCTCCAGGTGCACGAGGAGCAGACGGCCTCCCTGCTGGAGGGGCTCGCCGCCGGCCGGCTCGACCTGCTGCTGCTCGCCGTGCCGCTCGGTGTCCCCGGTGTCACCGAACTCCCCCTGTTCGACGAGGACTTCGTCCTGCTCGCGCCCCGCGAGCACCCGCTCGCCGGGCGCCGGGACATCCCGCGCGAGGAACTGCGCGGCCTGCAGCTGCTGCTGCTGGACGAGGGCCACTGCCTGCGCGACCAGGCCCTGGACATCTGCCGGGAGGCCGGGCGCACCGACGGCGCCGACGTCACCACCACCGCCGCCGGGCTGTCCACACTCGTCCAGCTGGTCGCGGGCGGGCTGGGCGTCACCCTGCTGCCGCGCACCGCGCTGCGGCTGGAGACCGCCCGCAACGAGTACCTGGCCACCGGATACTTCGCCGAGCCCGCCCCCACCCGGCGGATCGCGCTCGCCATGCGCACCGGCACCGCCCGGCAGGAGGAGTTCCGCGCCATCGCCGGCGCCCTGCGCGAAGCCGTGCGCCCGCTCCCGGTGTGGCCCGCCGCGTAGGCGGACCACCGGGAACGGGCGCACGGGAGTGCGGGCGCACGGATGTGCGTACGGCGCCGGGCGGCGCGGGCGTCACTCGGTGCGCAGGCCGTCCGGGCGCACCATGCGCAGCAGCGGCGGCAGGCTGACCAGGGTCACCACGACGACCACGCCCCCGCCGATGCCGGCCATCGCCGCGACCGACGCCCAGTCGATGCGGACGGGCACGGCGGTCATCCGCATCAGCACCGCGCCGAGCGTGAGGCCGACGGCCGTGGCCAGGGCCAGGCCGAGGAGGACCGGCAGGGCCGTCTGCCACAGCACCGACAGGCCGAGCGTCGAGCGCCTGGTGCCGAAGGCGACCAGGGCGGCCAGGAGCCTGCGGCGCTCGCGCAGCTGCTCCAGCTGGGACACCAGCAGGCTGGTGCCGATCAGGACGAGCACCAAGGTGGCGCCGATGAACAGGCCGGTCCGGATGGAGCCGAACTCGCCTGCCGTACGGGTCGACCGGAGGGTCATGACGGTGGCGAGCGGATCGGCCTTGTAGGCCGCCGTCCGGGCCCGCTCCATCGCGTCCGGCACGTTCGGGTCCAGCTGGACGAACACCTGGGCCGAGCCGTAGCCGCCCTCGCTCTTCGGGGCGGCCGCCGGGGTGACCAGCAGGCCGCTGCGCAGCCGGCCGGTCGGGTCCTTGCGGGCCTGCGCCGGGCGGGCCGAGGCGGGTACGGTCCAGGCGACGGGAGCCGGTCCGTCCGGGGCGTGGACGTTGCCCGTGAGCAGCTTCTCGCCGGGCGCCGCGGTGCCGCTGTCCCGGCCGCGCCCGGCGGCGGCGCCGGTCAGGACGAAGGCGTCGCCGTCCTGGCAGGAGGGCAGTTCGGCGACCTCGCGCAGGGCCGTGCACGTACCGATGGTCAGCTCGATCGTGTCCCCCTCCGCGCCCCCCGACGGGCCGTGGGAGGCAGCCCTCGTGGCCAGCGCATCGGCCCTGGCCACGCCCTTGGCACCGGATATCGCCGCCCCGAGGGCCTCCAGCCGCTCGTCGGTGCCGGAGCGCTTGAGGATCGACAGCGAGGCCCGGACGGGGTCGTGGTCGGTCTGCTCGGTGTACTCGCCCTCGACGCCCGCGAAGAGCATCTGCAGGGCGATCGCCCCGGCGACCGCGACCGCGATGCCGCCGACCAGCCGGGCCGCGGTGCCGCTGGTGAGCTGCAGGCGGCGCACGGCCAGCTGCCAGGAGACCGGACCGGCCCCGCCGAGCGGGCCGACGACCCGCTCCAGCAGCCAGGGCAGCAGGGCGATGACGCCGATGAGGAGCAGCACCACACCGGCGGAGACCTGCCACCCGTTGAACGGGCCGCCGTTCTTGACGCGGCCCATCATCGGGACCAGCAGGGCCAGACCGGCCGGCGGCAGCAGCAGCCGCCACCAGATGCGGCGCCTGACGGGGGCGGCCGAGCGCACCACGCCCAGCGGCTCGATGATCGCGTTGCGCAGCGCGAACAGGGTCACCAGGACGGCCGCGGCCGGGACGGCGACCGCGACGATCAGGGCCAGCGGCCCGTCGGGGGCGAGGTCCTCGGGGAAGAGGCTGCGGTCCTGGATGCTGACGTACGGGGTGAGCCGGCGGGCCGCCAGGAAGAACCCGGCGCCGAGGACCAGGCCGATCAGCGAGCCGGCGAGTGCCTCTCCGGCAGCGATCCGGCGGGTCATCCCGCCGTCCGCGCCGACCAGGCGCAGGGCGGCGAGCCGCTGGTCGCGGCGGTCCCCGCCGAAGCGGACGGCGGCCGCGACGAACACCGCGACCGGCACCAGCAGGACGGTGAACATGACCAGCACGAGGAGTGTCAGGACCGCGTCGAGGGGCGGGGAGTCGAGGTCGCTCTCGAAGGCGGTGATCCGCTCGACGGAGCGGCTGTCCGCCTCCTTGGACAGCCGGTCGGTGCCCGCGTAGTAGTAGAGCTCGCCCGGCCCGGTGAGGCCGGCGTCGCCGATGACCGCCGTGATCCGCCCGTCGAGGCGCTCGCGCAGCAGCTTGCCCTCGTCGCTCTTCAGCAGCCGGTCCAGGGCGGGGGAGACGGCGAGCTCGCCCGGGCCCGGGTACTTCTCCAGCCCGGGCGCGAGCGGCGCGTCGGGGCCCTCGGGCTCGACCAGGCGCCCGCTCACGTCGGCCGAGTGGTAGTTCATGTTCCCGCGGGCGGTCAGCAGGGTGTTCCGCCCCGGCGCGTCGGCGGTGGGCGAGGTGATCGTGTCGCGGGCCGCGCCCCGTGCGTCGCGGGCGGCCAGCGCGTTGGGCAGGCCGGTGGTGCCCAGCAGCAGGGCAACCCCGAGGCCGACGCCCACACCGGTCAGGAGGGTGCGTACCCAGCCCCCGCGGCCGCCGGCGACGGCGAACCGGACGCCCATGACCAGGTCGCGGGCCCAGGTCCGGAGCATGTTCATACGAACCGCTCCATGTCGCGGGACCGGCCGTCGCGCACGACGATCTCGCGGTCGGAGTAGGCGGCCACCCGGGTCTCGTGCGTGACGAGGACGACGGCGGTGTTGGCGGCCCGGGCGGACTCGGTCAGCAGCTGCATCACGAGTTCGCCGTTGAGCGAGTCGAGGGCCCCGGTGGGCTCGTCGGCGAAGATCACCCGCGGGGCGGTGACCAGGGCGCGGGCCACGGCCACGCGCTGGCCCTGGCCGCCGCTGACCTCGCCGGGGCGCTTGCGGGCCAGGTCGTCGACCTGGAGCTGCTCCATCCAGTGCAGGGAGGTCCGTTCGGCCTCCTTGCGCTTGACGCCGGTCAGCCGCAGCGGCAGGGCGACGTTCTCCACGCAGGTCAGCTCGGGCACGAGCCGGCCGAACTGGAAGACGAAGCCGAAGTCCGAGCGGCGCAGGGCGCTGCGCTCGCCGTCGTTCATGGCGGTCAGTTCGCGGCCCGCGTAGGTGATGGTGCCGGAGTCGGGTACGACGATCCCGGCCAGGCAGTGCAGCAGGGTCGACTTGCCGGAGCCGGAGGGCCCCATGACGGCGACGACCTCGCCGGCGTGAATGGAGAAATCGGCGTCGTCCAGGGCGTACGTGGACCCGTACGCCTTGCGGAGGCCGGTGGCGGCGAGCAGTGAGCCTGCGGGGGTCACCGGGTCACCTCCCGTCGGAGTTGGTCGAGGCGGGCGGCGGTGAGCTCCAGCCACCGCAGGTCGGCCTCCAGGTGGAACAGGGCGTGGTCGCAGATCAGCTGGTCGGCGAGGTCCCCCTTGCGCTTGCGCTGGGTCAGGACGCGCATGAGCCGCAGGTGTTCGCTGCGCTGGCTGTCCAGCAGGTCGGCGGCGCTGCGGCCGGTCAGGAGGGCGAGGACGACCTTGGTGTAGAGGGTCGACTGGAGGTAGGGCTCGGGTTTCTCGGGCTGGGCGAGCCAGGCGGAGACGTCGGTGACGCCGGCGTCGGTGATGGCGTAGCGCTTGCGCTCGGGTCCGCCGCCGGCCTCGATCCCGTCGACCTCGACGAGGCCGTTCTTCAGGAGGCGGGACATGGTCGAGTAGACCTGCCCGTAGGCGAGGGGGCGGTCGTGGCCGAACTTCTCGTCGAAGGCGCGCTTGAGGTCGTAGCCGTGCCGGGGGCCGGCCTCCAGGAGGGCGAGGAGCGTGTGACCGATGGACATGATCAGGACTATACACACGATGTATACCTGCCATGTATACATGCCGTGCATACGCGCGCCGCAGAGCCGGGTGCGCGGGTCCTGCGGCCATTCGAAGGGACTTGGGGGCCGGAAGCGGCGGCTCGGTGCGGCGGTCGGGGGCGGCTGGCACTTTGTGAGCAATGGCCCTGATTTGCATCGGTCTCGATCTCCGAAAGGCGCGCCATGCACGCACCTCCCGCGAACACCCCCGCGCTCCCGCCGCAGCAGTCCGTCATCCCGGCGCGGACGGAGGGGCAGCCGGCGCCGGGCGCCCCGCCCGACGGCCGGTCCGCACCACCGTGGTGGATGTGGGCCGTGGTCTCGGGGCTCTTCCTCGTCTACGCGACGCTGTCCCTGCGCACCCACGAGCGGCTGCTCTCGCACAGCTTCGACCTGGCGATCTTCGAACAGGCCGTCCGCTCCTACGCGGAAGGGCACCTGCCGGTCTCCGAGGTCAAGGGCCCCGGCTTCCCGCTGCTCGGCGACCACTTCTCGCCGGTGCTGGCCCTGCTGGCCCCGCTGTACTGGATCCAGCCGTCGGCCCGCACCCTGCTGCTGGCGCAGGCGGCCCTCGTCGCGGTGAGCGCCCTGCCGCTGATGCGGTGGGCGCACCGGGCACTGGGCACCGCCGCGGCCGTGGCGCTCGGGCTCGCCTACGGGCTCTCCTGGGGCCTCGCGAGCGGGATCGGCTTCGACTTCCACGAATGGGCCTTCGCCGTCCCGCTGCTGGCGTGCTCACTGGCGGCGCTGGGCCAAGGGCGGCTGCGGGCCGCCGTGCTGTGGGCGCTGCCGTTGCTGCTGGTGAAGGAGGACATGGGACTCACCGTGGCCGCTATCGGCCTGCTGGCCGCCCGGTGCGCCGGCAAGGGCGGGCGCCGGCTCGGGATCGCGGCCGCCGTGGCCGGGGTGGTGTGGATGGCGCTGGCGATGCTCGTGGTGCTGCCGGCGCTCAACCCGAGCGGCTCGTACTTCTACGCCGGCTTCCTCGGCGGCGGGGACGGCGCCGGCGGAGGACTCGGGCAGCTGCTGCACAAGGCCACCATCGGGCTCGTCACACCCGAGACCAAGGTGGCCACGCTGGTGATGCTGCTGGCACCGACCCTCTTCCTGGCCCTGCGCTCGCCGCTGGTCCTGGTCGCGGTGCCGACCCTGCTGTGGCGGGGGGTCTCCGACTACGCGTCCCACTGGGGGACCGGCTTCCACTACTCCCTCACCCTGATGCCGATCCTCTTCGCCGCGTTCACCGACGCCCTGCAGCGCCGCGGCACCACCGCCGCGGGACTGCGCCGCTACCTGCTGGGCGCGGTCGGGGTCTGCCTCGTGATGCTGCCCAGCCACTCGCTGGGACAGCTGCTCCAGCCGTCCTTCTGGCAGACCGATCCGCGGGTCGCGGTCGCGCACCACGTGATGGACCGGATCCCGGACGGCGCCACCGTCCAGGCTTCCGACCACCTCGTGCCCCACCTGGTCCACCGGACCAGCGTCAGCCTCTTCGGCTGGGCCGACAGCCGGCCCGACCCGGAGTGGATCGTGGTGGACACCCGGGTGCCGCCCGAGCTGCGCTGGCCGCTGAACCCCATGGACGAGTCCATCGCGCTGGCAGAGGCCAGGAGCCGCGGCTACCGCACCGCGGCCGAGGAGTCCGGCTTCGTCCTGCTCAGCCGCACCCGCTGAGCGGCGGCAGCCGGCGTACGGGCGCCGGGGCCGCAGTCGGAGGCCCGGGCCCCGGCCCCGGACCGGGTCCTCAGGAGCCCGGCCCCGACCGGGGCCGGCCGCGCGGCGGGATCGGGGCCGCCCCGCCCGGGAGCCGGCCGGTCTCCGCCAGGGCCCGCCGCAGCAGGAACTCGATCTGGGCGTTGGCGCTGCGCAGTTCCTCGCCGGCCCAGCGCGCGAGGGCCTCGTACACCTGCGGGTCGAGCCGCAGCAGCACCTGCTTGCGCGCCTGCCGGCCGGCGCGCGCAGCCCGCTTCGGCTCGGGCGCGCGCGCCGGTTCCTCCGCCTCCCCCGAGGGGCTCACTGGTAGAGGGTGCCCGTGTTGACGACGGGCTGGGCGGCGCGGTCCCCGCAGAGGACCACCATCAGGTTGGAGACCATGGCGGCCTTGCGCTCGGGGTCCAGCTCCACGATGTCCTCCTCCTGCAGGCGGGTCAGGGCCAGTTCCACCATGCCGACCGCCCCGTCGACGATCTGCTTGCGGGCCGCCACGACCGCGCCCGCCTGCTGGCGCTGGAGCATCGCGGAGGCGATCTCCGGAGCGTACGCGAGATGCGTGAAACGGGACTCGATGATCTCGACGCCGGCCGCGTCCACCCGCGCGGCGAGTTCCACGGCGAGCTTCTCGGTGATCTCCTCGGCGTTGCCGCGCAGCGACAGCCCGCCCTCCTCGTGGGCGTCGTAGGGGTACTCGATCGCGATGTGCCGGACCGCCGCCTCGGCCTGGGTCTCCACGAACTCGGCGAAGTCCTCCACCTCGAAGGTGGCGCGGGCGGTGTCCTCGACCCGCCACACCACGACCGCGGCCAGCTCGATCGGGTTGCCGTACGCGTCGTTGACCTTCATGACGGCCGTCTCGTGGTTGCGCACGCGGGTGGAGACCTTCTCCCGCGAGGTGAGCGGGTTGACCCAGCGCAGGCCGTCGGTGCGGACGGTCCCCCGGTAGCGGCCGAAGAGCTGCACCACCCGCGCCTCGCCCGGGGCCACCGTGTTCAGCCCGCTCATCGCCAGCAGCGAGGCGATCGCCAGCAGCCCCCCGGGCACGATCAGGCCGGCCTGCGGGGTCCCGGACCCGCCGCCGATGCCGAGGGCGGCCAGCAGCACCCCGGCCGCGACCCCCAACAGCCCGCCCAGCAGGGCCAGTCCGCCGCCCACGCTGCGGGCGGGGAACTCCCGTACGCCCGTCTCGGTCCGGGTCGTGTCTGTCATGGCATGCCCCCGTTTCGGTCGGTCCGCTCGATCGGACGTCCTAGCAAAGTGATATCACTTTTCGGGGCCACCGCAACCCTTGGGTGCCTACGTGCGTCGGTTCCGTTGACGTGGGTGCTGATTCTCACGTCCGAATTGAGCGGTTTTGTTCATGACTGGCAAATCTTTGCCACAACCTGCGGTGTTAGCTTTTTCAGCTGACGTCGGGGGGGAATTCGAGCGGAGCGGGAGCGATGGGCCGAGCAGAAGCGCGTAAAGCGCAGCAGCAGCGCAGCGCGCGGCGGGCGCCGCGCGGGCGCGCCACCGGAAAGGGCCAGGCCGGCAAGCGCACCGGCATACGCCGCTTCTTCACCTGGAAGACGATTCTCGGGACGCTCTTCGGGATGATGCTGCTCGGCATGGCCGCGCTCGTCGGCCTCTACTTCTACGTGGACCCGCCGGACCCGAACGCCACGGCGACCGCGCAGAGCAACACCTACAAGTACGCCGACGGGACCCTCATGGCCCGCGTCGGTGAGATGAACCGCGAGATCGTCCCGATCGAGAAGGTCCCGAAGGAGATCCAGACGGCGTTCATCGCCATCGAGAACAAGTCCTTCTACGAGGACCGCGGCGTCGACTTCATGGGCGTGGCCCGCGGCCTGGTCCGCACGGCCACCGGCAAGGGCGCCGCCGGCGGTTCGACGATCACCCAGCAGTACGTCAAGAACTTCTACCTGACGCAGGACCAGACCGCGACGCGCAAGCTGAAGGAGCTGGTGATCTCCCTCAAGGTCGACCAGAAAATGACCAAGGACCAGATCCTCGCGGGCTACCTGAACACCAGCTACTTCGGACGCGGCGCGTACGGCATCCAGGCCGCCTCCCAGGCCTACTACGGCGTCGACGTCGAGAAGCTGACGCTGGAACAGGGCGCCTACCTCGCGGCCGTCCTCCAGGCCCCCAGCGACTACGACTGGGCGACCGCCAGCCAGAAGGGCAAGGAACTCGTCACCATCCGCTTCAACGGCGTCTTCCAGAACATGGTCGAGATGGGCGCGCTGGACGAGGCCAAGCGCCAGACGCTGAAGTTCCAGCAGCCCATCCAGCCGAAGCCCGCCCCGGGCCTGGAGGGCCAGAAGGGATACCTGAAGCAGGCCGCGGACGCCGAGCTGCGCCGCCAGACCGGCATGACCGCCGCCGAACTCCAGGCGGGCGGCTGGGAGATCCAGCTCAACATCGACCCCAAGAAGCAGGCGGCGCTGGAGAAGGCCGTCAAGGACGAGCTGGAGTCCGAGCTCGACCGCAAGAACCGGCCCGTCGACGCCGCCGTGCAGGCCGGCGCCACCTCCGTCGACCCCAAGACCGGCGCCATCGTCGCCATGTACGGCGGCACCGGCCTGTCCGACCACTGGGCGAGCAACGCCCTGCGCACCGACTTCCAGCCCGGCTCGACGTTCAAGCCGGTCGTGCTGGCCTCCGCCCTGGAGAACAAGTCGACCACGCAGGACAAGAAGCCGATCACGCCGAACGCCCTGTACGACGGCACCAGCAAGCGCCCCGTCGTCGGCAGCAGCATCCCGTTCAACCCGCAGAACCAGGACGACAAGGACTACGGCACCCCGCTGATGACGGTGCAGGAGGCCACCAACTTCTCGGTGAACTCCGTGTACGCCCAGATGATCGTCGACGTGAAGCCGCCGAACGCGAAGAAGACGGCCCTGGAACTCGGCATGAAGGACCGCCAGGGCTGGCCCGAGGACAAGCCGGCCATGTCGCTCGGCACCATGAGCGCCAACACGGTCGAGATGGCCGCCGTCTACGCCACCCTCGACAACCACGGCAAGAAGGTCGTCCCCTCGATCATCAAGTCCGCCGAACACGCCGAGCGCGAGTTCAAGAAGCCCGAGTCCGGCCAGCAGGTCATCACCCGCGAGACCGCGGACACCGTGACCAAGGTCCTCACCGGCGTCGTCAACGAGGGCTCCGGCAAGACCGTGCGCAGCTCCGCGTACGAGGCCGCCGGCAAGACCGGCACCACCGAGTCCAACGTGGCCGCCTGGTTCACCGCCTACACGCCCGAACTCGTGACCGTCGTCGCGATGTTCGGCGAGGAGCCGGGAACGGGCAAGCAGACCACCCTGACCGGTACCGCGGGCGGCGGACGCGCCGGCGGCTCCAGCTTCCCGGCGGAGATCTGGAAGGCGTACACGCTGGCCGCGCTCAAGGGTGTGAGCACGGCGAAGTTCGACCTGTCCGAGGCGGACATGGGCCCCGTGCAGGCCCCGTCGCGCAGCTCCTCCCCGTCGGCCTCCGCGGCCACGACCAGCCCGTCGCCGAGCTCCAGCCAGACCTCGCCCAGCCCGGACCCGAGCAAGGTCTCGCCGAACCCGGACCCGAGCAAGAGCACGGGCAAGCCGGATCCGACCAAGAGCAGCTCGACGAAGCCGGACCCGACCAAGAGCAGCGGGACCCCGCCGATCCCGCCGCCGATCAACAACCAGAGCCAGTAGGCCCCGGCCGTAGGGCCACGAACGAGGACCGCCGCCCCGCAGGACACGAGCTGCGGGGCGGCGGTCCTTTTCGGTGCGGGGAGGTGTCCGGCGGGCGCGAAGGGCTGCGCGGGCGCTCAGCGGCGGTCGTGGGACCCGGGCAGCGGGAGCTCGAACCAGACCACCTTGCCGCTGCTGAGCCGGGTCGCACCCCAGCGGCGGGCCATCCGGTTGACCAGGAACAGGCCGCGCCCGCCCTCGTCGGTCTCCCGGGCCCGGCGCTGCCGCGGCAGCTGCGGGGAGTCGTCGCCGACCTCGCAGCGCAGCACGTCCGTCCGCAGCAGGCGCAGGGTCACCGGCCGCTCGGCGTACCGGACGGCATTGGTGACCACCTCACTGACCAGCAGCTCCACCGAGTCCTCAAGCTCCTCCAGGCCCCACCGCGCCAGCGCCCGGCGGGCGAACCGGCGGGCCCGCCCCGGGGCGGTCTCCTCCGGATCGAGGAACCAGTACGCGACGTCGCTGGGCGCGATCCCGTCGAAGCGGGCCGCGAGCAGCGCGATGTCGTCGTCCCGGTCGCCGGGGCCCAGCATGTCGAGGACGTCGTCGCAGAGGGCCTCCAGCGGCGGCGGGTGGTCCAGCCCGGTCAGCTGGGCGGTGGTGGCCAGGCGCTCGCGGAGCTGCTCGATGCCGGTCCACACGTCCCGCAGCCGGGACTCCACCAGCCCGTCGGTGTACAGCAGCAGCGTGGCCCCGGCCGGGGCGTCCAGCTCCACGGCCTCGAAGTCGACGCCGCCGACGCCGATGGGCGCACCCGGGGGCACCCGGAGCACCTCCGCCCGGCCGCCCAGGTGCAGCAGCACCGGCGGCGGGTGGCCGGCGTTGGCGATGGTGATCCGGTGCGACACCGGGTCGTACACGGCGTACATGCAGGTCGCCATGCGGTCGGAGCCCAGCCGCTGCGCCTGCTCGTCCAGGTGGTGCAGCACCTCGGCGGGCGGCAGGTCCAGCTGGGCCAGGGTCTGCGCGGTGGTCCGCAGCTGGCCCATGATCGCGGCGGAGGTCATGGAGTGGCCCATGACGTCGCCGACGACCAGCGCGACCCGGCTGCCGGGCAGGGGTATGGCGTCGTACCAGTCCCCGCCCACCCGGGCCGTCTCGGCCGCCGGCAGGTAGCGGGAGGCCAGCCTGACCCCCGTGGGCTGGGGGAGGCTGTGCGGGAGCATGGTGCGCTGCAGCTCGTCGGCGATGTACGCCTCACGGCCGTACAGGACGGCCTTGTCGATGCCGAGCGCGGTGTGCGTGGCCAGCTGGGCGGCGACCAGCAGGTCGTTCTGCTCGAACGCGGGCCGCTCGGGGCTGCGCAGGAACACCGCGGCACCGATCACCCGGCGGCGGCCGCGCAGCGGCGCGAGGACGGCCCTCCGGCCGCGCGGAACCGGGTGCTCCGCGCCCAGCAGCTCCGGCAGCGCCTCCTGCGCGCCCTCGGAGGACGCGAAGACGGGCCGTACGCCGCGCAGCACCTCGGCGAGCGCCCCGCCGGGCAGGATCTCGCACAACTCGGCCGCCGGCAGGTCGCCCTGCGGGCCGACCATCGGCAACTGGCTGAAGTCGAGCTCCCCGGCGCCCCCCGCGGCACCGGCGCCCTCTGCTCCGGTCAGGTCGTCGATCGGCCGGAGCCGGTCGGTGCGGCGCAGCCTTAAAACGACCGAGCCGACGGGGCGTTCGTCGCCCACCGGGAGGGGGTCGCGCAGGTAGACGAGGATCGCGTCGGAAAACGTCGGCACGGTGGCCCGGCACAGCCCGAGCACGATCTCGTCCAGGTCGATGCCGCGGGCGATGCGGCGCGTGGCGGCGCCGACGAACCGCAGCCGGTCGCCCTCGCGGCGCGCGAGCACCCCCTCGACGGCGCCGGTGGAGACCGTGGCGCCGGCCGCTGCCGCCGCCCGTGCACCCGCTTCCGCCGTCGGCGTGTCGTGGTCGTCGGGTGCGCCGGGCGGCGGGGTGCCGTCCGGGTCGGCGGGATCGACCGGGTCGACCAGGTCGACGGGGTCGAATCCGGCGCACCGGGAGCCGGCGGCGGCTTCGGCGGCGCTGGTGCCCGTACCGCCGTCGTCGGCCGCGCGGCGGCGTACCGGGTCCGGTATGGCGCCACCGGCCGCCGCTGTCGCGGCCCTCGGCGCCTGACCGGCCGGCCGGTCCGCCTCACGCCCGGAGCGGGGCGCCGCGGCGCCCCGTGCGGCCTCGGCGTCCCGGGCGGCCCCGGCGTCCCGGGTACGGCCGCGCCGGCGCCGGGAGGCCCGCGGCGCGGCCTGCGCCGCCGGACGGCCCTCCTCGCGGGCGGGTGCGGCCGCGGGGCCCTGACCGGGGGCCGCCTCGCCGTCACGCGGGCGCGGGACGTCCGGGCCGCGCCCGGCGGAGTCCGCGTGCGCCCGTGCCGGGTCGGCGCCCGGCCCGGCCGCACCGCGTACGCCCTCGGCGGCCGGGGCGGGAGCCTTCCCGTGGCCCAGTTCTTCCGCGCACCCGCCGGAGACCGAGGCGCGGGCGCGCGCGTCCGCGGCGCCGGCGGCAGCGGAGGAGGGCAGGCCGTGGCCGCCCTGGGCCGGTGCCGCGGCGGCTGCGGCAGGCTGCGGACCCTCCTGCGGGGTGGGGTACTCCGTCACGCGTGGCATTCCGTCCGTTTGCGCTCGATGTGCGCTGCACTCAACTTGGTCAGTCGCGGTATACCCGCTCAGCGGCGGGGACACCGTCGCCCCGCGGTTCCTCCCCAAACTTCGTCCGGAGGGCCACCCGCCCCGGCTTCGTCGGCGGGGAGCCCCACCCGCACGTTACCCTCTCGCCCGGGCGTTGACCTCCAGTCAAGTTCCGCGTCCGGCACGACATTTAGGGGCGTGCGGCCGGGTGCGTCAACCGCACTCGACCTTGCGGAGGGAGATATTACGGTTCAACCCCGGGGGCGCATCAAGGGTCTCATGAGGTCATGTGCGCCGGAGTGCGGTCCCAGTCCTCGGGCAGGGCCGGAACATCCCAGGACGGATCGGGCCGCCAGTCCTCCCACCCGTCCGAGAACGGAGCCCCCCACGCCTTGACGACGTCCAGAGCGGCCTGCCCGGCCTGCTGCACCCGCAGGGCCTGTCCGGCGTCCATCAGCCCGGACCGCTGCGCCTGCGCGAACTCGTCCTCGTCGCGCCACTTCCACGTGCGGTCCGGGTAGACGGAGATGTCCAGGAAGTGGTCGACGGAGTCGACCCCGCCCGCCCAGCGCGACCGCGGCTCCTCGAGATTGACGTACCAGCTCTTGAACCGCCAACCCGGCTCCCAGAACAGCCACACCGACCACGGGTCCCCGGGCCGGGCCAGCTTCAGCACGCCCGTGCCGAACCAGCGGGAGCGCACGGTGGTGCGGGGCGCGGTGTAGCGGGTGGCGAGCGGTTCGGCGTGCACCGGTGTGCCGTCGGCGAGCACCGGCTTGACGCACTCGGTGCCGGGCGCCATCCACACCGCCAGCAGGTCCGCGGTGTCCCGCACCACGGTCACCGGACGGCAGATGTGGACCGCGCCCGCCGGGCCGGGGGCGTGGTCGCGGTACCGCCAGAGGATCTGCTCCCCCGGCCGCCAGCGGTTGCCCTGTGCGTCGCCGCCCCCGCGGCCTCCGGTACCTGTCATGCGCAGATACTAGGGCTGGGGCCCGTACGCTCGCTGCGGTGCAGGTCACGGAGGTGTCGGGGGACGTGAAACGACCGGTTCCGGCCCCTGGCCGGAACCGTTTTCAGGGCCGGGTCATGCGCAGGACGTCGAGGGCCTCGTCGAGCTGTTCCAGGGTCAGGTCTCCGCGGTCGACGTAGCCGGACTCCAGGACGACCTCCCTGATCGTCTTCCGCTCGGCGAGCGACCGCTTGGCGACCTTGGCGGCCTCCTCGTAGCCGATGTACCGGTTGAGCGGGGTCACCACGGAGGGGGAGGACTCCGCGTACTCCCTGGCCCGGGCCGGGTTGGCGGTGATGCCGTCGACCGTGCGGTCGGCCAGCAGGCGGCTCGCGGAGGACAGCAGGCGGATCGATTCGAGGAGGTTGCGGGCCATCACGGGGAGCATCACATTGAGCTCGAAGTTGCCTGCGGCGCCCGCCACCGCGACCGCGGTGTCGTTTCCGGTCACCTGCGCGGCGATCATCAGTACGGCCTCGGGGACGACCGGGTTGACCTTCCCTGGCATGATCGAGGACCCCGGCTGGAGATCCGGGAGATTGATTTCGGCCAATCCGGTGCGCGGCCCGGAGGCCATCCAGCGCAGGTCGTTGCAGATCTTGGTGAGCGAGACCGCGATCGTGCGGAGCATGCCGGAGGTCTCCACCAGCGCGTCCCGGGCGCCCTGGGCCTCGAAGTGGTTGCGGGCCTCCGTCAGCGGCAGCCCGGTCGCGGACGCCACCTCGGCGATCACGTCCGCGGAGAAGCCCGCCGGGGTGTTGATCCCGGTGCCCACGGCCGTCCCGCCCAGCGGCAGTTCGGCCAGCCGGGGCAGGACCGCCTCCAGCCGCTCGATGCCGTAGCGGACCTGGGCGGCGTACCCGCCGAACTCCTGGCCCAGGGTCACCGGCGTGGCGTCCATGAGGTGGGTCCGGCCGGCCTTGACGACCTCGGCGAAGGCGGCGGCCCTGCGCTCCAGGGCGAGTTCGAGGTGGCGCAGGGCCGGGACGAGGTCCCGGGTGACGGCGGCGGTCGCGGCGATGTGGATGGACGACGGGAACACGTCGTTGGAGCTCTGCGAGGCGTTGACGTGGTCGTTGGGGTGCACGTCGCGGCCGAGCCGTTCCGTGGCCAGGGTGGCGATCACCTCGTTGGCGTTCATGTTGGACGAGGTCCCGGAGCCGGTCTGGAACACGTCCACGGGGAAATGGTCGTCCCAGCGGCCCTCGGCCACCTCGGCTGCGGCCGCGACGACGGCCTCGGCGAGGTCGCGGTCGAGCACCCCCAGATTCGCGTTGACCGTCGCGGCGGCGGCCTTGATCCGGGCGAGCGCCTCGATGTGGGCGCGCTCCAGGCGCTGCCCGGAGAGCGGGAAGTTCTCCACCGCCCGCTGGGTCTGGGCCCGCCACTTGGCGTGGGCGGGAACCTTCACCTCACCCATCGAGTCGCGCTCGACGCGGTGCGCTCCGGTCCGGCCGCCGGGGTCGTGCTGATCGTTCGTCATGTTCGTGGCCTCCTCGGAAAAGTGAGCAATTGTCCTGTCGGACGTGTTCCCGTTCCGCCTGCCTGGCAGCGGATCCCGGCGGTAACGCCGATATCGGGGAGGCGTACACGACACGCGTGCGCAGGACACCCGGGCTCAGATGTACCGTCGCCGCAGCCACGGCGTTCGCGGCCGCCCTCGGGGCCGTCACCCCCGTCACCCCCCTGGCCCAGGCCGGGCCCGCCCCGCCGGCAGTGCCTCACGCTCGGCGCGGCCGAGGAGCCCTCCGGCTCCGGCCCTGCAACGGCTCCTCGAACCGGCGCCTCGCCTGCCGCCCCTCCCCGGGCACGACCTCCACGCCCGGCCGGAGACCGGTGCCGATCGGCAGAGCGCGAGGATCAACGGGCGTTGATGTACTCCCGCACCTCGCGCGGCCGGTTGGTGATGATCGTCTCCACCCCGAGCCGCAGGCACAGCTCGACGTCCTCGAACTCGTCCACGGTCCACACCCGCACCCTCAGCCCCTTGGCCCTCAGCCGCGCCACCAACCCCGGATCCCGGCGCACCAGGTCGATCCCCGGCCCGGCATGCCCCGCGAACGGCGGCCGCGGCGGCCGCACGGCCCGCTCGATCAGGTACACGGCGGGCACGCCGGGCGCGAGCCGGTTCATCCTGACCAGCGCGTTCCGCGAGAAGCTCATCACCTCGACGCGCCCGTCGGCGCCGTCGGCCAGCCCGTGGTCCTTCAGCACCCGCACCAGCTCGGCCTCCAGCCGGCCGCCGGCCCGGGTGGGGTGCTTGGTCTCGACCGCCAGCCCGACGGGCCGGTCCGCGGCCAGCGCCTCCTTCAGCAGGTCCTCGAAGAGCAGCACCTGCGCCCCCCGGTGCTCCTCGCCCTTCCAGCCGCCGAAGTCGAGCGCGGCGAGCTGCTCGTACGTCATCGCGGACACGGTCCCGCGCCCGTCCGAGGTGCGCTCCACCCTCCGGTCGTGCACGCACACCAGCCGCCCGTCGGCGGTCAGCCGCACATCGCACTCCAGCGCGTCCGCGCCGTCGGCGATGGCCTGCCGGTACGCGGCGAGGGTGTGCTCGGGGTGCTCGTGGGAGGCCCCGCGGTGGGCGATGACCCGCACGTCGCGGGCGGTGGGGAGCAGCTGCGTCATGGGGAGACGTTAACCGGCTGCGCCG
Source organism: Streptomyces sp. BR123 (assembly GCF_013401435.1). Taxonomy (GTDB): domain Bacteria; phylum Actinomycetota; class Actinomycetes; order Streptomycetales; family Streptomycetaceae; genus Streptomyces. The sequence goes on from NZ_JACBGN010000010.1 coordinate 19,490, forward strand.
GGCCCGCAGGTACCGCATCATCCACACATGGCCGAACATCTGATGACGCTCCACTGCGAGCCGTGCCCCTCCTGCCGCCACGAGGCACGCCAGCTGATCGTGGACGGGCGCCTGCGCTGGGAGGAGCAGGAGCACTGCTCCGCCTACGGCGTCCAGGCCTGCGGGTCGGGCTGGGGCCCGCCGCCGCCGTGGGTCCGGGAACGGATCACCGCCGTGGAGGGCACGGTCCGCGTAGCCGTCGGCGGCCCGGACGGGGCGCCGCTGAAGGCCGTGCGCGAGGTGTTCGGCCTGACCTTGCGGGAGCTGGCCGAGGCGCGCCACCACGGCCTCGACGCAACCCCGGTCGAGGCGGAACTGCTGCGCACCATGGCGGCCCGGGGCTGAGTCGGGTGGCGCGGTTCGCGAACGCCCCGGGACGGGGCGGGGCCGGCTACGCAGCCCCCGCGGCGTCGAACAGGGAGCCGGGAGGCCGTCTCCTCGGCGGGGCAGCGCTCCGCCCCCGCCGGCAGGAGCCGGCTGGGGCGCAGGGGGCGAGAACGCGGCGGGAACGGCGAGAGCCCGCGGCGGGTGCCGGGGGCTCTCGGTGGGCGTGAGGATGCAGCGTTACGCCAGGCCGGGGCCGCGGACGGGGATGCTGGTGAAGGTCGGCTGCTGGGGTTCGGGCGAGGTGAAGAAGTCGTTGCCCTTGTCGTCCACCACGATGAACGCCGGGAAGTCCTCGACCTCGATCTTCCAGACCGCCTCCATGCCGAGCTCCTCGTACTCGACGACCTCGACCTTCTTGATGCAGTCCTGCGCGAGCCGGGCGGCGGGGCCGCCGATCGAGCCGAGGTAGAAGCCGCCGTGCGTGCCGCAGGCGCTGGTCACCTGCTGCGAGCGGTTGCCCTTGGCCAGCATGACCTTGGAGCCGCCCGCCGCCTGGAACTGCTCGACGTACGAGTCCATGCGGCCGGCCGTGGTGGGGCCGAAGGAGCCGGAGGCGTAGCCCTCGGGGGTCTTGGCCGGGCCGGCGTAGTAGACCGGGTGGTCCTTGAGGTACTGCGGCATGTCCTCGCCCGCGTCCAGCCGCTCCTTGATCTTCGCGTGGGCGATGTCGCGCGCCACGACCAGCGGGCCGGTGAGGGAGAGACGGGTCTTGACCGGGTGCTTGCTCAGCTCGGCCAGGATGTCGTCCATCGGCTGGTTGAGGTCGATGGTCACGACCTCGCCGTTCGAGAGGTGGTCCTCGGTGGTGTCCGGGAGGAAACGGGCCGGGTCGCGCTCCAGCTGCTCCAGGAAGACGCCCTCCGCGGTGATCTTCGCGACGGCCTGGCGGTCGGCGGAGCAGGAGACCGCGATGGCGACCGGGCAGGACGCGCCGTGGCGGGGGAGGCGGACCACGCGGACGTCGTGGCAGAAGTACTTGCCGCCGAACTGGGCGCCGATGCCGAGCTTCTGCGTCAGCTCGAAGACCTTCTCCTCCAGGTCGAGGTCGCGGAAGCCGTGGCCGAGCGGGGAGCCCTCGGTGGGGAGCTCGTCCAGGTAGTGCGCGGAGGCGTACTTGGCGGTCTTCAGCGCGTGCTCGGCCGAGGTGCCGCCGACGACGATCGCCAGGTGGTACGGCGGGCAGGCCGCCGTGCCGAGCGAGCGGATCTTCTCCTCCAGGAACTTCATCATGGAGGCCTCGTTGAGGACCGCCTTGGTCTCCTGGTAGAGGTAGGACTTGTTGGCGGAGCCGCCGCCCTTGGCCATGAAGAGGAACTTGTACGCGCCGCCGTCGGTCGCGTACAGCTCGATCTGAGCGGGCAGGTTCGAGCCGGTGTTCTTCTCGTCCCACATGGTCAGCGGGGCCATCTGCGAGTAGCGCAGGTTGAGCTTGGTGTACGCGTCGTAGATGCCGCGGGAGAGCGCTTCCTCGTCACCGCCCGACGTGAGGACGTTCTGGCCGCGCTTGCCCATGACGATCGCCGTACCCGTGTCCTGGCACATGGGCAGGACGCCGGCCGCCGCGATGTTCGCGTTCTTGAGGAGGTCCAGGGCCACGAACTTGTCGTTCGCGGAGGCCTCGGGGTCGTCGATGATCCGCCGCAGCTGCGCGAGGTGGGCCGGGCGCAGGAAGTGCTGGATGTCGTGGACGGCCTCCTCGGCGAGCTTGCGCAGCGCCTCCGGCTCGACCTTGAGGAACGTACGGCCGTCGGCCTCGAAGGTCGAGACGCCCTCGGAGGTCACCAGCCGGTACGGGGTGGTGTCCTCGCCCAGGGGCAGCAGGTCGGTGTACGCAAACTCTGGCATGACGGCAGTCATCCTCACTCGGGCGGACAGCGCTGACGACCGATTTGGCAGCGCGGTCAACCAGCCTAGGACCTCCTTGTGTGGATGTGTCTGTGAGGTAAGGCTCACCCGCGACTATCGCGATCTATCGTGTCTCGCTATGCTGGTCGACGTGGACATGGAAAAGCACCCCGCAGACCCGGCCGCTCCCGTCGCGCCCGCCGCCGGAGGGCTGCGTGCCTCCGACGCCGACCGCGACCGGATCGCGCAGATCCTGTCCGACGCGCTCGCCGAGGGCCGGCTGACCCCGGACGAGCACTCCGAACGCCTGGACTCCCTGTACACCCGCAAGACCGTCGCCGAGCTCGACGTCCTGGTACGCGACCTGCCCGCGCCCGGCGGCGCCCCGGCGTCGTCCGCGTACGCGCCGGGTGCCGCGGGCCACGCCCCGGCGGGACCGGCCGGCCTGCCCGGCGCCGCCGAGACGGTGGTCGCCGTGTGCAGCAGCTCCGCCCGCAAGGGGCGGTGGCGGCCGGCGGCGCAGACCCGGGCGGTCTCCGTCATGGGCGACATCACCATCGACCTCACCGAGGCCGTCTTCGAACAGCAGGTCACCGAGATCAACGTGGCGTGCGTGCTGGGGAACGTGGAGGTCCTGGTCCCGGAGAACGTCACCTTGCGCGGCCACGGCAGTGGCGTCCTCGGCAACTTCGAGGTCCACGGCGAGGGGCGGCCGGGTACGGACCCGAACGCCCCGGTGGTGATCATCCGCGGCTTCGCCCTGCTGGGCAACATCGAGGCCCGCCCCAGGCTCGGCGCCCGCCTGGTCGACCTGGCCCACACACTGCACAAGCGCCTGCACCGATAGCCGCGGCCGGCCGCTCCCTCGGGTTCGCGGCGGCGGCGTTCCCGCGTCGTCGGATTTCGGTCGAGTTTTTCCGGAGCCCCGGGCGCGTCGCACGCAGTGCATAGGGCCGCGTACAGCGGGTAGGGACAGGTGCATCGTCTCTCGCTTGCGTATCCGTCGTCAGGAGTAGACCGTGCAGCATCCGCCGCATCAGTCCCTGCAGGTAGCCGCCGTACAGACCCTTCAGGCACGTCCGGCCGCCGTGCCGAAGGCGCGGGTGCCTGCGCGGGAGGATGACGGCCCATGGCATGCGGAGGCGGTGTGCCGGCGGGACGAGGCGGGACTGTTCTTCGCGCCGTCCAAGGAGCCCACGGCGGCCCGGCTGTCCCGCGAGGAGGCCGCCAAGCGGGTCTGCGCACGCTGTCCGGTGATGGTCGCCTGCCGTGAGCACGCCCTGCTCCAGCCCGAGCCGTACGGGGTGTGGGGCGGGCTCACCGCGGCCGAGCGGCGGGTGGTGCTGGCCCGGCGCCGGCGCAGGGCGGCGGAATTGCGCCAGGCGGCGCCGGGAGCGGGGCCGATAGCCGCCGCGGGTTGAGGCCCGTACGCGCATGCGAGAGGGGCGGTCCCGCCGCACACGGGAACCGCCCCTCTCGCTGTGCCGGCACGGTCGCCGGCGGGGGTGCGCTCGCACCCGGCGCCCGTATCCGGGCGGCCCGGACTCCTACTTCGCGCGGTCGAAGTCGATGGCGCTGTACGCGCGCAGCTTCGACAGGCGGTGGGTGGAGTCGATCTGCCGGATCGTGCCGGACTTCGAGCGCATGACCAGGGAGGAGGTGGTCGCGGTCTCCGAGCGGTAGCGGACGCCGCGCAGCAGCTCGCCGTCCGTGATGCCGGTGGCGACGAAGAAGACGTTCTCGCCGGACACCAGGTCGTTGGTGTGCAGGACCCGGTCCAGGTCGTGGCCCGCGTCGATGGCCTTCTGCCGTTCGGCGTCGTCCTTCGGCCACAGCTTGCCCTGGATGACACCGCCCAGGCACTTTATGGCGCAGGCCGAGATGATGCCTTCCGGGGTGCCGCCGATTCCCATCAGCATGTCCACGCCGGTACCCTCGCGCACCGCCATGACCGAGCCCGCGACGTCGCCGTCGGAGATGAACTTGATCCGGGCGCCGGTCTCGCGGATCTCCTTGACGATGCCCTCGTGGCGGGGGCGGTCCAGGATGACCACGGTGACGTCCTCGACGGACATGGCCTTGGCCTTGGCGACGCGGCGGATGTTGACGGACACGGGGGCGTTGATGTCGACGAAGTCGGCGGCCTCGGGGCCGGTGACCAGCTTGTCCATGTAGAAGACCGCGGAGGGGTCGAACATGCTGCCGCGGTCGGCGGCGGCCAGGACGGCGATGGCGTTCGGCATGCCCTTGGCGTTCAGGGTGGTGCCGTCGATCGGGTCCACGGCGATGTCGACCTCGGCGCCGGTGCCGTCGCCGACCCGCTCGCCGTTGTAGAGCATCGGGGCTTCGTCCTTCTCCCCCTCGCCGATGACGACGACGCCGTTCATCGAGACGGTGGAGATCAGGGTCCGCATCGCATTGACGGCAGCGCCGTCGGCGCCGATCTTGTCCCCGCGCCCGACCCACCGGCCGGCGGCGAGGGCCGCGGCCTCGGTCACCCGGACGAGTTCCAGGGCGAGGTTGCGGTCGGGTGCCTCGGGGGCGACTTCGAGCTGGGGCGGCAGGTTGTGCTCGGTCATCGGAGCGCACCTTTCTGTACGACGACGGCCGGGAAGGTGAGGGTGCTGGAACTCTATCCCTACGTCGACAAACTGAGCAGGGCGGGGCACGTATGAGCGGAATATCGGTCAGGCGGTTGTCCTGAGCGGACGTCTTGCGGAGGGCTCGCAGAGGCGGTGCGGAGGGCGCGCCCAGGCCCTGGGGGCGGGCCTGCGCGGGTCGCGCCCACCCCGGCGGTGATCGCCCGGGGCCATGGGGGACGATGGTGGCGTGGCAGGTATGAAGGGCAAGCAGACGGTCTGGGACATGGTCCGGTCACTGGCGGTGATCGGCGTCGTCGTCGCGGGGATCTACATTTTCATCCCGCATGACGACAAGGCCGATCCCACGCACGTGGTGGACTACCGCGTGGAGACGATCACGGCGCGGCGCGCGGCGCCGTACCCGGTCGGGGCGCCGGTGGGGCTGCCGGCCGAGTGGCGGGCGACGTCCGTCACCTTCGACCGCAGGGACGCCAACGCCTGGCACCTGGGCTTCCTGGACCCGAACGGCCAGTACGTGGCCGTCGAGCAGTCCAGTGACGTCTCGGCCAAGTACCTCTCCAGGGTCACCCAGGAGGCGGCGGCCACCGGGGAGACGCAGCAGGTCGGCGACGTGGCGTGGGAGCGCTGGGACGGCGGGAAGTACGACGCCCTCGTGCGGCGCGAGCAGGGCCACGTCACGGTCGTGACCGGGACGGCCCCGTTCGAGGACCTCGGCAGGATGGCGGCGGCCCTGGAGTTCAAGCAGGGCCGGTGAGCCCCCGCACCCCGGGTGCGCAGGGCCGGTGAGCCCCGGCGAACCCGGGTGCGCAGGGCCGGTGAGCCCCGGCGCACCCCGGGTGCCGGTACCCGCGTACGCGTACCCCGCGCATCACACGGAACGGTGAAAAGGCCGTGCGCCCCGGAATCCCGGGGCGCACGGCCTTCTGCGTGGTGCTGCGGCGACCGTCCGAGGGGGCTCGGCGCTCGGGGCTCAGACGGTGGTGATGACCTCGTCGGCGGTCAGGCGCGGGCCGCGGGGGTGTGCGACGTCGCCCTCGGCCTTGCCGATGTTGACGACCATCAGCGGGGTGTGGTCGTCGTCGAGGAACTCCTTCTGGACGCCGGCGTGGTCGAAGCCGCCCATCGGGCCCGCCGCCAGGCCCGCGGCGCGGACGCCGACGATGAAGTACGCGGCCTGCATGGCGGAGTTCATCAGCGCGGCCCGCTCGCGGGCCGGGCGCTCGCTGAAGAAGGCGTCCTTGGCCTGCGGGAAGTGCGGCAGCAGGGTCGGCAGCTCCTCGTGGAACTCGTTGTCCGCGGAGAGGATCGCGACCAGCGGGGCGGCGGCGGTCTTCGCCTGGTTGCCCTGGTCCATCAGCTCCACCAGGCGCTCGCGGGCCTCGGGGGAGCGGACCAGGGTGACGCGCAGCGGCGTCGAGTTGAAGGCGGTGGGGCCGAACTTGACCAGGTCGTAGATCGCCTGGACCTGCGCCTCGGTCACCGGCTCGTCCGAGAACGCGCTGGTGGTGCGGGCCTCGCGGAACAGCAGGTCCTGGGCGGCGGTGTCGAGAACGAGGGACATCGGAAAGCCTTCTTCCATGCGGGGGTGGAGCGTCACCACCGACTCTACGGCCAGTTTGGTCAAATATTCAACTAAATCCGGCCATGAGTGGCGTGGATCACTCCCCCCGGCCCCCCTGCCCCTCGGCCGCCGCCTCGCGGGCGGCGAGTGCCGAGTCCAGGCGGGCGCGGGCGCCCTCCAGCCAGTGCCGGCAGACCGTCGCGAGCTCCTCACCTCGCTCCCAGAGCGCGAGCGACTCCTCCAGGGAGGTGCCGCCGGCCTCCAGCTTCCGGACGACCTCGATGAGCTCGTCGCGTGCCTGCTCGTACCCCAACGAGGTATCGGCTTCCGTCATTCCTCTACCGCCTCCGGTCTCGTGCCCGCCAGTGCAACGGGAAAATGTGTCATGTCCGCTCCGAGCCGCCCGGAGCGTCCCGCGGCTTCAGCCGCCTCCGGGCCGCTCGGGACGCTCCGGGTCCGCTCCAGGGGTCACTCCGCAGGCGGTTCCGGCTCCGGGTCCGCGGCCCGCCCGGCGGCCCGCTCGGTGACCCGCCCGGCGGCCCGCTCGGTGACCCGTACGGAGAACTCGCCCTCGGCCACCCGCGCCCGCAGCACCTCGTCCGGAGCCACCTCCTGCGGCGAGCGCACCACGTGCCCGTCCGCGCGCTGCAGGACCGCGTAGCCCCGCTCCAGCGTCGCCGCCGGCGACAGCGCGACCACCCGGGCCAGGGTGTGCGCGAGCTCCGAGTCCGCCCGGTCCAGCAGGTGGCCCAGCGTGCGCCGGCTGCGCCCCAGCAGGGCCTCCAGCTCGTCCTCCCGGGTCTCCACCATCCGCTGCGGATGGACGAACACCGGCCGCGCCAGTGCGTGCGCGAGCCCCCGCTCCTCCCGGTCGAGCAGGGCGCGCACCGCGCGCAGCCCCCGCTCCTGGAACTGGCGCACCCGCTCCAGCTCCTCCCCGACGTCCGGGACCACCTTCTTCGCCGCGTCGGTCGGGGTGGACGCGCGCAGGTCGGCGACGAGGTCCAGCAGCGGCGAGTCCGGCTCGTGCCCGATCGCCGAGACCACCGGTGTCCGGGCCGCCGCGACCGCCCGGACGACCTCCTCGTCGGAGAACGGCAGCAGGTCCTCCACGCTGCCTCCGCCGCGCGCGACGATGATCACGTCGACCTCGTCCAGGGCGTCGAGCTCCTTGACCGCCTGGATGACCTGGGGCACCGCGTGCACGCCCTGCACGGCGACGTTGCGGACCTCGAAGCGGACCGCCGGCCAGCGGCGCCGGGCGTTCTCCAGCACGTCCCGCTCGGCCGCCGACGCCCGCCCCACCACCAGCCCGATCAGCTGCGGCAGGAACGGCAGCGACCTCTTGCGGTCCAGCGCGAACAGCCCCTCGGCGGCCAGCGACCGCTTGAGCCGCTCCAGCCGGGCGAGCAGCTCGCCGATGCCGACCGGCCGTATCTCGGTGGCCCGCAGCGACAGCTGGCCGCGCGGCGCGTACCACTCGGGCTTGGCCAGCAGGACGACCCGCGAGCCCTCCGTGACCGCGTCCGCGACCTCCTCGTAGACCTGCCGGAAGCAGGTCACGCTCAGCGAGATGTCGTGCGAGGGGTCGCGCAGCGTCAGGAAGACCACCCCCGCCCCCGGCCGCCGCGAGAGCTGCGTGATCTGCCCCTCCACCCAGACCTGGCCGAGCCGGTCGATCCAGCCCCCGATGAGCCGGGACACCTGGCCGACCGGCAGCGGCGCGTCGGCCGACGTATTCAGACCCATGGAGGCAGGCTAGCCGCCGGGACCGACAGCGTCTGCGGGGCCGCCCCGATCAGCAGCGCCGTCCAGCCCGCGACAGGCCCGGCCCGCACGGCCGCCCGTACCCGACCGGCTCCCGGAAGCCGAGGCTCCGGGCGGAGGCGGCGGTCAGGGGCCGCCGCGGAGGCGCCGAACCCGCGCCGGAACCGGAACCCGTAACCCCCGCCGTCATCCCCGCGAGGGCACCCGGAACGGACACGCGGAACGGACACGCGGCACGGATGCCCGGCACGGATGCCGGCACGCGCCCGACGCGGCCCCGGCGGCCGGGCCGAACGGGCGGCGTACGGCCCCGCAGGGACCCCCGTACGATGGACCGCATGAGTGCTGCCGCCGCCCCTGCTCCCGCTTCCCGCCGCGTCCTGCTCGCCGCCCCCCGCGGCTACTGCGCGGGCGTCGACCGAGCCGTGATCGCTGTCGAGAAGGCCCTCGAGCAGTACGGTGCGCCGGTCTACGTCCGGCACGAGATCGTGCACAACAAGTACGTCGTCCAGACGCTGCAGAAGAAGGGCGCCATCTTCGTCGAGAAGACGGAGGAGGTCCCCCCGGGCAACATCGTCATGTTCTCCGCCCACGGCGTGGCCCCGGTCGTGCACGAGGAGGCGGAGCGCGGCAAGCTCGCGACGATCGACGCGACCTGCCCGCTGGTCACCAAGGTCCACAAGGAGGCCATCCGGTACGCGAAGGAGGACTTCGACATCCTCCTGATCGGCCACGAGGGCCACGAGGAGGTCATCGGCACCTCCGGCGAGGCCCCGGACCACATCACGATCGTCGACGGCCCCGACGACATCGACAAGGTCACCGTCCGCGACGAGTCCAAGGTCGTCTGGCTCTCGCAGACCACCCTGTCGGTCGACGAGACCATGGAGACCGTCGACGCGCTCAAGACGAAGTTCCCGCTGCTCGTCTCCCCGCCGAGCGACGACATCTGCTACGCCACCTCGAACCGGCAGGCCGCGGTCAAGGCCATGGGCGCCGACTCCGACCTGGTCATCGTCGTCGGTTCGAAGAACTCCTCCAACTCGATCCGCCTGGTCGAGGTCGCGCTGGACGCGGGGGCGCGCGCCGCGCACCTCGTCGACTTCGCGAGCGAGATCGACGAGGCCTGGCTGGACGGCGTCACCACGGTCGGCCTGACCTCGGGCGCCTCGGTGCCGGAGGTGCTCGTCGAGCAGGTGCTGGAGTGGCTCTCCGAGCGCGGCTTCGCGGACGTGGAGATCGTCAAGACGGCCGAGGAGTCCATCACCTTCTCCCTGCCGAAGGAGCTGCGCCGCGACCTCCGGTCGGAGGCCGCCGCACTGGTCGCAGACGAGTAGCCCTTTCCGTACCGTGAGTCCATGCAGATCTTCGGCGTGGACATCGGCGGCAGCGGGATCAAGGGCGCGCCCGTGGACCTGGACCGCGGCGGCCTGGCGCAGGAGCGCCACAAGGTACTGACACCGCAGCCGGCCACCCCCGACGGGGTGGCCGGCTGCGTCGTCGAGGTGGTCCGCCACTTCGACTGGGACGGCCCCGTCGGGGTGACCTTCCCGGGCGTCGTCACCGGCGGCGTCACCCGGACGGCGGCCAACATGGACCCGTCGTGGATCGGCGTCGACACCGCCGCCCTGCTCGCGCGGCGGCTGGACGGCCGCCCGGTCACCGTCCTCAACGACGCCGACGCCGCCGGGATCGCCGAGATGACGTACGGCGCCGGCCGCGGCCGCGACGGCACCGTCATCCTCCTGACCCTCGGCACGGGCATCGGGAGCGCCGTGTTCACGGACGGGCGGCTGGTCCCGAACTCGGAGCTCGGCCACCTGGAGCTCAAGGGCCACGACGCGGAGAAGCGGGCGTCGGTCCGCGCCAAGGAGGAGGGGGACCTCACCTGGGAGCGCTGGGCGCGCCGGCTGCAGAAGTACCTGGCGCACGTGGAGATGCTCTTCTCGCCGGACCTGTTCATCCTCGGCGGCGGCGTCAGCCGCAAACCGGAGAAGTTCCTGCCGCTGATCGACGGCATCAGGGCGGAGATCGTCCCGGCGGTACTCCAGAACGACGCGGGCATCGTGGGCGCGGCGATGGCGGCGGCCCCGGGGACGGCGGGGGGAGCGGCGAACCGCAAGGACGAGCCGGACCGGAACCGGGACGAGGACTAGGAAGCCCGGCGGGGGAGGCGCCGCCGCCCGATCAGCACGGCCTTCCGCACGACGGCGATCAGTGCCGCGACCAGGGTCCCCCCGTACAGCCAGCCGGCGTGCAGCGACAGGGCCGACACCAGGCCCATCACCTGTGCGCCGAAGCCGCCCGAGTCGCCGCAGATCGGCCAGACCCCGACGGCGAAGGCGATCGGCACGGCGATCGGCGCGGTGACCAGGTCGGCGGGCCGCACCCACAGCGCGGTCGCGGCCGCGACGGGCACGAACAGCAGCCCGTACACGAACAGCGAACCGTCGAACAGCAGCCAGGCCAGCCCGGCGACGAGCGTCATCGCCACGCACGCGAACAGCCCGCCGCCGAGCCCGGTCAGCCGCGGCCGCGGCAGCCTGCGCACGGCAGCCGGCCGGGGCCGCCCGCCCCCGCCCTGGGCGGGCACACCGCCGGGGCGCCGGGGCTGCTGCCGCTGCGGGTGGTGAGGGGCCGAACGCGTCCTGTAGTGCTCCACCCTTCAAAACTAGGCGGGCCGGGTGCGCTATCGCCGTGGGGACACGCGTACAACGCGACCCGCTCATCGGAAAGTAAACTGTCCGGTGGCCCGCTCCGGGCCGCCGCCCCCTCCAGCTACGGGAAGTCGCCAACGTGTCGCTCACGATCGGAATCGTCGGCCTGCCGAATGTCGGCAAGTCGACCCTGTTCAACGCCCTGACCAAGAACGACGTACTGGCGGCCAACTACCCGTTCGCCACCATCGAGCCCAACGTGGGCGTCGTCGGCGTCCCGGACGAGCGCCTGGCCAAGCTGGCCGAGGTCTTCAACTCGCAGCGGCTCCTCCCGGCGACCGTCGACTTCGTCGACATCGCCGGCATCGTCCGCGGCGCGAGCGAGGGCGAGGGCCTGGGCAACAAGTTCCTCGCGAACATCCGCGAGTCAGACGCGATCTGCCAGGTGATCCGCGCCTTCAAGGACGAGAACGTCGTCCACGTCGACGGCAAGGTCTCGCCCAAGGACGACATCGAGACGATCAACACCGAGCTGATCCTCGCCGACCTGCAGACCATCGAGAAGGTCCTGCCGCGCCTGGCCAAGGAAGCCCGCATCAAGAAGGACGTGGCCCCGAAGGTCGCGGCGGTCGAGGCGGCCAAGGAGATCCTGGAGAAGGGCGACACCCTCTTCTCCCAGGGCGTCGTCCAGGGCTCCGAGAAGGCCGAGCTCCTGCACGACCTCCACCTCCTCACGACGAAGCCGTTCCTCTACGTCTTCAACGTCGACGAGGACGAGCTGACGGACGACTCCTTCAAGGCCGAGCAGCGCGCCCTGGTCGCCCCCGCAGAGGCGATCTTCCTGAACGCCAAGCTGGAGGCGGACCTCGCCGAGCTCGACGAGGCGGACGCCATGGAGCTCCTCCAGTCGGTCGGCGCCGAGGAGCCCGGCCTGGCCACCCTGGCACGCGTCGGCTTCGACACCCTGGGGCTCCAGACCTACCTGACGGCCGGCCCGAAGGAAGCCCGTGCCTGGACCATCAAGAAGGGCGCCACGGCCCCCGAGGCGGCCGGTGTCATCCACACCGACTTCCAGAAGGGCTTCATCAAGGCCGAGGTCATCCACTTCGCCGACCTGATCGAGTGCGGCTCGGTCGCCGAGGCCCGCGCCGCCGGCAAGGCCCGCATGGAAGGCAAGGACTACGTCATGCAGGACGGCGACGTAGTCGAGTTCCGCTTCAACGTGTAGTGGCTGATTCCTTGATCGGCGGAAGTGGCTGGTCAGGATAGGAAACCCCAGGTCAGGGGCCAGATCTTCGGGTCTGGCCCTTTCCTGTTTTCTCCGGCTGGATCAGCCTCTTTCCTGCCCCTGTGCTGACTTGGTGCTGACCTGCTGGGCGGGTCTGTACGTCCTCTGAGCTGGGTTTTCCGGGGTTCTGTGAGAGGCCGGACGGAACGAGGGGTGTACCTGGAGCCGGGCATGGAAACCCGGTACCCATGTGGAGGGCTGCCGCGCAGGATGGGGGGATGGCTGACCTGCTGTGGGATGAAGTCAGAGGGTTCTTCGACCCCGATCTGATGGGCGCGCTGCCGGAGTGCTCGTTCCTGGGGCCTCGGTCGAGGACTGGCAGGCTGTCCTCGACCTTGTTGACGTGAGCGGATGGAAGCACCAGTACTCCGTAGGAGAGTCGGTACTTCCGGTGCCTCGGGCGGAGACAGTGCTGTCCCGCCCGGCCGACGCTGAGTGTCCGCAGCTGAGGGTCTGGCTGGCCGCCGATGTGCTGGTGATCTTCCGCTTCTATTCGTCGGGCGAGATCGACTTCGATGTCGACCTGCGGGAACTCCAGGGGCAGGAGCGGCTCGACTTGTTCTGCGGGTTCCTCACGGTCATCGGACGGCGGTTGGGGAAGCCGGTGCTGATGGATGCAGAGGGCGGCGACGGCAGCCATCCCGTCCTCGGGTTCGACGTCGAGAGCGATCGGGTCGTGCTGTTGGCGGAGCCGTTTGTTCCCTGACTGCTGCCGCGGGCATGCATCGCTGACCCTGTGGTGCCGTTCCCGCAACGGATGAGAAAACATGTTGGTGGGCCGTCGGCGAGTTGCGACAATGCGTCTGTTTCCCAGGCGGAGGACACTTGTTCGTTTTCGTGTGTGCGGGATGCGGCGCCGAGTTGACCACCCTGCTGTCCCAGGTCTCACTGCCAGTCCACGCTCGTCAGAAGTACGGGAACGGGGCCCAGCTTCCGGTGCTCATGGAGTCCGGGACGTTTGCCGTGGACCCGGACCCCTGGGGAGGGCCGTGGCGGATGTGGGACGAGATCGATCCGGGCGAGGCGGAGGCACGAGGCATCTACGCGCCGGTCTACGCCCTGTCCGACAGCACGCCCGGGGCGAGTGTCATCGCGCCGGGTGATATCCGTGGAACCCGGCTGATCCCTGAGAAACGCGGCGGTGCCTGCTGCGGTCTCGACGGAGCCGACGGGCCCAACATGGCCTGTGAGACATGCGACCTCCCCGTGGCGACCAGGGTCGACGACTGCTCGCTCTGGCAGGCAGTGCGGCTCAGCCCGGACGCCGTGCACCGCGTCCCCGTTGACGGCATCCACGTTGCGCCCCGCTCTTGGTCGGAGCTGGCAGAGAAGGGGGACAAGACGCCCCCGTTCGAGCCGATTGCCACGTGGGGAGGACGGATGGGGTCGAACCACTACTGGTCGTGGAGCCCGCAGTGGGAGGCGGCGGCGGGCCAGGCGCTCGCCCACCTGCTGGTTGCCTCCGAAGGGCAGCCGGTGAAGGTTCCGGGCGGTCTGACCGCGGACGTGTTCCAACGCGCGCTCGACGCCCTGCTGCCCGCAGGCCCTCCGAAGCGGCGCGCCGTCCTGGCTGGACCGGGACAGCCCTCCCCGGACGCGGCCGTCGACATCCTTCTCGTACCGGTCCATCCCCAGACAGGTCAGACCTGGACCCCCGCCGGCCCCACTGCGTCGGCATACCTGGTGCCCCTGCCGCTGGGGGTGTGGCTGTGGCTGGTCTCTCCCCAGCCCTACTTGCCGGTGCCTGCGTCAGGTCGCATACCCCAAGACGTACTCCGCGACGACCCTCTCCCGCTGCGCCCCAACTATCTGTTCCGGGCCGACCGGGAAACGTTCCTGCACACCTTGGTCCGGCTGCCAGCCGTGCGCAGCCCGTGGCTGCTGACGATCGTCGAGAACCTCACGCAGCGCACCTCGGCCCACCTCTTCTAGCCGTCTGGCAATCGAACAGCGCCAGACGCTCGTGCCTCCCGAAGTGGTCGACATCTGCTGTCCAATCTTCGGACCTCACCCGTCAGAAGCGCGGCCCGACAGTGGGATGCGAGACCAACGCGCAGGCAGCGATCTGCAGTTGCGCTTCCCACGTCGCCTCGTCGAGCCCCAATGTGTACTCGATGCAGCACGCGCATGGCGGGAGTAGCGCCAGGAATGCTTGCTCCTCAGTGGTCTCGACCTTCATCTCCGACCACTCGTCCGATGCCAACTCGGCGAGATCCACCTCCCCGGCGGTGAATCGCGTGGCCAGCCTGCGCAGCGCGTACCGACGGGCCAGGTGGCGATCGGGCAGATTGATCCCCAATTCTTCAAGAGCCTGCTCGAACGTGTCGCGGATGTCCCGGGGGTCCGCGTGACGCGGCAGGCCGGCGAGCTCGCACAGGGTCGGCGTGTCCATTCCCGCTGCGAGTGCCTGGGCAGCGGTCATCGGTAGGTCTTCCAGACACAACTGATCCGCCTGATACAGCCACGCACCCTCCACGAGGGGCGGATAAGTGCTGTGGACAGGGCTGTCAGGTTCGAATGTCTCGTCTATCGCTGCCATGGTTCATACGATGCCAGCACGGCTCGCGAGACAGCCTTGCAATTTGGACTGTGCCGGCAAACCGCCCTGTGGTCCGACCCAGCACTGTTACCCCGGTGACACTCCGCGACCGCTCCCCAAGATCTGTGCCAGAACCCCGATCTCGTGAACAAAGCCACCGCATAGGTAAGCCCCGGGGAACTGGGGCCGAAGGGGGTGTGCGTCAGGTGACTGGCGACGCGCACGCTAGGAACGGCCCGGCCGCCTTACTCCAAGACTCGCCCCGTCCGAGTGCGGCTGCTCCCTCCGTACGTAGCGACTCGACGACGGGCGAGAGGAAGTCTGCACGCCAGTGTCGTACGGCTTGCTCCTGCATCCCGCTTGCGTCGACGACTGCACCCACCTTCGCTTCGAGCACGGCCACGCCCTCTGCGATGTCTTCACCGGTCCACTCGTCCATGCGGTCGGCCACCAGGGCCCAGGTCAGCTTGATCATGCGCCGGATCGTAGAGGCGACGGCGGCGAGCAGGGAGAGGTTGTGGGGGGTGGGGTATGACCCCTTGGCCCTGGCGTCACCACCGCCTCGTCTTGGCAGCGCAGATTCCGCCACGGTTCCAGACCCGCTCTGACCCTCAGCCGATGACTTGCTAGGGGTTGTATCCGCAGCCCAGAGCAGTGTCGGGGCTGTATCCGTCGGCGGCCCGAGTGCATAGGAACGGAGAGTTTGCCCTTCACACGACGCTAGGTCGATGAGTCCTGCCGGAGGCGTTCATGGATGCGGAGTCGTCCCCGGCAGCTTTAGGACGGTTGAATGCTCAGGTGGTGAACTGGGCGCAGATGTACGACTGTCACGGGGATGTTGATCGCGTCCCCGAGCTCCTGGCGCGGGTCGAGCTCGAGGACGACGCAGAGGCATGGGACGAGCTGGGTTACCGGCTGGTCCTCGAGCACGACCTGGTGTTCCCCGCGAGTTTCGCCGCACTGCCGCGTCTGGTGCGTCTCGCGTCGCGGAGCGCGCGGGCGCGCGGGCTGGCCGGGGCGATCGTGCGGTGCGCCGCAGGGGGCCACGGGTGCGACGATCTGCTGGCGGGCTGTGCCGACGCGATCGCGGCGTTCCGTGAGCTGCTGGATCGGCACCTGCGGTCGCGGCCGGACGACTACTTCGCGTCCTTCCTCGACTTGCTCGCGGTCGAAGAGCAGTACCACTGGAGTGCGGCCATGGGGGACTTCTCGGATGACTTCTATGAGGTCGCCTGCCCTCACTGCGCTGTCGAGGTGACGATCGCCATCGGCGGTTACGGTCGCTACTCAGCGATCCGGGACTGGAACCTGGGCGACGTGGACCGACGGGGACTGCGGCCGGCGTCCCTCGAGGGCCTCTCCGGCATCGGTCGATGGATGCACGAGACTGCCGTCCGCGATGGCGAAGCCGTGCTCGCCGACGGTATCGCCCATCTCTTCGGCGATGCAGAATGCCCGCGCTGTGCCAGCGTCTTCAACATTGCGGATGAGTACGCGGCTTCCAATCGTCCCGTTATGTGAGCGGCATGTCGGGAGCGAGCGGCTCTGCTCCTGCAGCAGAGCCGCAGCCCAACCGAGGCGACAGCGACCGTGTCGTGGAACTGAGGCCCGTTTGTTGTAGCGGGTAGCGACCCCATGGGGAGAGGGCGGGGCTCCCTCTCTATGCGGCGTTGGGCGGAGTGATCAGCTCACGGCGTGCTCCCGGCTGGTTATGCAGGAACAGCCACATGCGGGCCAGCTTCTGCGACTCCTTGGCCGCAGGGCGCTTGCGGAGAACGGAGGTGCTCCACTTGTCGAACTTCACGTGGCACGACTTGCACAGCGCCACGTAGCGCGTCGGGTCCATGCTGTACGGGATGCCCGCGCTGAGCCCGTCGACGTCACGGCGCTCGTTCGGATCGGTGTGGTCGTACGCCCACTCGTCCGCCGCCGCGCCGCATCGCAGCCAGCACCGGTACCCGCTGGCCGGACCCAGGGCCTTCCGGATGTTCCTGTGAGCCTGTGCGTACTGGTTCGGGGAGAGGTGAGCCGGTCCACGGCAGGACCGGGTACGCCCTGCGGTCAGGTTCGCCAGGTTGAAACTCTTCATTTCGCCGCAGTCACAACGGCAGAGAACGTACCGGGGCCTCTCGTCATAGCCGATCAAGGTCAGTTGTCCCCATCGGTGACCAGGCTTGTACTTCCGTCGCGACGGCGCGCCAGCGGCGGAGCGGCGGCGAGAGGGAGAGTTTGTCATCGACTTGCTCAAGAGGTAGAGCCTCCTTGCAGACTTGCTTGATCTACTGGCTTGCAATGTGGCGGCCCTGATGGGCCGCACTTGGGCTGGCGGGCATACGACCGGGCCGAGCGAAGCTCGGCCGTACCTGGTGAAGACGCTTTGGGGCTAGCGCTGGTGTTCTTTCGCCGCTGCCCTAACTAGATAGAGAGACCGCGAACGTTTTCCCAGGTCAGACCCGATTTCGGTACATGTCGCGGCTGTACTAGGTACGTTCCTCCGCTGTACCAGTGCAGCTACGGGCGCTCGGGGTGCGTGCGGCAGGGCGACGGGGCGCCCCTCTCTTTCTGGAACACGTGACTGCCCAGCACGAGGCAGGCCGCTGACGAACGCGGCGATACGAGGTCAAGGCGCTTCGCGCTGGCGACGGCGCCGGTAGTGCTCTGCTTGCTGAGCGGTGTGCCGCTTTTGGACAAGACGGCCGCGAGCCCGTTGGGCCCGAACGATGCGTGCCCGTGCCTGTCGGCCCAGCCGAGAGCCGCGAAGTGCACGCGGTGCGCGAGGGCGAAGCGCTCATCACGCGCCATGCGTCGGTACTCGTGCTGTGAGACCGCACCCCAGGGCTTGCCCGGTCCGAAGTTGATAGCCACTCGACGTGGCCCCCTTTCCCTCCTTGCGCGGCGCGGTGCGCCGGCGCCCCCGCCGGACGGCGGGACATGTGCCTCCCTTCGGTTGGCTGTGAGTAATGAGGATGGGTCGGTCAGGCCGACACGGGGCACTCCCGGTCGATCCAGTGGTCAACCTCTGACAGTCGGAAACGCAGGCTGCCGCCGACCTTCCGGGACGGGATACCGAGTGCCCGGTGGTTGTTGTAGATCCACGCGGGCTTCTTGCCCAGGTACTCGGCCAGCTCGTCAACGGTCATGAGGCGGTGGTGGCGCAAAGGCGGACTCCTGTCGATGGGAGGGCGGGACCTCCACATCTTGAGCGCACAAGTTCAGCCTGGTCAAGTCCGGCTTTGTCACACCCGGACTTGACCGCGGTGTGTCACCTGCTTACGGTGCAGCTATGAACTCGACACCTCAGCCACCGGATGCCGAGCCGCGAACCGGTGTGACGGTCATCAAGCGCATGGGTGCATGGGAGGTGGCCATGCATTGGCCCGCGGGCACTGGCGGAACGGTAGGTCCGCGAGAGATCCACGTCGTTCCTGCGGACGACGCTGACCCGCAGGAGATCGCACGCGGTATCTCCAGCACTGTTCTTCGGCGGATCAACACCACGCCGAGTGAGGACTTCGCCGCGATGCGGTCACTGGCGGAGGCTGCCGACCTGGAAATCCGCGAGCTTGGCGAGCGGCTGGCTTCCCTCCCGGGCGGCCTCACGGATGAGCGGCTGGCGGTGCTGTCTGCCCTCTACGTGCACTTCGTCGATGCGGGAGAGCGCGCCCCGGCGCAGCGTCTGGCGGTGGGATTCGACTTGAATCCGGCCACTGTGAAGGGGCACCTGCGCGCCGCGCGGCAGCGGGGCTTCCTGACCAAGGTCGAAGGCAAGGCGGGCGGGCAGCTCACGGACAAGGCAGAGCAGACACTCAGGGGGATGAAGCGTGGCGCAGGTACTGAAGAAGTGTGACTGCCGGAACAAGACCCGGTGCGCGCACCTGTGGACCGTCCGGTACCGCGAGCCCGGAGGACGGGGCGGGCGTCAGCGGGAGAAGTCGTTTCCCATGAAAAAGGAAGCTGAGAGCTTCGGCGTCAAGGCGGAGACAAGCGGGCCGGGGTCTACATCGACCACCAGCTTGGGCAGATCTCCATGCGCAAGTGGGCGGAAGAGTGGCTGTCGCAGCACCAGGTGAACGAGTCGACCCGACGGAACTACCAGAGCTTCATCTCGAACCACCTGCTTCCCGCGCTGGGTGCACGCACCCTTGCCAGCGTCACCGTCCCGGACGTGAAGAAGCTCCAAACCGCCATGGTAAACGGTGGGTTGGCGGCGTCGACGGTCAACGACCGCATGAACATCCTGCGCGCCATGATGGCGACGGCCGTCAAGGAACGCCGCATACCTGAGAGCCCGTGCGACGGGGTGCCGCCGATCAAGACGGCGGGTGCGGCTGTCGACCCGGACGAGATACCGACGCTGGCGGAGGTGTACGGCGTATCCGCCGCCATGTCCGATCAGTACCGGCTGACCGTGTGGCTCCAGGCGGGCGCTGGGCTGCGTATCAGCGAGGCTCTGGGGCTGACCTCCGACTGCCAGCGAGAGGGCTTCCTGCGGCTGCGCAGGCAGATCAGCGCCAAGGCGAACCAGGGCGACTGCGTGACGCGGTTCGTGCCGCTCAAGCACCGCACGGCTGACGAATACCGGGGCGTGCCCACACCGAAGTTCCTTGACCAGGAGATCGGCAACCACCTCAAGCGCTGGGGCACGGTCGAGGTCGACGGCGTAGAGGCGCTGTTCGCGCCGCGCGAGCGGGGCAAGGGGAAGATGCCCACGGCCTCGACGTACGGCTACCACTGGCGGAAGGCGTGCACGGCGGCAGGCGTGGTCACCCCGGACGGGAAGCCGAAGTACACCCCGCACTCGCTGCGCCACTTCTTCGCCTCGACGGCCCTCGCGAACGGCGTTCCGATCCACGAAGTGAGCCGCTGGCTCGGTCACCGGAACATCAAGACCACCGTCGACACGTACGGACACCTCGTGCCGGAGGCATGGGACCGGTGCCGGGACGTGATGCAGCAGGCGCTTCGGCCGTCGCCGGTACGCGCCGTTGCCGTGGCGGCATGACGTGCTGACTCGGCGACACGGTGCTGACTTGGTGCTGACCCTGCGCCCCTTCGAGGAGAAGAAACCCTTGGGAATACTGGGAAGGAAGGGATCCCATGAACGTTCCGCTTCAACGTCTGATACGTCCGGTGAAAGGCCGTCTGACCTGCGACGGAGCGGGTTGGGCGGCCTTTGCGGTCCGCACAGAGTCCGCAGCGTGCTGGATGAGTCCGGCACGCGGGGGAGCGGCTACGCCGCTTCGCCGACCTGTGGCTGGGCATCGGCGGACCGATCCGCGTACGCCTACCGTGAACTCAGCGCCGGCGGTGGTCTTCCGGATCATCGGCGAGGACCCGCCGACGCTGCTGGTGGGCGAGGCCGACACCATCTTCGGCCCGAAGGCCGGCGACAAGGAGGACCTGCGTGGCCTGCTGAACGCCGGACACCAGCGCAACCGCCCCGCCTGGCGGATATCCGGCCCTGAGCACAAGCCGACCGCGTTTCCCGACCTTCGCCATGGCCGCGCTGGCAGGCATCGGCGCCTGCCGGACACGATCATGGACCGCGCCGTCGTGCTCCGCATGCAGAAGCGCAAGCCCGGCGAAAGGTCACGCAGACGGCGGTCGGCGTGATCAGCGCCGCCGCCCACCAGCCCGGTCAGAAGTTCGCCGGATTCGCCGGGGACGCCGCCCTCGCCGTCGCCCTGGGCAGGGCGGGGACCCGGCAGCCACCTACTCCCAGCTCGCCAAGCGCCTCGACCACCACATCGACCTGCGGACCCGCGAAAGAGGATCGGGCCATGAAGGAGAGTCCCCTGGTCGAGCTGCTTGAGACCGAGTATGGACGCGTCTGGGACCGCTTCTACGACGAGTTCAAGTTCCAGCCGAGTACGAGTCCTTTCAAGTGGCCAGCCATCAAGGAGCCCGTCGCATCGGATTACCTGGAGCCTTCCCGCGCTTGACGACGACCCTGAATACGAGCGTTTGGACCGCCTGGTCGAGGTGGTCGAGTAGGGGCTGACTTCCTGCATTGGCCCGAGCGGCACACTGCTCGCGCTCGACTGGCAGCACACGTCGTATCGCTTCGCACCGCAGGGCGTCGGTGGCCCGGGGCAGCCGGCATGGCCTTTGAGTCCTTACCCCGACGGGGATTACTACATCTACCTCTCGGAAGACTTCCGCATAGGCAGTTTTGGGCACCCCTGGGAATAGTCCCTCTGTCTGTTCGGTCAGGAATTCCTCGACGCCGCATCCGCGGAGGTAGAGAAGCTTCTCGGCCAGCCGATCCGCAGGTCCGGCAGGGCAGTCGGCACCGCCTGAATTGGATCCGACTCCAAAGGCACCCAGGTAGTCAGACCCAACAATGCACCCTGATGCCCTCGCCGCCCGTAGCAGCGAGGGCATCAGTCGTCAGGCAGCTCGGACTGTGGGTAACTGCGCGACCCACTTCGTCACCTCGGTCAGGTGGTCGGGCTGCAGCCGGAAGTGTGGGTCGGGCTGCACGAGGAAGGTCGCCGTTCCGTGGGCGGTGCGCTCCTCCGCCCAGGCGTGGTCGAGGCCGGTGAAGTCGTCGTCGATCCAGACGGCGGGGGGCGTCGCCCAGCCAGGCGTCGACGTGGTAACGCTTCCACAGGTAGCCGTTGAGGTGGCTGGTGGTGATCTGCGGACGCGGGAGATCGACGTACGGCAGGGTTGGAAGGCCGAGGAGCGGGCCGATGAGGGTGGTGGCGTCCTGGCGCCAGCTGGTGCACCAGACCGGGTCGCGACGAGGCCGGTCGTCGCCCGAGGGGCTTCGGCCGCCACGCTGCGGGTGCGGGACGGAGAACGCGAGCACCCGGCCGGACGTGAGGCGCTGGGCAAGGGCCGGGAGCAGGAACTCGGGGGCGACGAGGCCGACGGCTCGGAGCAGATCGCGTCGAACTGCTCGTCGGAGGCGTGCAGTAGGCCAGGGCGTGGCCGGTGACGAAGGTGAGGTTGATGGCGTACGCGGACTTCACGTAGCCGAAGTCAGGCGGCTGCTACGGCCGGGTCCAGCCGTTGGCGAAGTCGCAGTGGAGGTCCGTCCAGCGACGCAGCTCGGCGGGGGTATGGCTGGGGTAGCCGAGGCGTCTCACGCCCTCGCCCCAGTGGTCCCAGAGGCCAGCGGGCTGCGTGAAGCGGGTGGCGTGGTGGGTGCCGAGGCGGGCGTCGAGGTGGAGGAGGGCGCCGAGGGCGTCGGGCTGGTCGTAGTGGAGGTCGGTGCGGGGGAGGTAGCGGTCGAGGTAGGCGGTGAGGATCTCGGCGTCCGCGTGCGTGCCGAAGCGGGCGAGGGCGAAGCAGTAGGCGCCGCCGGAGTAGCAGACCTCGCTGGCGAGGAGCAGGTCGCCGATGCGCTCGCGGAACGATTCGCGGCGGTCGACGCCGATGAGCCAGGCGGCGGTGAGGCGCGAGCGCCATTCGTAGGCGAGGAGGGCTTCCAGTTCGGCGTCGGTGATGGTGGCGGCGTCGCGGATCAGGTGGCGGGCGAACCGTTTGGCGTGTCGCCACCCCGGCCGCAGGACGCGTGCGCTGTTCAGTTCGAGGTAGCGCGGGTGGTCCGAGTCCTTCCTCGTTACGTAGCGCTCGATCACGTAGCCGTAGCCGGTCTCCTCGGGGTGCTGGGATGGCATCGGTCACCTCACCTCTCCGGGTATAGGTCGGTACGGTCGATCCAGGTGGGGGCGACGAAGATGTTGTCGCCGACGGGGGCTTCGGAGGCTTCCAGCAGGGACCATGTGCGGGACTCTTCGGCGAGGTGCTCCCAGGGCACGGTCAGTCGAGTTCCCAGTCCAGGGCGGTGCCGGCGATGCCGTACTGCCGTCGAGCTGTTGGACGAGGGCTTCGACGGGGGACGTCATGGCGTTGCCGGGTGGTCGCGGCGCCAGAAGGTGGGGAGCCACCAGCAGAGCACCGATCGGTCATCAGGCCACGGGGCGCAGTCCTCGGCTTCCCAGTCCTCGAAGGAGTCGCGCGTCAGGTCGATGGGGCGCCAGGCGGGGTCGAGCGGCTCGTCGTCGGCCGGAGGGCGGACGTACTGTCGGACGCGCTGCTTGCAGGCACCGAAGTCCTGATAGTTGAGCTGGGCCTCGATCAGGGAGACCTTGTTCGCCCCGCCTGCCATGGCCGGCCAGCGGAATTGGATTCCGTCGTCCTCCCAGAAGCAGATGGGGCAGATCTCGTACGAGCCGGGCATCTCGCCCAGCACGCGGTGCCCGCAGCACGGGCAGGGGTAGGAGTCGCTCACCTGCGCAGTTTCGTTGCAGGTCCCGCCCGTGTGCCATGGATTTCTCTGCCTTGGGACCCCCGGCCGGTCCGCAGCCAGTCCGCAGGACACCCGTAAACGGCCGTCGGGAGCCAACGTATGCCAACGAGGAAATCCCAGGTCAGGCGCATACAGAGGGCTCCGCCGCAGGTCAGGATCAGGCCGCAGACATTCCGCTTCAACGTCTGAGCGGATGAAGTATCACCACGTCGCTGACCTGGCAAACACGCAGGTCAGAAGGGGTTGGACTCGGTCGGGTCCAACCCCTTCGTCGTCACCGTGCTGGATCCGTGCCGGATTTCCCGCTGTGGGGTCAGCGGCGATCAGGTCTCGTGAACAGGGGAACGGTGTCCCACGTGGACGGCCCAGACCACCAGCTCTCCGTTGTCGATCGTGTGGACGACGCGGTGGTCACCGACGCGCAGGCGGCGTCGGGCGGGCTGGACACGAGTGCGGTGGTTTGAGGCCGAGGGGGTCGGTCTCCAGCTCGGTCAGCTTGGCCGGCCAGTCCTCCGCGAACCGGCCTTGCGCGCGTGGCGGGCGCATCCGGGCGGGCAGTGCGGGCACGGCCTCACGGCAGCGGCACGACGGGCGGGCGGAGAGCCTGCGACCGCGTTCGGGCGCGATACCGGTTCGGGAGCGTTGTCCGGTGTCGGGCGGGGAAGGGTCCGGGCATGTTCGTAACTGCGCGTGCAGCCCGCAAGGGGCTCCTTCCGCTGATCAAGAAGGTCAACGAGAGCCACGAGGCCATCGAGATCGTCTCCGAGCACGGCGATGCCGTCCTGCTGTCCGCCGAGGACTACGCGGCGCTCCGTGAAGGCTCGTACCTGGTGCAGCACCACCCGGCGCACGACCGCCGTGTGCTCATGGCGTACAGGAGTCCCGGCGTGGCGTGAGCGCGCGCGCCCGGCGCCCCGGACGGGAGCGTCGGGCGCGCTTCGCGCGTCGTCACAGGCCGCGGACTGCGGCGACGGTGAAGGTGGTCGGGGTGCCCGTGCCGCCCGCGGGGCCGCCCTTGTCGAACTGGGACCGGACCACCAGCGTGCGGCCCGGGGTGTGGGCCAGAGTCGTCGGGATCTGCAGGGACGGGTCCGTGAGGGTGTGGACCAGGCGGGCGCGGGTCCCGTCCGGGGTCAGGCGCCACCGGGTCAGGGTGTTGGTGGTGTTGTGGGCCACCCGCAGGCTGCCGTCGGCGGCGAGGTCCAGGCCGTCGGCGTGGACGAGGCCGCCGCCCTGGAGGGTGACGCGCGACAGCGCGCCGGTGCGCAGGTCGATGCGGTGGAGGTCGCCCGCGATCATGTCCACGGTGAGCAGGTACCGGCCCGCCCGATCCGAGGTGATGCCGTTGAGGCTGAAGGCGCGCCCCGGGACCGGGGTGAGCCGGCTGCTCAGGTCGTACGCCGGGGTGAGGGTGCCGGAGCCCGCCGTGAGCTCGTGCGGGGTGACCCGGTAGACGACCGCGCGGACGCTGTCCGTCAGGTACGCCGTGCCGTCCGGGGTGATGGTGAGGTCGTTGACGAAGCGGGGGCCGGCCCCGGGGACCTCGAAGCGGGCCAGACGGGCGCCGGTGGCGGTGTCGTAGACGGTGACGCCGGCGGTGGAGTCGGTGACCCACAGGCGGCCGCGGGCGTCGACGCGCAGGCCGTTGGCCGTGCGGCGGCCGTCGGTTCCGGCGGGCAGGAACACCTCGGCGCCCGCCCGGCCGGGCAGGGCCCGGTAGACGGTGCCGTCCGCGTACGAGCCGACGTAGACCGCACGGGTGCGGGGGTCCGTGGCGATGCCCTCCGGGTAGACCTTGTCGCCGGGCAGGGTGAAGGCCGTGGTGATCCGGCCGCCGCCGCCGTGCGGTTCCGCCGCCACCGCCGTCGGTGCCGTGGTCAGGGTGAGCGCTGCCGCCACGGTGAGGACCGAGACGGGCAGGAGCTTCTTCGGCATCCGGCTTCCTCCTTCTTCTTGCTTCTTCTTGCTTCTTCTTGCGGGCTGGGGGCGTTAGGGGTCTTTCAGTGAGGTGAGCAGGAATCTAAGTTAGAGTTCTAATATTCGCAAGGGGGCTACTATTTGGTGATGACCTCCATGCCCCCCGAGGAGCGGATCGGCTCGCACGTCAAGCGCGCCGAGCAGGCGCTCCTCGCGGCGAAGAACGCGGCGCTCAAGCCCTCCGCGGTGACGGTTCCGCAGTACGCGGCCCTGCTCTGGCTCGCCGAGAAGCCGGGGATCTCCGCGGCCGCGCTGGCCCGTCTGTGCGGGGTGACGCCCCCGACCATGACCACCGTCCTGAAGAACCTCCAGGAGCGCGGGCTGATCGAGCGCTCCCCGCACGAGTGGCACCGCAACGTCCTGGAGACCCGCCTCACGCAGGAGGGGCGGGCCGTCATGGAACAGGCCGACGCCGCCGCCGTGGCGGTGGAGCGGGCGCTCGCCGCCGAGTTCTCCGAGGAGGAGCGCGAGCTGCTGGTCCGGCTGCTGGGGCGGTGCGCGCAGGTGCTCGACGCCCGGAGGTGATGCGGGCCCGGAGGTGATCCGGGGTCGGCCGGTTCCCGCGAGCCGATATCCGGCTCGTCTTTTTGCCGGTTCTTGGAACGGAATGCTGCATTCGCACATCAGAAGCAAGGGGGATGCCCACAGCTTCTGTCCCGCTCGGGGGCAGCCATGACCGTTCGGAGCGAAGTCCGTGCACCAGTACCCGCAGCGCCAGCGGCCCGACGGCCAGCCGCGATCGCCGTACCCGCAGTACGAGGACCAGCCGCCGCGGCAGGCGCCGCAGGAGTACCCGCCGCACGCGGAGCAGCGCGGCCGCCGGCCGTCCCCGGCCCCGCACGCGCAGCAGCCGCCACCGCCGCCGGGTTCCGGGGCGTACGAGCACCCGTACGAGCAGCACCCGGCCGGCCCGCCCTGCCCGGACCCGAGCGCCCACATACGCCCGCGGCCCGGCGAGGACGCGTACGGGCCGGGCGACTCCGAGCCGCCCCGCAAGCGCTCCCGCCGCGCGATATGGATCAGCGCCGCCTTGGCCTTGGTGCTGCTGCTGGGCGGCGGCTTCGCGGCCTGGAAGATGGAGTGGTTCTCCGGCAACGGCGAGACCGTGAGCTTCGGCAAGGACCCGGCGTCCGGCAAGGGCTCCGGCGACGGCTCCCAGGGCGGGGCGCAGGCGGCCACGCCCTCCGGTGACCCGGACGTGCTGATGCCGACCGGCCCGAAGGCCGACTTCAAGCAGGTCGCCAAGCTGGACGACGGCACGATCATCGCCAAGACGACGCTGGCGGGCGCCAAGTCGGGCTTCACCGGTGACGTGTGGGTCTGGGCCCCGAAGCAGTACGACGACCCGAAGTACGCCAAGAGCGGCTTCCCGGTGCTCATCGCGCTCCCCGGCGGCGAGGGCTACCCGACCAACTACTGGGCCGACCGCAGCCTCGGCCTGCACAAGGCGATCAGTGACGGCGTCAAGGCGGGCACCAGCCTCCCGTACGTCGTGATCATGCCGGTGCTCAACCCGGACGCCAAGTACTACTACGACGGCTCCGACATCCCGGGCCAGCCCAAGATGGGCACCTGGATGGCCGAGGACGTCCCGAACTTCGCCAAGGCCAACTTCCGGACCTACAAGTCCCGTGACGGGTGGGCCTTCATGGGCTCCTCCTCCGGCGCCTTCGTCGGCATGAAGACCGTCCTCCAGCACCCGGACAAGTTCAAGGCCGTGATCGCCAGCGGTGGCGAGATCGTCCCCGACTCCCCGCTGTGGAAGGGCCACCAGGCGGAGATGGACGCGAACAACCCGGAGAAGCTCGCCAAGAAGCTGATCGACAGCAACGGTCCGGAGGTCTACATCAACTTCCAGATCGGCACGAAGGAGACCGGCAAGGACCGGATGGTCAAGTTCCAGCAGCAGTACGGGAAGGGTCCCGTCAAGACCACCATCCGCGACATCCAGAACGGCGAGCACAACGGCTGGCACTACGTCCGGGGCATGAAGGAAGGCTCCCTGGAGTGGATCAGCAAGGTGCTCAAGGCCCCCAAGCCCGAAGCGGGCTGACCCCCCGGCCGACCAGGCGTGCAGCACGCTGCCCGGGACGGGCGTGGCCCACACCACGTCATGCCCGTCCCAGGCAACCCATCCGGTCGTTGAAGCCTCTGTAACGGGTGTAAGGGGGACCGATCGGTCCGACCCGCGCCCGTTCGGGCGCCGGAGAAGGAACGGGACAATTCGTGCAGCATGACCAGCTTCAGGGCGACGGCCGCCTCGCGGTCGAGGAAGGCCCCGTGACCACGGGCCGGCCGCGCCCCAAGCGCCGCCTGCGCAGGCTTCTGATCGTCGGCGGGCTCGCGCTCGCGCTGACCGCCGGGGGCGGAGCGGCCGCGTACAAGTTCGGCCTTTTCTCGGACATAGGGGACCCCATGTCCTTCGACAAGGTCAAGGAAACGGCCGCGACCCCGGGCGTCCGGCCGGGGGTCAGCATGCCCACCGGCCCGAAGGCGTCCTTCGTCCGCACCAGCCGGCTGCCCGACGGCACCCAGATCGCCAAGACGACGCTGACCGGCGCGAAGTCGGGTTTCACCGGCGACGTGTGGGTGTGGGTGCCCAAGGAGTACGACGACCCGAAGTACGCCAGGAGCGCCTTCCCGGTCCTGATCTCCCTGCCCGGCGGCCGCGGCTACCCCAAGAACTACTGGGGCACGGGTCCCGGCCTGGGCCTGCAGCAGGCCGTGACCGACGGGGCGAAGGCGGGGACCAGCCTGCCCTTCATCCTCGTCATGCCGGTGATCAACGCCGACACCAAGCACCACTTCGACGGCTCGGACATCCCCGGGCAGCCCAGGATGGGCACCTGGATGGCCGATGACGTCCCCGCTTTCACGAAGGCCAATTTCCGCACCTTCACCTCCCGCGACGGCTGGGCCATCATGGGCTCTTCGTCGGGCGGCTTCGGCGCGTTCAAGCACGTCCTGAAGCACCCCGACCGCTTCAAGGCGGCCATCGCCAGCGGCGTCGACATCGTCCCCGACTCCCCGCTGTGGAACGGGAACAAGCAGGCCATGGACGCGAACAATCCGGAGAAGCTGGCCGCGAAGCTGATCGCAGCGGGCGGCCCGGAGGTCTACATCAACTTCCAGATCGGCACCGCGGAGAGCGGCCGCGACAAGGCCGAGAAGTTCATGAAGGAGTACGGCAGGGGCCCCGTGCACACCCGGCTGCAGGTGATCCAGGATGGTGAGCACAACGGAAAGTCGTATGTTCGCGGTATGAGGGAGGGCTCCCTGGAGTGGATCAGCAAGGTGATGTCGGCACCGACCCCCGATCCCGGCGTGCGCTGAACGCCGTCGTGAGGGGGGCCTCCGCGGCTGCCGCCGCCGGTGTGGCGGCCGCCCTCGCCGTCGGCTTCGTCAAGGCGACGGACGAGGACGCGGGCGCCGTGCACCCCTTCCCGGGCGTCGGCGTGCTCATGGCCAACGGGGAACACTGGTGCACGGCGAGCGTGATCGACAGCCCCAAGGGCACCGTCGTCGCGACCGCCGCGCACTGCGTGGCCCCGGCCGGGCAGAACGGCGAGCCCGGCGAGGTCGCCCACGACGGCCGGGAGATCGGCGAGCTGTCCTTCGCCCCCGCCTTCTCGGGCGAGGGCGCGGGCAGGCAGCCGCTCGGCGTGTGGAAGGTCCGGGCGGTCCACGTGGACGAGCGGTGGACGAGGTGGGGCGAGGACACCGCCGACTACGCGTTCCTCAGCATCGAGCCGGACGAGGACGGCATGACCGTCCAGCAGGCCGTCGGGCCGGGGGAGGCCCCGGCGCCCGAGTGGACCTCCGGCTACGAGCGGGACGTGACGGTGGTCGGCTATCCCGAATCCGGCCGCAACCCGCAGAACAAACCCGTCTCCTGCACGACGCAGACCACGCACGACGAGGACGACCCGGCCATGCTGTACATCAGCTGCGCCGGCTTCTGGACGGGCACCAGCGGCAGCCCCTTCATCGCCGACCGGGGCGGGCCGGGAAGCCCCGGCCGGCTGATCGGCGTGCTGAGCGGCGGGGACACGGACGTGGACTCCACGGCCGCCCTGTTCGACGGGCGGGCCAGGGCCCTGTACGAGCAGGCGGCCGCGGACTGACGGGCCCGCGGGCCGGCCCCGCCGGGACCGGCCCCGGGAGGCTCATCCGGTCCGGGCGCCTGATCCGGTCGGCTGATCCGG
The DNA here is from genome assembly GCF_013401435.1 of Streptomyces sp. BR123. GTDB lineage: Bacteria > Actinomycetota > Actinomycetes > Streptomycetales > Streptomycetaceae > Streptomyces. Next base: position 48,618 of record NZ_JACBGN010000010.1, read on the forward strand.
TCGGCTGATCAGGCGGCCGGATCGACCGGTCGGTCGGACCGGCCGGATCGACCGGCCGGATCGGTCGACCGGATCAGCCCTTCAGGAGGGCGTTCAGCTCCCCGTACGCGAGGGCTTCGGTGACCGCGGTGTACGTGCCCTCCGCGAGGAGCTCCTCGGCGGCGCGGCGCACCACCCCGTACGCGGCCTCGGCGACCCAGGAGCCGAGGCTGACGCGCGCCACGCCGAGCTTGCCGAACTCGGCGACGGACGGGGCGCCGGGCCCGGCCAGGACGTTCAGTGGGGCGTCGATGCCGCGGGTGAGCTCGGCGATCACGGCCGGGTCGGTGCACCCGGGCACGAAGATGCCGGAGGCGCCGGCCCGCAGGTAGGCGGCGGCCCGGTTCAGGGTCGCGTCGAGGCGGCCCGCCGGGTTGCCGAGCCCGAAGAGGAACGTGTCGATCCGCGCGTTGACGTACAGCGGGACCCCGGCGGCGTCGGCCGCGGCCCGGGCCGCGGCCAGGCGTTCCGCGTGCTCGGCGGGCTCGCGGGTGCCGTCCTCGATGTTGATGCCGACCGCGCCGGCTTCGACGATTCCGGCGACGGTCTCACCGACCCCGGCCGGGTCGGCGCCGAAGCCGCCCTCGATGTCGGCGGTGACGGGCACGGACACGGCACCGGCCACGCGGGCGACGAGGTCGAGCGCGCGGTCCCGGGCCAGGGAGTCCCCGTCGGGAGCGCCGAGGGACCAGGCGACCCCGGCGCTGGTGGTGGCGACGGCCGGGGCGCCGGCCGCCTCGACGAGCCGGGCGCTCACCACGTCCCAGGCGTTGGCCAGGGCGAGCGGGGCGCCGGGGGTGTGCAGGGAGGCGAAGCGGCGGGCAAGGTCAACACGGTTGGTCATGGGGCCAGTTCAGCAGACCGCCCCGGACGCGTACCGGCGATTTTCCGACATCTGCGTCCGCCGCGCCCCGGAACCGCACCCTCCGCCCTCCACGGCACCCTCCGCGGCACACGCCCGCCCGCCCGGCCGCTCCTGACGGCGGGACCCTGCCGGCCCGCCCCGCCGCCGAACCGGCTCAGGTGGCCAGGCCCGCCTTCAGGCCCGTGCCGCACAGGGGAACCACCGCCGTGCGGCCGCCCAGGGGATCGGACGGGGCCGCCGGGCCCACCGCCGCCCAGCAGGCAGCCGCGGTCGGCTCCACGAAGAGCCCCCGCCCCGCCAGGTCCCGCTGCGCGGCGCGCAGGGCCTCCTCGGACACGGTCAGGAAGGTGCCGCCGGACTTGCGGACCGCCGCCAGGATCTGCCGGGCCCGCGGCGGGGCCGGGATCGCGATCCCCTCGGCCAGCGTGGGCCGCTGCTCCACCGCGTCCGTGTCCTCCGCGCCGGCCTCGAACGCCGCGGCCAGCGGGGACACCGCCGCCGCCTGCACCGCGACCAGCGCCGGCGGGCGCACCCCGCGCCGGGCCAGCTCCTCCACCGCCAGCGCCGCCCCCAGCAGCAGGGTGCCGTTGCCGACGGGGACGACGAGGGCCTCGGGAAGCCGGCCGCCGAGCCCCTCCCAGACCTCGTACGCGTACGTCTTCGTGCCGTGCAGGAAGTACGGGTTGAAGACGTGGCTCGCGTAGAAGACGCCGGGGAGGTCGGCCTCGGCCCGCGCCGCCTCGGCGGTGGCCTCCCGGCCGCCCGGGACGACGCGGACGGCGGCGCCGTGGGCCCGCATCTGCTCGGTCTTCTTCGCCGACGTGCCCTCGGGCACGAAAATTTCACAACTCAGCCCGGCACGGGCGCAGTACGCCGCGACGGCCGTTCCAGCGTTGCCGCTGCTGTCCGCGATCACCCGCTCGGGACCCAGCCGCCGGGCCAGTTCCACGAGCATCACGGCGCCCCGGTCCTTGAACGAACCCGTCGGCATCAGGAAGTCGAGCTTGGCGTGGATCCGCTCTGCCAGCGGGACCAGCGGAGTGTTCCCCTCCGAGAGGGTGACGGAGAAAGCGCCAGGCAGCGGCAGCGCGGCGCCGTAGCGCCACAGCGAGTTGGGGCCGGCGGAGGGGGTGAGCTCGGTGGCCGGATCCGGTGTGAAGTCGAGGTCCCACGGGCCGCTGCAGACGGGGCAGCACCAGGGCGCCGTCCGGGCATCCGCACGCGTGCCGTCGTCGGGGCAGACGTATCCGGGGAGTGCGTGCGTCATGTGCGGAGCACCTTTGCTCATTCATGGCCGGTGTATGGCAGGGATGTTACGCGCTCGCCTTCCCCTTGTGGGATGCCGAGCCGCTGCGCCAACCTTTCGGAGGCGGCAGCGCGGCAGCCTCTCTCGCAATTGTCATGACCATGACCATGCGCGCCATCGTGGTCGTGTCCCCACCCCGCGTGACGCCCCCGGGACGCCGTCCCGGATCCCCGAAGCGCACCACCGACGAGGAGGACCCCCCACATGTCCATGCGTCACACCCGCCGGAAGGCCGCCGGGCTGAGCGCGGCCGCCGCCCTGGCCCTCGCGCTCGGCACGGCCGCCGCGCTCCCCGCCTCCGCGGCCGACTCCGGCGCGCAGGGCGTCATCGAGAACGCCGGCGCCCCCGGCTCCGTGGCCGGCAGCTACATCGTGACCCTGAAGGACGCCACCCGCTCGACCGAGGCCGGCGGCAAGGCGGTCGCCGAGAAGTACGGCGCCCGCATCGACCGCACCTACAGCGCCGCCCTCAACGGCTACTCCGTCGAGGTCTCCGAGGCGCAGGCCAGGAAGCTCGCCGCGGACCCGGCGGTCAAGTCCGTCGTGCAGAACCGCGTCTTCACCGTCGACGGCGCCCAGGGCACCCAGCCCAGCCCGCCGTCCTGGGGCCTGGACCGCATCGACCAGCGCGCGCTCCCGCTGAACAGCAGTTACACGTACCCCGACAAAGCCGGCGAGGGCGTGACCGCGTACGTCATCGACACCGGCGTGCGCATCACCCACACCGACTTCGGCGGCCGCGCCTCCTACGGCTTCGACGCCATCGACAACGACAACACCGCCCAGGACGGCCACGGCCACGGCACGCACGTCGCCGGCACCGTCGCGGGCGGCAGCCACGGCGTCGCCAAGAAGGCGAAGATCGTCGCCGTCCGCGTCCTCGACAACAACGGCTCCGGTACGACGGCCCAGGTCGTCGCCGGCATCGACTGGGTCACCCGGAACGCGGTCAAGCCGGCCGTGGCCAACATGTCCCTCGGCGGCGGGGCCGACTCCGCCCTCGACACCGCCGTCCGCAACTCCATAGCCTCCGGCATCACGTACGCGGTCGCGGCGGGCAACGAGTCCACCAACGCCAGCACCAAGTCCCCGGCCCGCGTCACCGAGGCCATCACGGTCGGCTCCACCACCAGCAGCGACGCCAAGTCCGGCTTCTCCAACTACGGCACCGTCCTCGACCTCTTCGCCCCCGGCTCCTCCATCACCTCCGCCTGGGGCACCGGCGACACCGCCACCAACACCATCTCCGGCACCTCGATGGCCTCGCCGCACGTCGCCGGCGCGGCCGCCGTGCACCTCTCCCAGAACCCGTCGAACACCCCGGACCAGGTGGCCTCGGCCCTCGTGGCCGCGGCCACCCCGAACGTGGTGACCAGCCCCGGCACCGGCTCCCCGAACCGCCTGCTGTTCGTCGGCGGCGGCACCACCCCGCCCGGCGGGCCGCGCTTCGAGAACACCGCCGACTTCGCCATCAACGACAACGCGACCGTCGAGTCCCCGCTGACCGTCAGCGGCGTCTCCGGCAACGCCCCGGCCGCGCTGGGCGTCTCGGTCGACATCAAGCACACGTACATCGGTGACCTGAAGGTCGACCTCGTCGCCCCCGACGGCTCCGTCTACACCCTGCACAACCGCGGTGGCGGCAGCGCGGACAACATCCTGCAGGCCTACTCCGTCAACGCCTCCTCGGAGGCCGCGAACGGCGTCTGGAAGCTGCGGGTGAACGACAACGCCGACATCGACACCGGCAGGATCGACTCCTGGGCGCTGCAGTTCTGAGCCGGATCCGAGCCGGATCCGAGTCGGCTCCGAGCCGGCTCTGAGCCGGCTCTGCATCACGGCCTCGAACCGTGAACCCGAGCCGCGCACCCGAACCGGGAACCCGAACCGGGAACCTCAACCACGGTCCTGGGCAACGCACCTGGTCCGGGATCACCGCCGCACGCCGGCGGCGCGCGGAAGCGGAACCGGCGGGGGCGACCGACACCGCGGTCGTCCCCGCTGTGTACTGTTTCGCGCATTCGTTCGCGTCACCCTGCGATGGAGCCCGTACCCCGTGAGCACCCAGCCGCCGCCCCACTGGCCGGCTCCGTCCCCCCGGCAGGACCAAGGGGAACCGGCACTCAACGGTTTCGCGCTGGCGTCGCTGCTGGTCGGGCTGGTGTGCCTGCCACCGCTCGGCATCGTCTTCGGGATCGTGGCCCTCGTCCAGATCGCCGGGAAGGGCGAGCGGGGCAGGCCGCTGGCGATCACCGGCCTGGCGGTGTCGCTCGTGACGACCGTGCTGCTGTTCCTGGCCGTGGACCGGGCCGCGGAGCCGCTCTTCTCCCGCCTCGACGGGCTCTCGCCGTACGAGGACGTCGCGGGGGAGGTCGCCGACATCGACGAGCTGCGGGCGGGCGACTGCTTCAACGTCCCCGGCGGGGACCTGATGGACGAGGACCCGCTCTTCTACCGGGTCGCCTGCACGGAGCCGCACCACGGGGAGGTCACCTCCTCGGCCCGCTTCGACCCGGCGCACTTCCGCGGCGGCCGGCAGATGAAGAGGGCGGCCACCGAGGCCTGCTGGCGCGCCCAGGACTCCTACGCCATGGACTCCTGGGCGCTGCCGGCGTACGCGGAGCTGTTCTGGTTCGCGCCCTCACGGGAGGGGGCGGGCGGCGGCGAGCGGCGGCTGCTGTGCGTGATCGGCACGGCGGACGAGGAGCACCGCGGCAGCCTGCGCCGCGACGCCGGGCTTCTGCAGCCGGACCAAGTGGCCTTCCTGCACGTGATGAACGAGGCCGACCTGGCGCTGGGGCACGGGCCCGACGAGGACCTCCACGAGGCGCTGCCGGCGTACCGCGAGTGGGCCCGCGAGGTGGACCGGGCGCTGGCCGCGGAGTCCCGGGTGCTGGAGGAGGCCGCGGCGCGCCGGCCGGAGCTGGCCGGGCCGGCGCGGGCGCAGCTGAAGGAGGTCGCGGCGGCGCGCGCGGCGTGGCAGAAGGCGGGCGCGGCGGTCCGGCCCGCAGACTTCCAGGGCGCCTGGGACCAGGCGGTGGCCTCACTGACGGTGGCCACGGAGAAGGCGCTGCGCGGGGCGTACGGCCTGTCGGCGGTGGTGCCGGAATGGCTGTCGGAGGACGAGCGGCGTGGTGGGGCGGACGAGGGCCCGGACGCCGGGTCCGGCGGCGGATCCGGCGGCGGGGCGGGCGGCGGGTCCGGTGGGCGGCCGGGCGGCCGGGCCTCGACGGCGCCCGCCTGACACCGCAGCGGCTGACGCGCGACAAGAGGTTTCAGTGACCAGCCTTCATCACTTCGAGTGAAACCCTGGCCCTCGCTTGCGGTGCACAACCGACCGTTGCCAGGGTGTGGCTGTCTGTCAACCTGATGGGAGGGCCTCAGTGGCTTTCGGTGAGCAGCCGGCCTATCTGCGCGTCGCCGGGGATCTGCGACAGAAGATCGTCGATGGGTCCCTGCCCCCGCACGCCCGGCTCCCCTCGCAGGCCCGGATCCGTGAGGAGTACGGGGTGTCCGACACCGTGGCGCTGGAGGCGCGCAAGGTGCTCATGGCCGAAGGCCTGGTCGAGGGCCGCTCCGGGTCGGGCACGTACGTACGGGAGCAGCCGGTGCCGAGACGGGTCGCCCGCTCCGGCTACCGCACGGGCGGGCCGTCGACGCCGTTCCGCCAGGAGCAGGCGGAGGCGGGTGCCCGCGGGACGTGGGAGTCCGGCAGCGAGCAGGCCGCCGCCCCCGCCGCGATCGCGCAGCGGCTCGGCATCGAGGCGGGTGAACGGGTCATGCGGACGCAGTACGTCTTCCGCGACGCGGGCGAGGTGATGATGCTGTCCACCTCGTGGGAGCCGCTGGCCCTGACCGGCCGGACCCCGGTGATGCTGCCCGAGGAGGGGCCGCTGGGCGGCTCCGGCGTGGTCGACCGGATGGCCGCGATCGACCTCGTCGTCGACAACGTGGTGGAGGAGGTCGGGGCGCGGCCGGGCCTCGCGGAGGAGATCGCCCTGCTGGGCGGCGTCCCCGGGCACGTCGTGCTGGTGATCGGCCGGACCTACTACGCCTCCGGGCGCGCCGTCGAAACCGCCGACGTGGTGGTCCCGGCGGACCGCTACCGCCTCGCCTACCACCTCCCGGTGCGGTAAACCTACCGGCGGGTTTCGGCGCGATCGCGACCGGGACCGGTGGCTCCGTTTCGCTGCGGGCCTGCGCGGTTGCGCCGGACTCCGCTTGCGCCCCTCACCCGCGCCTGCGCCGACGCGCTCCGCATGCCCCCGCCGCGCCCCTTCTCCCCGGGCCGCCCGCCGAGGGGGCGTCCGCCGCGCACGGGCCGTCCGGCCAGGGCCGGAGTGCCGGCGCGGGCCTCGCGGAGGGGCGCGTCGGGGAGCCCGCCCGCCCCCGTGGTGCGCCGGGTCCGGACCGGCGTGCGCGGCTCACTCGTACGCATGGCCGGATGCATACGCCGCCGAGGTTCCTCTTCGTGAAAACCCGTATCCGCTCAGTAAAGGTCGGGCGTAAGCTCGGGCATATGCGCAATGGGGTTTCCCGGGCAGGTGGATCGGCGGAGGGTGAGACGCGATGAACGACAGCGGTGCCCTGCTCCCGTGGCTGGTCATACGTCAGGACGACAACGGCAACCGCTACCGGGTGGGCCGTTACCCCACCCGTGCCGAGGCGCAGAAGGTGGTCGACAGCCTCGACGACCTCGGACACAAGCAGCTCTACTGGGTCGAGCGAATCGGCCAGACGGCCACGACGAACTGAGCGTCTCGGCCTTGGCATAGGCTCCGCCCCATGACGGAACGTGTGGTCGTGGGCGGAGCCCTTTGTCATCAGGGCCGCCTGCTGGCCGCCCGGCGCAGCGCGCCCCCGGAGCTGGCCGGCCGCTGGGAGCTGCCCGGAGGCAAGGCCGAACCCGGCGAAACCGGTCCCGAGGCGCTGGTCCGCGAACTGCGCGAGGAGCTCGGCGTGGAGGCCGAGCCGTTGGAGCGCATCCCGGGGGAGTGGCCGCTGAAGCCCGGACTCGTCCTGCACGTGTGGACCGCCCGGCTGGTCTCCGGCGAACCCGCCCCCCTGGAGGACCACGACGAGCTGCGCTGGCTCGAAGCCGGGGAACTGGACTCGGTGGACTGGCTCGACCAGGACCGTCCCGCCGTCGCCGAGATCGGGCGCCGGCTGCGCGCAGCGCACACCGGGTCGCACGGGGGCGCGTGAAGCCCGGCTTCCTCCTCCCTCCGTGCCACAGTGCGCCGGTACCCGGAGGATGCGTGGTACGACGCCTCGAATATCGGGTATGGCCCTATTAGTCCCTAATCGTGTACCGCCCCAAGAGGCTCTCTCTCCTCGCTGAACCGGACGGGGGCCGCTGCCGGCCCGGGAAGTGATCGGCGTGATCGACACAGACGGCGAACGTGCCGAATGGGCCTTCCCCGCCGAGCCCGGTGCCGTCCGCACCGCACGTCACGCCGTGCGCGGCCAGCTGCGCTCCTGGGGCCTCGATTCCGTCGGCGATGTGACCGTTCTGCTGGTCAGCGAGCTGGTCACCAACTCGCTGCGCTACGCCTCGGGGCCGATCGGGGTCCGGCTGGAGCGGCGCGAGCAGGCTGGTGAGGGCCCGCCGGAGAGCCTCGCCGAGGGAGGCGCCCTGCTTGTGGAAGTGTCCGATCCGCTTCCGGATCCGCCCCGCGAACGCGTCGCGAAGGCCGACGACGAGGGCGGCCGCGGGCTGCACCTCGTGGCCGCCACGGCACAGCGCTGGGGGACACGTCACGGCAAGTCGGGAAAGACGGTGTGGTTCGAGTTGGCTCTTCCTGGTGAGTAACAAGGTGAAGGGTGGCCGACGATCACCCGGTATGGCTCGAAACAGTCGGGACCTTTTCGTGATCGGGAACGCCGTGCCGTCCGGGGCCGTGGTGCTGAATACTTCGGTCATGGCCGGTCCGGTTGCGGTGAGCTGGAGGGGACGGTCGCGTGAGCGAGATACCTGCGCAGGCACATCAGGCCCGTGTGCCCGGGGAGACATGGCACGACTCCCTGTGGCACAGCAGCCCGCCTGGCTCGATATATGACTACATCAAGGTCGCATCGTTCTCGATCGGACCGGACGGCCTCGTCGACCAGTGGAGCCTGCGCGCCGAGGAACTGTTCGGCCTGACCGCCGCCCAGGTCGTGGGACACGACCCCGTCGACGCCTTCATGCCGCCGGAACTGCGCGAAGGCGGGCACCGACGGGTCGCCGAGATCCTCGACGGCAAGGAATGGACCGGCCTCGTCCCCTTCCGCATCCCCGGCGGGAACGGCGCCCACGGCGTGGCCGAGATCTATGTGATGCCCACCCAGACCGAAGCCGCCGAACGAGCCGCACTCTGCGTCGTCGTCGACGTCCGCGCCTTGCGCCGCATCGAGTCCGACCTCGCCGCCTCACAGGCCATATTCGGCCAATCCCCCTTCGGTTTCCTCCTCTTCGGCACCGACCTCACCGTCCAGCGCGCCAACCGCCGCTTCACCACCGTCTTCGGCGGCGCCGCCGAAGAACACCGCGGCCGCACCGTGCACGACTACCTCCCGCCGCAGGAAGCCGACCGGATGACCGAAGCCCTCCGCAGGGTCCTGGAAACCGGCGAAGCCATCACGGACCTGCGCATCACCGGCGCCGCCCCCGGCCGGCGCGAGAACCGCCACTGGTCCATCAACCTCTACCGCGTCCACGGAGCCAGCGGCCGCCCCGTCGGCGTCGCCGGCATCGGCACCGACGTCACCCGCCGCCACCTCGCCGCCCGCGAAGCCGCCGGCGTACGACGCAATCTCGCCCTCCTCAACGAAGCCGGACACCGCATCGGCAACTCCCTCGACCTCGAAACCACCGCCCGCGAACTCCTCGACGTCACCGTCCCCGGCTTCTGCGACCTCGCCGCCGTCGACCTCTACCAGGGCCTGCTGCTCGGCGACGACGACCGTCCCGCCCGCCCCCAGGGC
>NZ_JACBGN010000110.1 GCF_013401435.1 Streptomyces sp. BR123
CAAAGGAACCTCATCCACCGGAGTGGACGGGGTATCAACTTCTGGCGTTGATTTTTGGCACGCTGTTGAGTTCTCAAGGAACGGACGCTTCCTTCGTACTCACCCTCTCGGGCTTTCCTCCGGGCTTTCGTTCTTGCGTTTCCCACTCTATCAGAGTGTTTCGCGCTTCGCTTTCCGGGTTCTTCGCTTTCGCGTTTTCCCTTTCCGGCGATTCCGACTCTATCAGAAGTTTTCCACCGGATTTCCCGGCTTCGGATTCCTGGATGAGGAGTCGGTTGTGCCCCGCTCGAATTGGATTCCCTGGGGGCGAAGTCGATTTCAAACCGTCGCTGCCGAACTGTCCCGTTCGAGGCAACCGTTAGAATCTACCTCCCCGGTCCGACCGTGTCAACAGTCTTTCCGGGACGACGAGGAGACTAGCAGCTCCGCAGGCTCGTGCGCACATCAGGCCGCGGTGGGGAGGGTGGCCGTGCGGTCGGCGGCCTCCACATCGCCCGCCTCGCCGTCGCGCGCGGCCCTGCCGCCCAGCACGTAGACGTACGCCAGGAACACGGCCTCGGCGGCGATGCCGATGCCGATCCGCGCCCAGGTGGGAAGCCCGGACGGGGTCACGAAGCCCTCGATCAGGCCCGAGACGAACAGGACGACCGCGAGGCCGATGGCCATGCCGAGGGCGGCCCGGCCCTGTTCCGCAAGGGCGGCGCGGCGGGTGCGGGGCCCCGGGTCGATGACGGTCCAGCCGAGCCGCAGGCCCGTTCCGGCGGCAACGAACACCGCGGTCAGCTCCAACAGGCCGTGCGGCAGGATCAGGCCGAGGAACACGTCCAGCCGGCCGGCGGAGGTCATCAGCCCGATGCCGACGCCGAGGTTCACCATGTTCAGGAAGAGGATCCAGAGCACGGGGATCCCCAGGAAGGCGCCCAGCACCAGGCACATCGCGGCCGCCTGGGCGTTGTTCGTCCACACCTTGGCGGCGAAGGACGCCGCCGGGTGGCTGGAGTAGTAGGTCTCGTAGCCGCCCCCCGGCTGCGTGAGCGCCTTCAGCTCCTCCGGCGCGGCGATCGCCGCCTGCACCTCGGGGTGCGTCGCGATCCACCAGCCGATCAGCACACCGAGCAGGGTGGACAGCAGCGCGGTCGGTATCCACCAGCGGCGGCTCCGGTAGACGGCCGCCGGGAAGCCCTCGGTGAAGAAGCGGGCCGCGTCGCGCCAGCTCGCGCGCCGGGCGCCCGTCACGGTGGCCCGGGCCCGGGCCACGAGCTGGGTGAGCCGGCCCGTGAGCATGGGGTCCGGGGTGCCGGACTGGATGAGGGAGAGGTGCGTGGCGGCCCGCTGGTAGAGCGAGACGAGCTCATCGGCTTCGGCGCCGGTCAACCGGCGGCCGCGCCCCAAAAGCTGTTCGAGGCGGTCCCATTCCGCCCGGTGGGCCGTGACGAAGACGTCGAGATCCATGCGGTTGCCGCTCCCCCTGCCCCTGGCCCCTGCCGCCGGGCGTCCTTCGGCGCTACTTCTTCCGTGGTCAGCTTGGCAGACTGGGTGGCCGAGGGGTGGGTCCGGGCGCGGGAAGGGTGTGCAGCGGTGAGTGATCTGGTGACGGGGGACGCGGTCGTCCTGGGGCTGAGGCCCGCACGGCTGCCGAGTCGGGCCCTGGCCTTCTTCCTCGACCTGCTCGTGTACGGCACCGGCTATCTGGCGATCACGGTCGGGCTGGCCTACGCGACCGCGTCCCTGGACGAGGCCGCGCAGGCCGCGGTCGCGGTGGCGAACACCCTGCTGGTGCTGGTCGGCGTACCGATCGCGGTGGAGACGCTCAGCCACGGCCGGTCGCTCGGCAAGCTCGCCTGCGGGCTGCGGGTGGTCCGGGACGACGGCGGTCCGGTCCGTTTCCGGCACGCGCTCGTGCGCGGGGCCATGGGGGTCGTGGAGCTGCTGCTGACCTTCGGGTCCGTGGCCTGCATCGCCTCGCTGGTGTCGGCGCGGGGGCGGCGGCTGGGAGACGTGTTCGGGGGGACGCTGGTCATACGGGAGCGGGTGCCGGGGGCGCCGGTGATGCCGGTTCCGGCGCCCCCGCCGTGGCTGGCCGGGCGGTTCACGGGGCTGGACCTGTCGGCCGTACCGGAGGGGCTGTGGCTGGCGATACGCCAGTACCTGACCCGGATGAACCAGCTGGACCCGCAGGTGGGGGCCGCGATGGCGGCGAAGCTGGCGGACGACCTGGTGGCCCGTACGGGAGCGCCCGCGCCGGCCGGGGTGCCGGCGGCCGCGTTCCTGTTGGCGGTGGTGCACGAGCGGCAGTCGCGGGACGCGGCCCGGGCGTTCTCCGCGGGGGCGGGCATGCCGGGTGCCCTCCCGGGCGGGGCGCCCGGTGCGTACGGCCCGCCCGCGGCGGCGCCCTCGGGGAGCACGCCCGCGCCGGCGGCTCCGGCCTTCGCGCCCGCGCCCGCTCCTGTGCCGGCGGCCGTGCCGCCGTCGGGTGGCGAGCCGGTGCGGTCGACGGGCTTCGCGCCGCCCGCGTAGGGCTGTCGGTGGGGCCGCCTACGCTGCCGCCATGTCAGTCAACATCGATCTTGCATTCGACGTCACCGGTGTCGCCGACGAGCCGCAGGCCTGGGCCGTCGTCCGGGCCCTGTCGCAGCTGATGTACGAGGAATGCATCGAGAACCAGGTGACCCTGGGCGTGGCCGTGGACGACGACGGCGCGTACTTCGTCTCCGGGGAGTCGGACTTCCCGCTGTGCGTGTCGCGCTTCTACCTCTGGCAGCCGGAGTTCGAGAAGTCCTTCGCGGCGACGGTCGCCGAGGTCGCGCCCGATGCGAAGCCCGCGGTCCGGTGGGGGTTCCCCGACGAGGAGTACTGACCGGGCCGGGGCCGCGGTCGGTCAGGCCTCCGGCGGGAAGACCGACGGCGGGGTCTCCAGGTGTTCGAGCTCGATGCCCGGGGCCGACAGGACCACGTCACCGGCCAGGTGGACCGTGTGGACCTCGCCGGTGTCCAGGGCGGTGAGCCGGTACTCGTCGACGACGAGCGGCCCGCTGTCCGTCGCGTGCTCCGTGCGCCCGACGAGGGCCCAGGCCTGGTCGACCGTACGGGGGGCCAGTACCGGATCGGTGAGGGCGACGAGCCGGACCCGGGTGGCGGGTGCGCCGAGCGCGGGCCGCAGCAGGCGGGCGGTGGCGACGAGGAAGGCCGGCGAGGTGCCGGTGAAGGCGGCCGCGCGGACGTTGCCCTCGGTGGCCTCGGTGCCGGTGGGGTCGGAGCGGACCCAGGTGACGCCGTCGATGGCGGCGCCCCGGACCTGCCAGCCCGCGGCGTTGACTTCGAGGCGGATGGGGCGGCCGAGTTCGTCGACGGCCAGGTCGACGGAGCCGCGGTGGTCGCCGCCGGGGCCGGTCAGCTGGGAGACGTAGCGCCAGCCGGAGGGGCCGGGGGCGCAGTTGAAGTGCTCCTCGCCGAGGCGGGTGCCGTCGTGGGGGTCGTGGAGCGAGTAGCGGCCGCGGGGCATGGGGCGGGTTCCTCGGGTAAGGGGCAGGCCCCCGGCGACTTGCGCCGGGGGCCTGCCTGGGTGTCGTGCTGCTACCGCCGGGCGGTGATCAGTAGCGGTAGTGGTCCGGCTTGTACGGGCCTTCGACGTTAACGCCGATGTACGCGGCCTGCTCCGGGCGGAGGGTGGTCAGCTTGACGCCGAGGGCGTCGAGGTGGAGGCGGGCGACCTTCTCGTCCAGGTGCTTGGGCAGCGTGTAGACGCCGATCGGGTACTCCTCGGGCTTGGTGAAGAGCTCGATCTGGGCCAGGGTCTGGTCCGCGAAGGAGTTCGACATCACGAACGAGGGGTGGCCGGTCGCATTGCCCAGGTTGAGCAGGCGGCCCTCGGACAGCACGATCAGGACCTTGCCGTCGGGGAAGGTCCAGGTGTGGACCTGCGGCTTGACCTCGTCCTTGACGATGCCCTCGATCTTGGCCAGGCCGGCCATGTCGATCTCGTTGTCGAAGTGGCCGATGTTGCCCACGATCGCCTGGTGCTTCATCTTGGCCATGTCGGAGGCCATGATGATGTCCTTGTTGCCGGTCGTGGTGATGAAGATGTCGGCGGTCTCGACGACCTCGTCCAGGGTGGTGACCTGGTAGCCGTCCATCGCGGCCTGAAGGGCGCAGATCGGGTCGATCTCGGTGATGATGACGCGGGCGCCCTGGCCGCGCAGCGACTCCGCGCAGCCCTTGCCGACGTCGCCGTAACCGAAGACGACGGCGGTCTTGCCGCCGATGAGGACGTCGGTGGCCCGGTTGATGCCGTCGATCAGGGAGTGCCGGCAGCCGTACTTGTTGTCGAACTTCGACTTCGTCACGGCGTCGTTCACGTTGATCGCCGGGAACAGCAGGGTGCCTTCCTGCATCATCTCGTACAGGCGGTGGACGCCGGTCGTGGTCTCCTCGGTGACACCGCGGACGTCGGACGCCAGCTGGGTCCACTTCTGGGGGCTCTCGGAGAGGGTGCGGCCCAGGAGGGTCAGGATGTGGCCGTACTCCTCGGAGTCCGCCGTCGACGGGTCCGGGGCCTCGCCGGCCTTCTCGAACTCGACGCCCTTGTGGACGAGGAGGGTGGCGTCACCACCGTCGTCGAGGATCATGTTCGGGCCGCCGGTGGGGGTGTTCGGCCAGGTCAGCGCCTGCTCCGTGCACCACCAGTACTCCTCCAGCGTCTCGCCCTTCCAGGCGAAGACCGGGACGCCCTGCGGGTTCTCCGGGGTGCCGTTCGGGCCGACGGCGATGGCGGCGGCCGCGTGGTCCTGGGTGGAGAAGATGTTGCAGGAGGCCCAGCGGACCTCGGCGCCCAGGGCGACCAGGGTCTCGATCAGGACGGCCGTCTGCACGGTCATGTGCAGCGAGCCGGTGATGCGGGCGCCGGCCAGCGGCTGCGCCTGCGCGTACTCGCGGCGGATCGACATCAGACCCGGCATCTCGTGCTCGGCCAGGGTGATCTCCTTGCGGCCGAAGGCGGCAAGGGAAAGGTCTGCGACCTTGAAGTCCACGGGTGCTGCTCCTCATGGTTCGAGAGGTGGGTACGGCTGAGCCGCGCATCGCCTGGGGCGGTGCACCGAGCGCTCAGTCCGTCGGGGGCCCTCTCTCCCCTCGGCCGGTCGTGAGGACCGCCCGACCGCCATCAGCAGCGACGCCTGACACTGGTGTCGAATCTACACCGATCACCGGGCGGACCCCAGTGGATGGGGGAAAGAGATCAAGGAAAAGAGACCGATCGGTCCGGTCTCCGTGCCTGCGGGCCGGCGGCGATGCGCGGATCCGGTCCGGGTTCCGTACGCTTCCGGCCACCACACTTATGCGGAAGGACGGATTCATGGGGCGCGGGCCGGGGCGGGGACTGGGCATCTGGGCGAGAGTGCTGCTGGCGCTGGGGACGGTGATGGTCGCGGTGCCGGCGGCATGGGCGCTCGCGGTGAACCAGCAGGCGGTCCGGGGGTACTCGGTGCCCTCGGAGAGCATGTACCCGGCGTACCGGCCCGGGGACATCGCCTATTTCGCGCTGGGCGACGCCGGGGAACTGGGCGTCCGGCGCGGGGACGTGGTGCTCTTCGACGCTCCCGGATGGCGGCTGGGAGGCCCGGGGATCAAGCGTGTGGTGGCCCTCGGGGGCGACCGGATCGCGTACCGCGCGGGTGACGCCGCGCTCCGGCTCAACGGGCAGCCGCTGGATGAGCCGTACCTGAAGGACCGGCGGCTCCCGGCGGCCGTCTCCTTCGAGGTCACGGTGCCGGAGGGGCGGATGTTCGTGATGGGGGACAACCGCGGGAACTCGCTGGACTCCGCCTTCCGCACCGGCGACCCGGGCCACGGCTCCCTCCCGCTGTCGGCGGTGACCGGCAAGGCCGTTGAGCGGCCGACGGCGCTGATCGTCGCCGGCGGTGTCATGTTCGCCGGCTTCGCGGTCCTCCTGGTCGGCGGCGGTCTCGGGACGGGCGCGTGGGTGGCCCGCCGGCGGGCCCTGCGGCGTGGACCGGCGGTGCGGGAGTCGGAGCCGCGGGTCCCGATGGCTCCGGCGCCCTGACCGGGCCGCATCCCGACGGCGGAGAAGCCCCCGCAGCACGCGCTGCGGGGGCTTCTCCGTGAGCCGTGGGCCCGGCCGGGGGCATCGGCCGTGGGTCCCGGGTCAGTGGGCGCCGGGGCCGCCCGGGGTGGCGGCCGGGTCGTGGCCCGCGGCCGCCGCCTCCTCGCTGTAGATGTCCGGCTCCAGGTAGATCACGCGGGCGATCGGGACCGCCTCGCGGATGCGGGCCTCGGCCGCGTCGATCGCCGCGGCGACGGTCGCCGCCGAGTCCTCGTGCCGGACGGCGATCTTGGCGGCGACGAGGAGCTCCTCGGGCCCCAGGTGCAGGGTCCGCATGTGGATGAGGCCGGTGACGGTCTCGCCGTCGACGACCGCGGTCTTGATCTTCTCGATCTCCTCCAGGCCCGCGGCCTCGCCGAGCAGCAGGGACTTGGTCTCCACGGCCAGGACGATCGCGATCAGGATGAGCAGGGTGCCGATGGCGAGGGTGCCGATGCCGTCCCAGACGCCGTCGCCGGTCAGCAGGGCCAGGCCGACGCCGCCCAGGGCGAGCACGAGGCCGACCAGCGCGCCGAGGTCCTCCAGGAGGACGACCGGCAGCTCGGGGGCCTTGGCCCGCTTGACGAACTGGCTCCAGGTGAGGCTGCCGCGGAGCTCGTTCGACTCCTTGATCGCCGTACGGAAGGAGAAGCTCTCCGCGATGATCGCGAAGACCAGGACGCCGATCGGCCACCACCAGTCCTCGATCGGGTGCGGGTGCTTGATCTTCTCGTAGCCCTCGTAGAGGGCGAACATGCCGCCGACCGAGAACA
This sequence comes from Streptomyces sp. BR123, assembly GCF_013401435.1. Classification (GTDB taxonomy): domain Bacteria; phylum Actinomycetota; class Actinomycetes; order Streptomycetales; family Streptomycetaceae; genus Streptomyces. The sequence continues at coordinate 6,871 of NZ_JACBGN010000110.1, forward strand.
GGATGATGGAGACCAGGAACGCGTAGATGTAGCGCTCGCGCCCGTACCCGAAGGGGTGTTGCGGTGTTGCCTCGCGCTGGGCCTTCTTCCCGCCGAGCAGCAGCAGTCCCTGGTTCCCGGAGTCCGCCAGCGAGTGGACGCTCTCCGCGAGCATCGACGACGAGCCGCTGAAGACGAAGGCCACGAACTTGGCTACCGCGATGGCGAGGTTGGCGGCGAGTGCCGCCACGATCGCCCTGGTTCCGCCCGACGCACTCATGGGTGCCTGATGTCCCTTCCTCGGTACGGCGGCCCAGGCCGGGGCGCCGCGCTACGGCCGCACATTCTTGCAGCCGCCGCCGCGGGCTCCGGTCCGGGCGGCGGTGTCAGAGGACGACGGTGGCGCGGTAGACGGTGCCCGTCCCGGACAGTTCGGCCTCCTCGCCGGCCGGTACGAACACCGACTCGCCGGGTGCGAGGGCCAGTTCGCCGGCCTTCGGGCGGCCCGCCGTGCACAGCAGGATCTGCGGGGCGCCGGAGGGCAGGGTGCGGGGTGCGGCGCCGGGGGCGAGGGTGAAGCGGGAGAGCCGGAACTCGTCGATGGGCGTCTCGTAGACCTCCTCGCCGTTGCCCTCGGGGCGCAGCAGTGCCGGGTCGCCCGGTTCGAAGCGGACGATCCGCAGCAGTTCGGGCACGTCCACGTGCTTGGGGGTGAGTCCGGCGCGGAGCACGTTGTCGGAGTTGGCGAGCAGTTCGACGCCGAGGCCGTCGAGGTAGGCGTGGGGGACGCCCGCGCCGAGGAACATGGCCTCGCCCGGCTGGAGTCGGACGTGGTTGAGCAGCATGGCGGCGATCACGCCCGGGTCGCCGGGGTGGTGGTGCACGAGGGTGGCGTACGGGGCGTACGGGCCTGCGAGGCGTTCGGCGGCGGCCGCGGCCTCGGCGACGGAGTGGGCCATCTCGTCGCGGTCGGCGGTGAGTACGGCGGTGAGCATCTCGCGCAGGGCCGCCTCCTCGGGGTGGGCCTGCAGCAGGTCCACGTACGGCTTGAGGGAGTCGACCTCCAGGCCGGCGAGGAGCCGGGCGGCCTCCAGGGGCGGGCGGAAGCCGCACAGTCCCTCGAAGGGGGTGAGCGCGCAGAGCACCTCGGGCTTGTGGTTGGGGTCCTTGTAGTTGCGGTGGGCGGCGTCCATGGGAATGCCGCGGCGCTCCTCCTCGGCGTAGCCGGCGCGGGCCTGTTCCCGGTCGGGGTGGACCTGGAGGGAGAGCGGCGCCCCGGCGGCGAGGATCTTGAAGAGGAAGGGCAGGCGGGGGCCGAACTTGGCGACGGCGGCGGCGCCGAGCTCGCGCTCGGGGTCGGCGGCGATGACGTCCGCGAGGGTGGTTTCGCCGGCGCCGCGGTCGAGGCGGGAGGGCGCACCGGGGTGGGCGCCCATCCACAGTTCGGCCTGGGGCTCTCCGGTCGGCTCGATGCCGAGGAGCCCGGGGATCGCGGTGGTCGATCCCCAGGCGTAGGGGCGGATCGTGTTCGTCAGGCGGTCCATCGTCGTCCGTCTTCCTGGATGAAGGGCAGGCCCGTGACCGTGCTCAGCCGTGTCCCCGGGTGGCCGCCAGCGCGAGGTAGGCCGTGGCGAAGTCCGTGACGGCGAGGAGTTCCGCGAGCTGTTCGAGCTCGCCGCCTTCCTCGGGTTCGAGCTCGCTGACGGCCGTGTCGTGGCTGAGGGCGAGTTCACGCGCGGCCGGGGCGGCGGAGAGCCCGCCCGCGGGCCGGTCGCGCAGCAGGACGACGCGGGCGCGGAGGGCCTGCGACTCCTCGACCCGGTCGCGGAAGAAGTCCTCGGGGTCGGCGCCCGCCGCAAGGGCACCCGCGAGCAGCACACCGTGGGCGGGCAGGGCCTCGGGGAGGTCGGCGGACAGGGCGGGGCGGCCGGCGAGCTCGGCGAGGGTGGCGGCGAAGCGGCGGCCGGCCGGGCCGGCACCGGCGCCCTCGCTCCAGATGAGGGGGAGGGAGTCGGCGAGTTCGGCGGCGAGGGTCTTGGCGGGGTTGGAGTAGGTGGCGATGGCCGGGCCGCAGCGTTCGGCGGTGCGGTCGAGGCGGTCGGCGACGCGCTGGAGGGCCTCGGGGTCGGCGGTGATCAGGCCGACCTTGTCGAGCAGCAGCAGGAGCGGGGTGAGCAGGGCCCACAGGGCGCCGGGGCCGGCGGCGGCGGACTCGTCGTACTCCTGGTACGGGGCCTTGGCCATGGGGACGAGGAGTCCGTGGGCGCCGTCGACGGCCTCGGTGAGCGGGGAGCGCTCGGGGGCGACGGCGACGACGGTGCAGCCCCGCCGGTAGGCCTGCTCGGCGAGGACGGCGAGGCCGGGTTCGGTGCCGTCGGTGGTGGTGATGAGCAGCAGGTCGACGGGGCCGGCCCAGCCGGGCAGGGTCCAGCGAAGCGCGCCGGGGGCGTGCGCGACCCCGGTGGGGTGCAGCCGGGTGACGGGGGCGGAGGCTCCGGCGAGGGCGCCGAGCAGGTCGGCCACGCCGCTGGCGGCGGTGCCGGGGCCGGCGATGAGGACGGCGCGGGGCCGGCCGTCGGGGCGCAGGTCCGCCAGGCCTGCCTCACCGGCGTGCCGGGCTGCGGTGCGGACTCTGGCCCCGGCCTCGGCGGCGCCGCGGAGCAGGCCGCGGCGGTCGGCGCGGGCGAGCTCCTCCGGTGCGTCGAGGAGCGACTCGTCGAGCATGGCGGCCTCCGGCTGGTTCAGAAGGGCGGGCGACTCGGTTGCTCGGGCGCCCGGCGCTGCGGCGGGCGCCCTGTGCGTCGTGCGGCTGGTGCGTACTCAGGCGGGGCGGCGGGCCTCGTCCACGAGGAGGACCGGGATGCCGTCGCGGACCGGGTAGGCGAGGCCGCAGTCCCGGCCGGTGCAGATCAGCTCGGGAGCCGTCTCGTCGGCCGACTTGTCCTCCAGGGGAGAGTGGCAGGCGGGGCAGGCGAGGATCTCCAGAAGGCCGGCTTCGAGCGGCATGGGGCGCTTCCCTTCGAACATGCGGATTGGGCGAGGTCAGCGTACCGCCGGGCCGCGTCTCGCGCGGCCCGGCGGTGGCCCGGTCCGGTCGGACGCGGTCCGATCGGACGCGGACTGGCCGGGGGCGGGCCGGTCAGGCGCGGACCAGGGCGAGGACCTCGTCGCGGACCCGGGCGAGGGTCCCCGGTTCGCGGGCCTCGACGTTGAGGCGCAGCAGCGGCTCGGTGTTGGAGGGGCGCAGGTTGAACCACCAGTCGGCGGAGGTGGCGGTGAGGCCGTCCAGCTCGTCGAGGGTGACGCCGTCGGCACTGCCGTACGCGGCCTTGACGGCGGCGATGCGGGCGGCCTGGTCGGCGACGGTGGAGTTGATCTCGCCGGAGCCGGCGTAGCGGTCGTAGGAGGCGACGAGGGCGGAGAGGGGGCCCTCCTGGCCGCCGAGGGCCGCGAGGACGTGGAGCGCGGCGAGCATGCCGGTGTCGGCGTTCCAGAAGTCCTTGAAGTAGTAGTGCGCCGAGTGCTCGCCGCCGAAGATGGCGCCGGTACGGGCCATCTCCTCCTTGATGAAGGAGTGGCCGACGCGGGTGCGGACGGGGGTGCCGCCGTTCTCGCGGACGACCTCGGGCACGGACCAGGAGGTGATCAGGTTGTGGATCACCGTGCCGGTGCCGCCGTTGCGGGCGAGTTCGCGGGCCGCGACGAGCGCGGTGATCGCGGACGGGGAGACGCCCTCGCCGCGCTCGTCGACGACGAAGCAGCGGTCGGCGTCGCCGTCGAAGGCGAGGCCGAGGTCGGCGCCCTCGGCGCGCACGCGGACCTGGAGGTCGACGATGTTCTTCGGGTCGAGGGGGTTGGCCTCGTGGTTCGGGAAGGTGCCGTCGAGCTCGAAGTACATCGGCACGAGTTCCAGCGGAAGGCCGTCGAAGACGGTCGGGACGGTGTGGCCGCCCATGCCGTTGCCCGCGTCCACGACGACCTTCAGGGGGCGGATCCCGCCGACGTCGACGAGCGACTTGAGGTGCTCGGCGTAGCCGAGGAGGGTGTCCTGCTCGGTGACGGTGCCGGGGGTGGTGCCCTCGGGGACCGGGGGGAGGCCTTCGTCGGACCACTTCTCGACGAGCTCGCGGATCGTCGCCAGGCCCGTGTCCCGGCCGACGGGGGCGGCGCCGGCGCGGCAGAGCTTGATGCCGTTGTAGCGGGCCGGGTTGTGGGAGGCGGTGAACATCGCGCCGGGCAGGTCGAGCTTGCCGGAGGCGTAGTACAGCTGGTCGGTGGAGCACAGCCCGATCAGGGTGACGTCGGTGCCGCGGGCGGCGGCGCCGCGCGCGAAGGCGGCCGACAGGCCGGGCGAGGAGGGCCGCATGTCGTGGCCGACGACGATCGCGGTGGCGGCGGTGACCTCGACGAAGGCGGCGCCGAACAGCTCGGCCAGCGATTCGTCCCACTCGTCGGGCACGACGCCGCGTACGTCGTACGCCTTGACGATGTTCGAGAAATCTGCGGCCACTGCCTGCCCCTCCTGAAAGGTCCTGTTGCGGTGGCCCAACCTACCGTGCAGGGAGATCCTCCCACCGGGCCGCGCCTCTTGGGGAGGACGGCCGTCAGGACCCGGCGGCCGTCAGGACGCGGCCGCCGTCAGGAGTCGGGGGAGCGCAGCACCCGCAGGTGCCCGCGGCGGGTCTCCCCGCCCGATCCCGGACCGCCCTGGGCGGGGCCGCGGCCGGCCTCGGCGGCGCGGTCGTGCGGGCGGGCCGCCTCGCGGACGGCGTTGGCCAGCGCTTCGAGGTCGTCGCCGCTGGGGCGGGACGGACCCGACCCGTCGGTCAGGCGCACGACGTCCCAGCCGCGGGGTGCGGTCAGGCGCTCGGAGTGCTCGGCGCACAGGTCGTAACAGTGGGGTTCGGCATACGTGGCGAGCGGGCCGAGAACTGCGGTCGAGTCGGCGTAGACGTACGTCAGGGTCGCGACGGCAGGGCGGCCGCACGCAGTGCGCGAACAGCGACGTACAAGGCTCACGACGTTGGACGGTACCGCACTCTTGACCGGGCCGCGACGACTCTCCCGCCGGTCACTCCCCCGTGTCGCCTCCGCGACGGGGCCCGGCGGCCCCCGAAACGCCCCGGTCGGGGCCCGTTTCGGGGCTACGCTGCGGGGGTGACCGACAGCCCCGTGCCACCTCGCGCACCGCATCCCGCAGAACCCCCCGCCGAACCGCGCGTCCGCCGCCGCGACCGGCACGGGCGGGGGATGCGCGGTCCGGTGGCCCCGCCCCAGGTGCCGCTGGCCGCGAGCCGGGCCGAGCTCTTCGGCGACCTCGTACGGGATTCGGTGGAGCGGCTGGAGCGGCGCTGGCCTCAGCTGGCCGACGTGGAGTTCCTGGTCGCGGACGTGCCGGGGCCGCCGGGCGGCCCGGACGCCGGCTGGAACGACGAGGCCGTGCCGCTGGGCGCGCTGTCGGAGGCGTCGGGCCCGGGGCGGCCGGCGCGGATCATGGTGTTCCGTCGGCCGGTGGAGATCCGGTCGAAGACGCGGGACGACCGGGCGCTGCTCGTGCACGAGATCGTGGTGGAGCAGGTGGCGGAGCTGCTGGGGCTGTCCCCGGAGACGGTGGACCCGCGGTACGGCCAGGACTGACGCCGCGCACGGCGCCCGGCGCGACGCCGTGCGGGGTGCGGGTCCGCCCCGCGCGGTCCGCCCGGCGGCGCGGCCGGCTACCGGGTGAGCACCGAGAGGTCTTGGACGGCCTTGGGCACCGGGACCGTGCCGCGGTCGTCGGACAGGGTCTGGACGGTGAACATCACGATGCCCTCGTGGGGCAGCGTCAGGGTGCGGGCCGCGTGGACCGGGCCGCCGGAGAGGGTCTCGACCGTCAGCGCGTAGGCGCCCTTCGCCCCGCCCGGGGCCAGGGATACGGTCTGCGTGGTGCCCGCCTTGACGGTGACCTCCTTCGAGGCCGGCTCGCCCGCCTCCGTCCCCGGGGAGGCCGTGACCTTCACCTTCGCGTCGGCCCCGGCCGCGGTCAGCGACAGCACGCTCGCGTTCTCGTCGGCCCGGTTGTCGGGGACGGTGGCCCGCGCCCCCACCGGCCCGGCGGCCGGTACGAAGGCCAGCTCCTGCTTGGCTCCGCTGCCGCGGACCACGCGCAGCGCCGCCACGACCGGCACGGCCTTCTTCGGGTCGGCCGGGGCGAGCAGCAGCGAGCCCGCCTCGCCGCGGGTGACGTCGCCCAGGTCCACGCTCGCCGTCATACCGGCCTTGACGTGCAGCTTCTCGGTGCCGGCCGGGCTGATCGAGCCGTTCGGGCCGGCCAGCTTCACGGAGAGGTCGGCGTCCTCCTCGCCGGGCGCGAACGCGACCAGCCTCACGGAGGTGGCGTCCGCGGGGATCCCGGGCAGCACCCGGTCGGGGGCCGGATCGGCGGAGGCCGGCAGCCAGTCCGCCCCGACGCCCTCCTCGCAGGCCTGGAGCGAGGCGCCGACGCGGCCGGCGCGGGTGGTCACGTGGGCGGTGACGTCGGCGAGCTCCTTGCCGGGCGCGAGGGAGGCCAGCGAGATCGCCTTGGTGGAGCGGGGGTCGATGCGGATGTTCTCGCTGACCCCGGTCTCGTCCTTGACCAGGCCGTCCGGGCCGAACATCTTGATGTCGATCACGGCTGCGGTGTCGTCCGGGTTGGTGAGGTGCACGTAGTCCTCGCGCCCCTTGGCCGTGCTCGCGCCGGGGAACCAGAAGTCGGTGCCGGGGGCGGTGCAGCCGACGCCGAGCAGGCCGCGGGCCCGGCCCACGGAGACCTTCGTCGTCTGCTGGGCCGTCCAGCCGGGGGCGAGGACGCCGTCGGCGATGCCGGCCAGGCCGGGGGCCTCGGCGCCGGAGGCGGTCGCCCCGACCGGCCTGCCGCGCTCCTTCGGCTCCAGGACGGGCTTGGCCTCCTTGGTGGCGCCGAGCAGGCGGGCCGAGCCCTTGCCGCCGCCGGCCGCGCCGGGGGTGATCGCCGTGTACGTGGTCTCGGCGATGTCGGAGGAGCTGGGAGCCGGGCAGACCAGCTCGGACCGCTCGACCGGCATCCGGACCGCGGCCGTCTTGCCGCCGTCGGCGGCGGCCGGGGCGGCGGGCGCGGTGAGGTGGGCGAGGCCGGCGAGGGTCGCGAGGGCCGCGGCGGCGGCCGCCAGCGTCATGGGTGCGCGCTGCTTCACTGCTGGGGGCTCCCGTCGGGACGCTGGCCGTGCTGTCCGTAGGCGTCGTACGGCTGCTGGGCGTACGGGTGGGGGGAGTACGGCTGCGGGGCGTGCGGCTGCTGGGGGTAGGCCTGGTGGAGGTCGTGGCCCTGGGGGTCGTGGCCCTGCCGGTCGTACGGGTGCTGCTCGGGGTCCGGCGCGGCCTGGGCGGGTACGTACGGCTGCTGCGGGGCCTGCTGCCCGTAGGCGTAGCCCTGGCCGGCGGGGGTCGGGGAGGCGTACGCCTGGTCGGCGTACGGCGGGTCCGGGTACGGCGGGTCGGCGTACATCTGGTCGCCGTACGGCTGGTCGGCGTACGGCTGGTCGGCGTACGGCTGGTACGCGTAGGACTCCTCCCCGTAGACGGGCTGTGCGGGGATCCCGGCGTACGGGTCGGCGACGGCTCCCGCGGGCTCGGCCTCGGTGACGGCGGCGGGGGCGGTCGCCCCGTCGGTCTCGACTCGCAGGCGGCGGGCCCGGCGGCCCTCGCCGGCCTCGCCGGGTGCGGGCCGCTCGGGGGCGGCGTCCTCGTCCGGCAGGTCGTCGTCGAGGCTCACCCGGCGGCCGGGCAGGGCCATCACGAGCAGCAGCAGGACGAGCGCGCCCTGGGCCCAGTGCCAGGCGGTCCGGGGGAAGGAGTCATCGTGGACGAGGTCGAGGCGGCCTCCGGCGGCGGGCAGTTCGAAGCCCTGGGCCCAACCGTCGAGGGTCTTCGCCTTGAGCGGCTCGCCGTCGAGGGTGGCCCGCCAGCCGGGGGCGGCGCTGTCGGCGATGCGCAGGACGCGGCCGGCCTCGCCCGCCGGGATCCTGGTGTGGGCCTCGACGGGGCCGGAGGCCACCGGGATCGGGGCCTCGCCCGGCTTGCCGGAGACGATGACGGCGCGGGCGACCTGGCGGTCCACGCGCCACAGGGCGGCGCCGTCGAGCTGGCTGAGCCGGCTCAGGCCGGGGGTGGTGTCGAGGACCTTGTGCATCTGCTGCGGGGAGCCTTCTCCGCCTTCGGTTCCGCCGGGGCGGGGGGACCCCGAGCGGAGAAGGACGTAGCGGATGCCGTATCCGCTGAGCTGGTCGCTCTGGTCTGCGCCGGATCCGGCGACGAGGCTGGAGACGACCTTGTCGAGGGCGGGGGTGCTGCCGGCCGCGGCGGCGACTTCGGCGTCGCCGAGGCCGGCGCCGGAGCCGCGTACGAGGGTGTAGGAGACGGTGGCGGGCGAGGTGCCGCCGAGGACGAGGGTCCGGGCCTGGTCGCGCGTGCCGCCCTCTTCGGCGACGAAGGCGGGAACCTGGACCGGGTCGCGACGCTCCAGCGGGCCGGCGGCGCCGGAGAGCGCCCAGGCGGCCGCGGCGAGGAGCGGGCCGGCGGCGGCCGCGAGGGCGATCAGGGCGGCGGCGGGCTGGCGCCAGCCGAAGCTGCTGGCGGCGAGGCGCTCCCTGGCCCCGTCCGCGCCGACGGCGGCGGCGGCGAGGAGGGCGAGCCCGTACACGAGGACGGCGGGTCCGGCCCAGCCGGTGCGGTCCAGGACGACGGCGAGGGCCAGCGCGGCGAGGGCGGCGGTCCAGGCGGCGCGGACGGCGAGCCGCCGCTCGGCGCGCAGCAGAGCGGCCAGGGCGGCGAGGACGATGCCGAGGAGGAGCAGGCCGCCGGGGGTTCGGGGGCCGCCGGGGCTGAGGCCGACGAGGTCGAGGGCGCCTGCCTGGCCGGCGGCGCCGGGCAGGCCGGCCTCGTCCAGGAGGCGCCCGGGGTGCAGGAGCAGGCCCGGGAACCAGGGGGCGAGGACGAGGATCGGGACGGTGAGGGAGGCGAGCAGCCGCAGCCCGTACGCCTTCCGTCCGCCGCGGCGCCGCACCGCCGCGGCGGTGCCGAGGACGGCGGCGAGCGGCCACACGACGGGGGTGAAGGCGGTGGCGAGGGTCAGCAGGAGGGTGTACGTCCACACCGCGCGCCGTCCGCCCCGCTGCTCGGGAGCGCCGGCCGCGGTGCCGCAAGCGCCGACGCCGAGGGCGGAGACGGCGGAGCGGGCGAGGAGGGGGAGCAGGATCGCGAGGACGGCGGTGCCGAGGCGGCCGCCGGCGAGGGCGCCGGTGACGGCGGGCAGGAAGGCGTAGGCGACGGCGGCCCAGGCGCGCAGCAGCCGGGAGCCGACGAGGGGCCGGGAGGCGAAGTAGGCGGTGAGCCCGGCGAGCGGGACCGAGCAGACGAGCAGCAGGGTCAGGGCGGCGTCGGTGGAGCCGAGGAGCAGGGTGGAGAGGGCTCCGAGGACGGCGAGGTAGGGGGGTGCGCCGACGGTGGATCCGGTTCCGACGGGCTGCCAGTCGCGCGTGTAGCGGTGCCAGAGGTCGAGGCCGCTGTCGGGGGCGGGCAGCAGGGCGCCGCCCATGAGGGAGCCGCCGCCGAGGAGGCCGCGGCAGGCGATGACGGAAACCAGCAGGAGGAGGGCGAAGAGGACGGGCGCGGGGTTGCGGGCGATCCGCTTCAGGCGCGCGAACTGTTCGACGTGGAGGTAGTCGGCGTCCTCGCCGCCGGGGCCGGGCTCGACGGCTCCGCCGTGCCGGCCGGCGGCGGCGCTGTCGGTGTCGCGGCCGCTGCCGCTGCCGAGGTATCCGGCGAGTTGTTCGGCGCCGGCCCGTACCGTGGCGCCGGGCGGCGGGAACAGGGGGCGCAGTTCCTTGGCGGCGACGGCGGGGCGGCCGCGCCGGCGGCGGGCGCCGAGGATGCGGCCGGGGCGCAGCAGGGTGGCGAGGAGGCCGGTGAACTCGTCGACGGCCTGGCCGGGGGCCTTGCCGACGAGGCAGGCGAGGGTGCGCAGCACGGTACCGGTGATCAGGCGCAGCAGGACGTACGGGAGGGCCCGGCCGGAGGTGTTGGCGAGCATCGTGTAGACGGCGCCGGCCTTGTCGACGCGGTGCGGGCTGACGGCGCTGCGGCCGGCGCAGTCGACGGTGCGGCGCTCGCGGGCGGCGGCCTCGGCGTGCCGCAGGACGGCGTCGGGGGCGACGAGGACGGTGTGGCCGGCGCTCTGGGCGCGCCAGCACAGGTCGACGTCGTCGCGCATGAGGGGCAGGCGGCGGTCGAAGCCGCCGAGTTCGTCGTAGACGTCGCGGCGCACGAGCATGCCGGCGGTGGAGACGGAGAGGACCTGGCGGACCTGGTCGTGCTGGCCCTGGTCGTGTTCGCGGCGGTCGAGGCCGGTCCAGCGGCGGCCGTTGCGGGCGATGGTGACGCCGGCTTCGAGGAGCTGCCTGTTGTCGTACCAGCCGCGCAGTTTGGGGCCGATGACGGCGGCGTCGGGGTTCTCCTCGGCGACGCGCAGCAGCTCGGTGAGGGCGTCGGGCTCGGGGGCGCTGTCGTCGTGGAGCAGCCACAGCCACTGGACGGGTTCGCCGTGGGGCAGTTCGGGGAGGTCGTAGGTGTCGTCGCGCCAGGTCCGGCTGACGGGGTCCCAGCCGCTGGGGCGCTTGAGGTAGGGGAGGTCCTCGGGGGTGAGGGTGCCGGCGGAGCGGGCGGCCTCGTCGACGGCGGCGCCGAATCCGCTGCGGCGGGCGAGGTGGAGGACGCGGTCGTCGCCGAGGGCCTCGGAGAGCAGCCGGGCCGAGTCGTCGGCGCTGCCGGTGTCGGCGGCGACGTGGTTCTGGGCGGGGCGTTCCTGGCCGAGGAGCCCGGCAAGGGTCCTGGGGAGCCAGCGCGCCCCGTCGTGGGCGACGAGGACCGCGGTGACGACGTGCCGGGGGAACTGGGGAGTGGCGTCAGCCTGGTGGGAGGCCGTCGACTGGCTGTGCAGGGACATCGCTCTACTGACCCTCCGGCCTGGGGGTCCCCCCGGGCGGCCGGAGGGAGGATCCGGGGGTGGTGTGCCCCTCGGAGGCTGCTGGACAGCGCCCCACACTAACGGCTGGGAACACACCGGTCCGCCTCCTGCGGGGAAGGGGCAGGAGGCGGACCGTGTGGTGTGCTTGTGGAGTTGTCCGGCGTGTGGCGGGAGCGGTCAGACGGCGGCCTTTTTCAGCCTGCGGCGCTCGCGTTCGGACAGGCCGCCCCAGATGCCGAATCGCTCGTCGTTGGCGAGGGCGTACTCAAGGCATTCGGAGCGGACTTCGCAGGCGAGGCAGACCTTCTTGGCCTCGCGGGTGGAGCCGCCCTTCTCGGGAAAGAAGGACTCGGGGTCGGTCTGAGCGCACAGGGCGCGCTCCTGCCATCCGAGCTCTTCGTCCGCTTCCTCGACCAGCAGTTCCTGAAACAGCTCGGTCATGTGCGCCCCTCGCTCTGTCTGTGCATCCCCGTGGTGGCGTCGTTACTCATCGCTACGTAACGACACGAGTGAAATTACAAGTGGGGGGCTCCAGCGCAGTCAAGCTGGGATCTGCTATTGGGGCCCTTATTCACTCTGCGGAACCAAGGCTATGCAGAAAGTGATCAAATCGCCAAAAATCGTGACACAAGCCACTGACGTCCAACCGCGCCCACTTCACCCGCAACCGACGCGGCACCCTGCGGACCGGTTGCAATCCGGCCAAAGAAGCGGCACAGATCACATTACGATCACGAGTTGACATCGCACGTTTGAACGGGGCAACAGCGGTACCCGGAGCGCCATCTCCCCGGCCGCGGGGTGCACAAACCTTTCTCCGATCGCGTTAACCGGATCAGATGAACCTTTTCCGCCAAACCGGCCATTGGGTTGACAGTCCGGCCCCGCACCCGGTCTCCTAGTCCCCATGTCAGTGACCGCAGCCGCCGAGAGGACCCCCGTTCGTGGGTTCCTGCGCGCTGCCCAGGTCCGCTGTTGCTGTTGCAGCTGTTGATGCCTTCGGAGCCCCCGGCTCCCCTGAGCTCCGGCCACCCCCACAGCAACCGCCAGAACCCCTGACATCCCCGAGGACCGCTATGCGCACCCCCGCACCCACTGCTTCCGCTTCCGCTTCCGCTTCCACGACCTCCGCCGACCCGGCGGCCGAGCGCCCGGCGGTCACGGAGAGCGACCTCCAGATCGCCGGCGACATCCTCGCGGTCCAGCACCTCCTCCAGCCCGCCCGAGAACACCCGACCACCGTCGCCGAGTTCGCCGGCCTCGCCCGCTCCATCGCCGAGGACCGCGCGAGCTGGCAGCACCTCGTCCGCTACGACGCCACCACCCGCTGGTACCACCGCCTGCGCACCGTCCCCCAAGCTCTCGGCTCCGCTCGAGCAGGGGGTGCCCCCATCGGCTACGAGGTCTGGCTGCTCAGCTGGGTCCCCGGCCAGGGCAGCGGCCGCCACGACCACGGCGCCTCCTCCGGCGTCCTCACCGTCCTCGACGGCGCCCTCACCGAGCACAGCACCCGCGGCGCCCTCACCCTCCGGGCCGGCGCCCAGCGCGTCTTCGCCCCCGGCTACGCCCACGAGGTCGTCAACGACAGCCTCGACGGCGCCGTCAGCCTGCACGTCTACTTCCCCGGCCTCACCGAGATGCCGATGCACAACTGCTCCCCCGCCCAGCCCGAGGCCCTCTCCGTCTGACCGGGCGCGCCCGACAGGCCCGCCCGTCGCCCGACCACCACCCCTCAGGTGACAGCCTGCGGCTGACAGGCCCGCCCGTCGCCCGACCACCACCCCTCAGGTGACAGCCTGCGGCTGACAGACTGTCTGCATGCGCATTGTTGTTCTGGCCGGCGGCATCGGCGGCGCCCGTTTCCTCCGCGGACTCAAGTCGGCAGTCCCCGACGCGGACATCACGGTCATCGGCAACACCGGTGACGACATCCACCTGTTCGGGCTCAAGGTGTGCCCGGACCTCGACACGGTCATGTACACCCTCGGCGGCGGCATCAACGAGGAACAGGGCTGGGGCCGCGCCGACGAGTCCTTCACCGTCAAGGAGGAACTCGCCGCCTACGGGGTCGGACCCGGCTGGTTCGGCCTCGGCGACCGCGACTTCGCCACCCACATCGTCCGCACCCAGATGATCGGCGCCGGCTATCCGCTGAGCGCCGTCACCGAAGCCCTCTGCGACCGCTGGCAGCCCGGCGTCCGGCTGCTCCCCATGTCCGACGACCGCGTCGAGACCCACGTCGCCGTCACCGACACCGGCACCGGCGAACGCCGCGTCATCCACTTCCAGGAGTACTGGGTCCGGCTGCGCGCCTCCGTCGACGCCGAAGCCGTCGTACCCGTCGGCGCCGAACAGGCCAAGCCCGCGCCCGGCGTGCTCGAAGCCATCGCCGCCGCCGACGTCATCCTCTTCCCGCCGTCCAACCCGGTCGTCTCCGTCGGCACGATCCTCGCCGTACCCGGCATCCGCGAGGCCGTCGCCGGCGCCGCGGCGCCCGTCATCGGCCTCTCCCCCATCGTCGGCGGCGCCCCCGTACGCGGCATGGCCGACAAGGTGCTGGCCGCCGTCGGGGTCGAAGCCACCGCCGCCGCCGTCGCCCGCCACTACGGCGCCGACCTCATCGACGGCTGGCTCGTCGACACCGCGGACGCGGACGCCGTCGCCGAGGTGGAAGCCGCCGGGATCGCCTGCCGCGCCGTGCCGCTGATGATGACCGACCTCGACGCCACCGCCGAGATGGCCCGCGCCGCCCTGGCCCTGGCGGAGGGCGCCCGGTGAGCGTGCCCACGCCGTCGCCTTCGCCGTCGCCCTCGCCCTCCTACGAGGTGTGGGCCGTCGCCGGGATACCGGAGGTCCGGCCCGGCGACGACCTGGCCCGGCTCGTCGCCGACGCGGCGCCCGGACTCCGCGACGGCGACGTCCTCCTCGTCACCTCGAAGATCGTCTCCAAGGCGGAGGGCCGCATCGTCCGGGCCGACTCCCGCGAAGAGGCCATAGACGCCGAGACCGTACGGGTCGTCGCACGCCGCGGCCCGCTGCGGATCGTCGAGAACCGGCAGGGCCTGGTCATGGCCGCCGCCGGCGTCGACGCCTCCAACACCGAGCCCGGCACCGTCCTGCTCCTGCCCGAGAACCCCGACGCCTCCGCAGCCGCGATCCGCGCCGGACTGCGCGAACTGCTCTGCGTCGACGTCGGCGTCATCGTCACCGACACCTTCGGACGGCCCTGGCGGGCCGGGCTGACCGACGTGGCCATCGGCGCCGCCGGCGTCCGCGTCCTCGACGACCTGCGCGGCGGCACCGACGCACACGGCAACCCGCTCAGCGCGACCGTCGTCGCCACCGCCGACGAACTCGCCGCCGCCGGCGACCTCGTCAAGGGCAAGGCCGCCGGACTGCCCGTCGCCGTCGTACGCGGGCTCGGGCACGTGCTCGGCGACGGCGCCACCGCCGCCCAACTCTTCCGGGCCGCCGCCGACGACCTGTTCCGCCTCGGCACCTCCGAAGCAGTACGGGAGGCCGTCACACAGCGCCGCACGGTACGGGCCTTCACCGCCGAGCCGGTCGACCCCGCCGCGGTCCGGCGGGCCGTCGCGGCCGCCGTGACCGCCCCGGCGCCCCACCACACGACGCCGTGGCGGTTCGTCCTGCTCGAATCCGAGACCGCGCGGCGCGAACTGCTCGACGCGATGCGGGACGCCTGGATCGAGGACCTGCGGCGCGACGGCAAGACCGAGGAATCCATCGCCCGGCGGATCCGGCGGGGGGATGTCCTGCGGAACGCGCCGTACCTGGCCGTGCCGTGCATGGTCATGGACGGTGCGCACACGTACGGGCACGCCCGGCGGGACGCCGCCGAACGGGAGATGTTCGTCGTCGCGACCGGCGCCGGCGTGCAGAACTTCCTGGTCGCGCTGGCCGGGGAACGGCTCGGTTCGGCGTGGGTGTCGTCGACGATGTTCTGCCGGGACGTCGTCCGCAAGGTGCTGGGGCTGCCGGAGGACTGGGAGCCGATGGGGGCGGTGGCCATCGGGCACCCCGCCGCGTCGCCGCCCGAGCGGGTGGCACGGCCCGCGGACCCCTTCATCACCGTCCGCTGACCCACCCGGCCCGAGCGGGGCCCGCC